>CAYQOJ010000134.1:0-9201 GCA_964419105.1 uncultured Methylococcus sp.
TCGGCTTCCTCATCCGTTAGAAAGATGTCCGTGCCAAGGTTCAAGTAGGCGTGACGCCCCGTTGACGGCTGCCAGCAATACAGCAGCCGGTGGCCCGTTCGGGTCGTGAAGGGCGTTTCGGTGCCCCCGCACGCAGGAACCCACGAACCCTGCGCGGCCTTTGCTTCCCTCTCGGCAATCATTTGGGCGACATTCATTGCGTCTCTCCTCCTTCTAGTCCTTATGTTGAGAGAATACCTTGAATTTACTAGCCTACATGATGCGCCCCATTTCGATGCACCACCGGGCATAGCAAACCGGCTCCACCCGCTCCCAATCCCAGAGCCACGACTCATCGGGGCAGGGGATACCGTTTTCGTCTACCACAATGTCCCCGCTCACCCTGCGGGCGGTTCCAGCCTCCCCCACCGTGTTGAAGGGCCCAAGCATCCTACGGTTCATTCCGAACGCAAGGTAAAACATTAATCCTCCGTTGTTTGTATCTTACACTCTAGATGTTGAGACAATCCCTAGAATTTACCAGCCCAAGGATCGCCGCCAGCTTTCCAGAAACGACACCATATTATCCCGCCCGACTGGATTGGCCGAATGGACTTGATAGGCAGGAATGAAAGGGGGATCGGGATACTCTCCCGCCAACGCCCGAAGGAATTGCATTGTGTCCAGCCCTTCCCCTAGGTCATGGTCGAGGCTCATAAACGCGGGGAATCCCCTCTCCCGCACTAGGGTTAGGGCGGCATCGGGGGTGCGGGCGATTGTGTAATCCCGCCCGTCGTCCGCTGGGGACCGCTCATCATCTAAGAACAGGCACCAGGCCATTGTGACCCCCTTCTATCCTATATGCTACAGGAAATGCTTGAATTTATTAGAGCGGGCGAGGAGAGGGAGAGGGAGAAACGAAAAAAGGGGCGGGGCTGGATTCTTTCCAGCCCCGCCCCTTTTTTACTTGTCTACTTGCACTCCCCGCAAAGGTGCCCGGGGACCACCCTCACCTGCGTGCCCCGCACTTTGCTGGCCGCCGCGACTTCAGCAGCGTCGTCGGTGGGGAACCGGAAACCATCCTTCTGCGTCACGATCCAGAAGTGGGGTTCATCCAGCGTTGGTACCTTGGCACCCATCACCTTGTTGCTCATCGCAGGCTCTCTCTTTCGGTTGTGGCGGTGAGACATTCACCGTCCCGTCTTACACTTATGATGTGAAGGAAAAGGCTTGAATTTACTTGCCTAGATCTCACCTGCGTCCTGCATCCGGCGGTGTTCTGCCCCGTAGGCTTGAACGATAGCAGCAAAGGCCGTGAAAACCTTGTCACGGTTGCCCTTCAGGTTGTATTCTTTCTTGACCATCGAAAGAACCGAGGGGCCACCCCGCGTGTACCGGATGCCGAAACCCTCGCCCTTAAGGGCGTGGAGCTGCGTGAGCATACGGGCGAGCTTGATACTCTCCTCTCCCGTGATGCTCATACCGCCGTCCCCGTGAACCGTGATCGCCATCGGAGCCTCCACTTGCGTTTGCGGGGTGAGTCATTCACCCTCGCCTTACACCTATTATGTGAAAGAAAATCCTAGAATTTACCAGCCCTTTTGGTTCGCCAAGTAATCATATGCCTTTGCCAGCGCCTCATTCATCGAGGCATTCTCCGCTGCAAGGTCACACCCGTCGCACCAGCACCTGCCCGCCCGGTCAAGGAATCCGGTTTCCTCGATGGTGACGGCCTTATCGCAGCGGTGGCAACGGGCGCGGGTCTTCTTCATGGTGCGTCTCCAGTCGGTTACGGGGGGTGAGTCATTCACCCCCCGTCTTACACTCTATCTGTTGTGGAAAAATCTAGAATTTGACTAGCCCCTTGGGGCACGGGGGGGCCGCTCCGCGACCTTCCGGGCGTTCTCCGAAAGGCACGGGACGATTGCCACCCGCGCCCGACGAAGCCGCTGGTGAACAAGGGCGGCGCTGATACTATATTTCTGCATCATCGCCGGGGTGGTTTCACCTGCCACCGTCATACGGAGAATGTCCATCATGGCCGCTCGCGCCTCCGGCTTCTGGCTGCCGGAGTAAGTGACCAAATCTAGGTGGATAGCGTCCTCGATTTCCTCGACCGCCGCCGCGTAATCGCGCTGGGCTTGCGCCACCGCAATCGCCGCCGCTTGGGCTTTCTCCATCCGGCGGGCGGCAGCAGCGGTGGCCCGAAGGTGGTCGATCCCGGCGTTACGTCCGGCCTTTATGGCGTAGAGATCCGGGCGGTCCGGCATCCGTGATAGGATGGTCTCGACCGTCTTTGCGACGGTCGCTTCCGGGAGGGCCGTGCCAACGTACCGGGCACCACGCATCACGTTCAGTCGGAGGGTCTCGACCATCATTTGGTTTTCCACGATGCACCCCTTTGCCACGTTGCGGGCAGTGATTGGTCTTACATCTATACTGTTGAGGATTGCGGCTGAATTTTTTAGAGAATCCGGTCGAGCACCCAGTCACCCACCACCTGAAAGGCAATCGCCCCCAGCGTCCCCGCCGCCGCAAAACCCACGATCCCCACCGCCGCGGCTACAAGCTCCAGCATGATTGCCATGTTCTCTCTCCTTTCTATCCCTAGTGCGTGGCAAAAGGCTAGAATTTACTTGCCTGCCCCCACTCCAGCATGACGGCGACCATGCGCCCCACCGTGAATGAGAGCGCCCCCGTGAGCAGGAAAAAATGTGGAAAGTCAAGGGCGAGAATCGTGTCCATTGTTATTCCCCCTTCACAATCTGGTTGGTATTGCAGACGCACTGCCCGCCCACGACCTTTCCCGCGTAAGCGTGCGGGGCGCAGACCGGGGTGCAACGCCCACGGTTCATGTCATCCAGGATGACACTGGTAGCGCAGGCACCGAACATGAGCAGGAACAGGATGGGGCCGAGGAAGTCGCGCATCGTTGTCTCCGTCGTTGGGGTCCGTCTTACACTCTACCTGTTAGGGGATTAGGTTGAATTTATCAGCCCCGCCAGTCGATGCGGCCCCGAATCGGGTACCGCCTGAGGCAGAACGTGATAGCCGTCTCGTCCGATGCAAACTTGACGGCCTCTTTGAAACCCTTCTTTTGAAGCAGCAGGGCGTCAAGGAAGTTAATTCCGTGAATACAGAACACCGTCCAGACAACTCCCAGCACGACCATCAGCAGCAGCGGCCCCATCGTATCCTCCGTTCGTTGTGGCTTACACCTATCCTGTTAGAACAAGGGCTAGAATTTACCTAGCCCCAATCCTCCCGCCGCCACCCCTTGCCTCGCTCGCCGTCACGGCGGGTGCGGCGGTCGCGCATCACGCGGGTCTGCCCCTGCCCCGTGGCCGCGAGCAGGGCCGCAAGGGGGTTGCGGGGCTTCCCCGCCTCAATCACGAGCGGCTTCGCGGTGTGCTTGTTCGGTTTCGCCATTTTTCAGTCCCCATTGTTTTGAGGGCTGAGTCATTCAACCCTCTCACCTATACTGTTAGGGGAAAGGCTTGAATTTACTTAGCCCTCCCCCCCGCTAGGGTTTACAGGTCGCGCCTGTAACCGTCTGCCTCGATCCGCCGGATAGCGACTTCCGCTTCCGCGTGCGTTAGTTCACACGCTCGAGCCGGGATCGGCGGGCACACGGTGGCGCGGAGCAGGTCCCACACCACTAGGATTTTCGTGGCGGGGTCTCCATCCTTCGTATAGGTGTGACGACGAACAACCCGATTCATCTGCATTGTGTCCACCTTTCGGCTAGTGGCAGCACCGCGCTGCCTACACCTATCATGCGAGGGAAAAGACTTGAATTTACCAAGGGGCAGGAGAAACGAGAAAGGGGGCCGGTGCACCGGCCCCCTTTCTCGCTCACCCGGCTAGGTGCGCGGGTCGCTCACCACAATCCATTCCTGCTGGTAGGCTTCCGTCTTACGGGCCTCCTCAATGGCGCGGGTAAGGATGGCAAGGTCGTGGGCCGCATCCCCGTTCGGGATGAAGTCACGATTACCACCGGCAAGGTTGTGGACCAACCGCGTGGCCGAAAACGCCGGGCCGCTGGCCGATGCAATCACGGCGACGATGACGTAAGGGGTCGCGTCCGGGTCCACGAACCGGCCCTCCCGCACCACATCGGGGTCCGCGTTGTACGCCGCCGCCGTATAAACAATCACGGCAAGGAACGTCGCGGGGGCGGCCTTAGAACGCACGGCGTAGGTGGACGGCACCCCGCGGTACATCCGGGCCACGAGATCCCCGTCCATCAGACCCTCGACCTTGGCCTCGCCGCCGGAAACGAAGGGCAGACCCTCCGGCATGGTGATGAATGCCTGGCCGGGGGTCCGGCAAGTGTTCCAGTCGAACGAGGCAACCGCCTTTTCGAGGGCCGCGAGAAAACCCCTGCGATCCGTCACCTTGCTACCGATGACGTTGGAAGGGTTGAACGCCGTCAGGTTGCTCGAAATCCCGAACATAGTGTCTCTCCGTTGCAGGGCGGCAAGATTGCCGCGTTCTCTCTTACACCCTTACTGTTACCCTTAAGGCTTGAATTTACTTAGCCCCTCAACGCCGAAAGGGGCGACGGTAGCCTTGACGCTACCGTCGCCCCCCGTCTGACACCTAACCCTAGTCGGCGTGCATGAGCAGGTAGGTGGCCCCCGCCTCGGCCTCGGCCATGTCCGCCTCGGCCTCGCGGGCGGCGGTCTCCGCCGCGAGCGCCACCGCCCACGCCGCGAGGGCGCGACGGTTGAGCGCGGGGTCCGCCTCGGCCTCGCGGGCGATGATCCCCGCCTTGCGGAAGGCGGCGCGCTCGCGGGCGCGGAGCGTTTCGAGGTAGGCGTTGAAGTCGGTCATGGCTTCTCCGTAAGGGGCAGGTGAGTCATTCACCGCTTGCCGCTTACATCTTTACTGTTAGGGGAAAGGCTTGAATTTACTTAGGGAGGAAATGAATAACCCCCCTATCCCGTAGGGATAGGGGGGTTATTCGCAGGGCTAGTTACCAAGGGCGAACGGCCCCTTGCGGCCCATCCCCCATCCAGCAGGAAACCGCTTGAACCGCTCGTGAAGCTCGCGGGCGCGGGCGACGGGGACACGACGGGCCTTCGCGGCGGCATCCCACGCAAACCCACGCATGAGCGCCACGATGTCCTCGCGGTAGGGGGTTTCAACCACCAGCGCCCCACCATCCTCGCGCACGGTGGCGAGCGCGAATCGGTCGGCCAGCTTGCCGACGATGCGTTCCGCGCCCAGCCCGTGAAGTTCGCGGGCCTGCGCGAGCGTGCACCCCTGCGCGAGGGCGATCTGGTACACCAGCGAGTTGATGCGCTCGCGGGCTTCCGGCGTCACGCCGGTGCCGACACCGTACTTCTTACGGCAATCCGGCCCCATGCCCGACTCGACTGAGGGGGCGTCCACCAGCGGGCGACCACAAGCGCAGCAGTGCGTGGCGAGCATCTTCGTCGCAGGGGCATTCTCGTAACCGGGCATCGTTCTCTCCGTCGTTTGTGTCGGGGTCCGTCCCCGCTCACATCATGTATGCTGAGGAAAAAGCTAGAATTTGCTTAGCCTCTCAACGCCGAAAGGGCGCGGTGGATTCTTTCCACCGCGCCCCGATTCTTTCCACCGGCCCCCTACTTGCCGGGGTACTCGGCAAGCTTCGCCCGAATCGCCGCCATGAAGCCTTCCGGCGTCATTTTCGGGGCCGCCCCCGTGTCGCTCACGGGGGCCATGTGGAACCCCGACGTGCGCGGGGCGACCGCCTTGAAAGCGGGTCGCGGCCCCGTGCGGCGGGGCGGCTCACGGCCCGCCGTGATGGTCTCGACCTTGCCCGTTCCCTTGTTTTCGACGACGACGGTGTAGGACTGGCGGCGGTTCAGCATTGTTTCCTCTTTCGGTTTGTAGCAGCGTCCGTCGCTGCTTACACTCTATCTGTTACCCTTAAGGCTTGAATTTACTTAGCCCCACAACGCCGAAAAGGGGCGTGACCCCGAAAGGTCACGCCCCTGATTCTTTCCAGCGCCCGATTAGTCGGCCCAGCCCGTTACACGGTATTCGCGGGGGGCAGCGTCCTCGGCGCGGCCATCGCGGTAGGCACGCAGCGCCGCTGCTTCAGCGCGACGGGCGCGACGGGCCGTCTGGTTTTTGATCCAAGCGCGGCAATCTGCACCGCGGAGGATGTTAGCCTTGCAGCGGATGGTGCCACGGACGAGAGCCATCGGGTGTCTCCTTTCGGGGTTGGCTTACACCTTTACTGTTAAGGGAATGGCTTGAATTTACCAAGGGGGTTTAGTTAACGACCAGCCCCCGGCAGCCGATGACGTTCCCGGCTGCATCGCGCACGAGGTCGCCGGGGGAAGCCACGTCCCCCCGGTGGGGGACCGCCGCCCGCACCAGCGCGGACACGACGAAGATGACTCCCGGCACGGGGTCCGGGAGTCCAATCACCTTCCCGTAGGTGGTGCGGGAAAGGGGGATGCCCGCCGCCTCGCCCGCCGGGGTGGAGGTGGTGGCGCACCGGGCCACCGTCCCGTCCGGCTTGATGGTCGTCACGCCACCGGAGGTGACGACGTTGAGAGCGTGGGGGGTCAGGTTGACGATGCTCATGTTCTCTCCGTTTTGTGGCAGGGTCCGTCCCTGCTCACACCTTATATGCGAGGGAAAAGCCTTAAATTTACCAAGGGGGAGAAACGAAAAAAGGGGGCGCGGCCAGTGAAGGCCGCGCCCCCCTTCCTCCGTTGCCTAGTGCGTCAGGGCAGCGGCCTTGCCGTGCCCGCACCCGATCTGCCCGCACTCCCCGCAATACTCAAAGCGGGAAACCGGCGTGAGGTCGTCGGGGCTGAACGTGTAGGGCTGATCGTCGCCCACCATCACGGCGACCACGTTCCCCGAGCGGCGGGAGGCCCCCGTAGCCTCATCCACGTCGAGTTCCCACCCCATGACCCACCACGCAATCCCGCGCCACCGCCGGACGCGGTAGGCATCGGCGGGGAACGCCGTGTCGTCCGTCTCGAAAGGGATCTTTTCGGCCATCGTGTCCTCCATCGTTCGGGTTGGTCTTACATCCCTACTGTTAAGGAAAAGACTTGAATTTACTTACTACGCTCCCCTGCGGGACTTGAACCAAAGGGTGAGAACCGCCGTGTCCTCCGAGAGAACCTCGCCCATCACCGCCCCCTTGCTTTCGAGGAAATGGTTCAGACCCTCGTTGTTGGGGAACCCCATCAGGGCGATGACCTCACCGTCGCGGCCCATGACGGGGATCTCGACCTCCCCGTCCAGCTTGAAGGTGATGGTGGTGATCATCTGTTCGAGGGCCATTGTCTGTCTCCGTGTTTTGTGGCGGTGTCCATCACCGTCTCACATCTACTATGCTGAGAGAAAGGGTTGAATTTACCAAGGGGAGAAACGAGAAAAGGGGGGCGACCCCGTTCGGAGCCGCCCCCCACCACCACCGTAGGTTAGTTAGAAAGAAGCAAGTCGGTAAACTGCCAGCTGGGGCTTGCGATGCATCGACGGTAGAGGGCCGTAGGAAACAAGAACTCACGCCACATGTCGTCGTGGGAGTAAATCACCGCCGTGAGGCCGTCCTGCTCCTCGACCGCCACATAACCCTTGTTGTGGAACCGACCGTCGAACTCGGGAAACGCCCGCTTGAGCGCCGCGTGTGCCTCCTCCTCCGTCACGTTGCGTGTGGCGTAATCCTTCCCGTCCTTCAGCCGCCGCCCAATCAAGTCCCAGATGTACGTCCCGTCCAGCCTAAGTTCGTCCCGCATGCACTCTCCTTTCGGGTTTGCCTTACATTTATACTGCTACGGATAAACCTAGAATTTATCTAGGCTGTTAGGTGCTTCCTAGGCGGACTGCTGCACCCCGCTCATCTCAGGGTAGAGAACCTGCCATGCCGTCATCAGCTCCCCCAGCCTCTCACGGTTCGCGGGGGAAGGGTTCGCGATGAAGTCCCCAAACGCGAGCTTCATATTCTGGAACACCAGGTCTTCCCACTCACCCACGCTCATGCCCACTGGCCTCTGCATCATGCTCTCCTTTCGGGTTTGCCTTACATTTATACTGCTACGGGAAAGGTTAGAATTTACTTGCCCGCCTAGTCGGTGATCCCCTCCCGCTCGTAGTACCTGTTGACGGCATCCGACGCGATCCAGTACACGGCCATGCAAGTCTCGTCCTCGTCCAGTCGGGCGTTGTCCAAGGCGTATCCGACCATCAGCAGGAGCTTCTTGAGTTCGAGGTCCGTGAGGTGGAGGGTGTTCGGGCGGGGGGTCACGTCGGCCATTGTCTCTCTCCGTTGTGGGAGTTTGTCTTACATCTACTATGCGGGAAGAAAGGCTTGAATTTACCAAGCCCTTGGAGAAACGAAAAAACCCCGATGTTCCACGTGGAACATCGGGGTTCGGTGCCGAGCCACGCTAGAGGGTCGCCACACCCTCCAACACGGTCTCGTAGATGCTAGCGAAGGGGACCGGCTTTTCCGGCCACTGGTCCCCCTCGGTCACGATGTAGTTGCAGCGGGAGGCGAACTCCGCCGCCGCCTCACGGGTGGGGAACACCCCGCCGTAGGTATCAAACGACCCCTCCTCGCTCTGGGGGTCGTTGAAAGTGAGTGCGTACACCTTGACCGTCGCCATCCGAACCTCCGTTGAGGGGCTGAGTCATTCAGCCCTCACACCTACTATGTGGAGAGATTACTTTGAATTTACTAGCCTAGTAGTTGCCGAAGATGTCCTGCCCGTGCTGGCGCAGGGCGTCGTCCAGCCGCAGGAGCAGCCCGTCCTGGAGGACGGTGGGGCGGCGCACCGCCGCCTCATAGTCCCGGTTGTCCCGGACGTACATCCGCGCCTCCCGGAGGAGGTCCATCAACGTCTGCATCTCCCGCCCCGTCACCGTCACCGTGTCCGCCATCGTGGCCTCCGTCCGTTGTCTCTTACACTATTGATGTTAGGGAAAAGGCTTGAATTTACCTAGCCGAGGAGGGCGAGCGCCGCCCGCTCGTCCCGCCCGTCCCAGGCGTACCCGTCGATGCGGTACAGGAGCTTCCCGTCCTGCACGCTGATCTTGAGCTTCGCACCCGAGGGCAGGAGGCACTCCCACGTCCCGAGGGTCTGGACGATGGCGCGGAGGGGGATCTCCTCCCCGAGGACGAGCTTGCACAGCTTGTTGGCCTGAGCGCGGGTGATGGTCGCCATTGGATATCTCCTTGTGTGTAGCAGCACCGTGCTGCTTACA
>CAYQOJ010000135.1:0-9099 GCA_964419105.1 uncultured Methylococcus sp.
ACAAAGACTTCTGCAGGCTGTTGAAAAAGGGCATTGACAAGAAGGCACCCACTAGACTGGGTTTATTAGGTTCTATGGGTCCATATATCTGTTGGAGCCATTGGGGCAGCCTACCGTCATCACGTTGGATGTACGATATTATTTTGAGAGGACGCTTTTTGTCCCCAAGTGTGGGAGCCACAGGTCAGTTTCAACTTCTTATTTCTTAAGTGAAGGGGAGATCCTTAGGGAGCTGATTGCAATCTGATGGGGAAGCGGCTTAGGAGATCACTGAAGGACACGGGGTTGGAACGTAGCCCTGTTGGACTTGTATTGTCACATGGGCGATCTTGAAGTCGTGCGTGATTCTTCCTGTGACCTCGTTTAGGAAATCATCCCCTGGGTAGCCCTCTGGCATGACGAGATGAACCGTCATAGCGCTTTCCGTAGTGCTCATTCCCCAGATATGCAGATCTAGCGTTTGACTAACGCCTGGAAGGTGACGTAGGTACGTCTCTACGCCTTTGATATCAATGTGAGGGGGTACTGCGGACAGCGCAAGTTGCATGGAATCCCGGAGTAGTCCCCATGTCCCTAGGACGATGACAAATACAATAATCAGACTCAAGGCCGGATCGATCCAGTAGAGCTGGGTGTACGTCATCGCGAAACCCGCCAAAACAACGCCCGCTGAAACGACGGTATCGGCAAGCATATGTAAATATCCGCCGCGGATGTTGAGATCTTCTTTGCCGCCCCGCGATAAAAGGAAAGCGGATAGGCCGTTGATCAGGATGCCAACGCCAGCCACGATGGAAACGGTGAGGCCCGGTACTTCTGGCGTTTGTGAAAATCGGGTAATCGATTCCCAGGCAATCCCGCCGCAGGCAATGAGAAGGAGAACGGCATTCAAGAGAGCCGCCAGGATCGATGTGCTCCGATAACCATAGGTGTAAAGGCCATTGGCAGGCCGACGGGCCAGAATGCTGGCCCCCCAGGCCAAAAACAAGCCAAGAACATCTGAAAGATTATGTCCAGCATCCGCCATCAAAGCGGTCGAGTTGGTCATGAATCCTAAGCTGAACTCAATGGCAACAAAAACCAGATTGAGCGTCGTGGTGACGGCAAAGGTCGTGTTGTAGCTGGATGATGCGTGGTGGTGGCCGACATGTCCAATGGGGTCGTGATGAGGGTGCTGTGACATGAATTTGAAGTTAAGGTGGGCCAATGGTGGAGGCGATACATTGACTTTAATCCCAAGTTTTGAGTTGGGTCAGTTGCAGTGCCGTTAAAAAGGCTATCGGAGCCACTATCTATTCCACCACAATTCCGTTTACCCAGTGGCGTTCATCGTGCTCGAAACGCGGCATAAAGGGGGGCAAAACGTCAACGTTGATGCGTAGCCTGAAATGTCTTCATCTTCACGGGTGTGATGGGTTTCAGAGTCGATGTTCGTTTTGTGGTTTTCCGGCGATCATCCTGCCAGAATGTGGCTCATGAGGTGTGGAGTGAGGGCTTTGAGATCTCCATTCCGTCTCTCGCTGGAGCAAAGCCAATGAACGGAAAACCCAAGATAGGTGACCACCCGGCTTCACCGAAGGCTGTGATCCATGTTAGAGGCTAAATCTGAATGCCCGGCGACACCCATTCCCGCTAACGCTCAACCCTGACGAATGCCAGAATCCCTTCGTCTTTGATGGCCTGTAATCCCTCTGCAAGGGCCGCTTCATCCGTTGGGAACGTATCCTCCCAAACGGTGGAATTATTTCCTGAATCCACAACCTCAAGGGTCCAGTCGGTGTCGGGCGTGCGGTAAATCTTTATCTCAACCGTCTGACCATCCTTACTGAAGCGGGTCTGTAAGTCCGAGTAAAGGAGTTCTATTTCTTCGCTCATTGGATTGAGATGAGTTGGAAAGAAAGCCAACGAAGAATGACAGCGCCAGAGAACGGCCACTTTCCGTTGGCATGGATCGCAATTGCGAGGTGATGGGGGACCACTTTTTATTATTTTCTGTGTGGTTGCCTCAAGGGATTGGAGAAACCTTTCGGCGGTGAGAATCCTATATCAACGCGAGAGTGTTTGGAACAAAATCAGCGGCGTCCTAAAGTTTGCCGCTCTGATTTAGACTCGCAAAAAGCCGCCCGTTTGGAGCTTCAATGAGGAGTAAATTCGGCGCTGACCGTCCGAGGCCTGTTGACCCTGAGGGTGCAAGTTTTCCCTGACTTGCCACGACAGTTTCCCCCCCACTTTACAAACCGGTAGCCCGGAGCGGGGGTCGCTGTAAGGGTGATCGATTTTTTCGCTTGGAAGCCGTGAGTACAGCGTCGGCCACAGACGATGCCTTTGGGCTTCGAAGTGACCAACCCTCCGCCCATCTTCGTGGAAACAAACACCTGCGTTTTCGGTCCTCTCAAAACCTCCGGCGTATTGATTGATGTCGAGGTATCCATGAGGTTCCCGGTGCCCGTCATGGTGTCGAACGACCAGATGGCGAACTGCATGCTGGCGACATTCGCAGCGCTGACAGCATTAATGGCTTGAAGGTCCCCTTGTAAATCGGAAATAAAGGCATTCTCTGAGGCAACTGTCCAGCCAGAAGATCCGAAGAATTGAGGCTCTCCGGAAAACGTGAAATAACGGCTGGCATTACTGCCCGTGGTTGGTCCACAAGGATAAGCAAAGGGGGCCTGTGTGGGGTTGCCATACTTATCGGCAACCATGGTGGCGAGAGTCTGGGCGGCAGCCTCTACGGTAGGAAGTACCGGTGGGCTCGTAAAAATCTCGTAGATACTGTGAATGTCACCATTGGTAAATGAAGTTAATTGCGAGGGTATGACGGGAACACCTGGAATGCTTGTGGAATAAGGGTTGGGCGAGCCTAGCGAATCGATGAGGATAAAGCCCGCCCCATTTGCCGGAAATTGATTGCCAGGATAAGCAGATAGGGGGAGGGCATTCGGGGTTGAAGCAGAGTATGTGTAATTGGCTTTTCCATTGTTAGGGCCAAAGGTGCCATACATCTGAGGGTATCCATAATCAAAATAATAGGTGCCATAGAGCGCCGGATCTCCACACGAAGGGCTGACGTACCCATAGAGGACGCTGGGGTTTGCAACTGTCGAGGTATCACAGTAGGGCGAAGCGGCAGTCCCTGTAAGGCAGTTTTTCTGAAGCATCACATCAGCAGCCCCCTGGGGTATCGGGTAGCTCTGCTCGATGGAATAGATTTTGATTTTTGAGCTCCCCGGCAATTGCTGATTGATTGCATTCATCAACGCAATGCTGTTCTTAAAACTACATGCGGGTGGATTAGGGTCCGATGTGCAAGACCAACTCTGGTAGGAGGTTTTTGAGATATCCGGGTGATATCCGATGGTAACGCTTGGTGCGGCAGAGGCGATTTGAAGGATCGCCTGGGCCGTTTGATTGGCAATGTCGCTACCGGAGTAACTGCTGGGGGGAGTTGTGGCTACAGGGCCAGAGACTCTTAGATGTAATTGTTGAAGCGAAGGCGTTCTTGAGAGAAGGGCAGGGTAATCGCTGGTCGGGACGCTGTATTGCTCAATCAGAACTTGGACATTACAGAGTTGTGTCTCGCTGTTGCAGCTTGGAGTAGCTCCATGGGAGCCCGGCACTGCAAGTATCAAAAAGAAAATGGCTTGGATCTTTTGCTTATAAGAGCGCATGAAAATCTCTCGATTTGCGAAACGGCTCTAAAACTCATCCGATTTAGGATTCGGCGACAGTACGCTCAAAGACTACCCCTTGCAACCGCATCCATGCGGCCCGCTTGGGCTGCAGATGGATGGTAAGGACCCCTGAGTTTGTATCCTTGGCCTTTCATCTTTTAGCGCCTGGGCATTCAGTCTTCGTGCGGTCGTCTTTAAGTGTCCACTAACCGGAGACAAACGATGGGTCCGTAACAACTAAGCCTCCTAATCTTCTACTTTATGCGACATGATTTTTCCCATACTTTCAGTAATCTAGATCTTGCATTTGAATCTAGAATATTCAATCTCAAGGTTTTATTTGGAACAAAAGGATATGGGTGTGCCCCCCATCAATCTCCGAAGAATTGATCTCAACCTTTTGACCATTTTTGAAGCGGTCTATGAAGAGGGAAGCCAGCAAAAAGCGGCCGAAAGGCTCTTTCTGAGTCAACCGGCTATCAGCATCGCCATCACAAAGTTCAAGCATATCGCCAACGACAAGCTGTTTGTCGGAACCAAGATCATGCGGCCAACCCTCAAAGCCGATGAGATTTATGGCCAGGTCAAGGTCGCCCTAAACATCATCCGGCAGGAGCTCTTTGAAAAACAGGAGTTCGATCCACAGACGACCCGCCGCGATTTCACCATCGCCATTGCTTTTGGGGGTGGATTTATCTTTGGAGAGCCTATCTTTAGGCGTCTTAAAGAAGAGGCGCCTCATGCGAAACTGACAATTCGCAGCGTTGACCCTGAAGGTGAACTCCCCAGTCTTTTGAGACAGCAGGAGGTTGATCTTGTCATCACATCGAACCAATTTTCGGATCCCATGCTCGTATCAGAGGTTTGCATGGGCTATGAAATGGCGGTGACCGTTAGGGCAGGGCACCCCAGAATCACAGAAATGCCGACACTGGATGAGATTTTAGCGGAGCGATTTGTTTGGGTGAATGGATGGGGGCATACGCCGGAGCTCCAGGCATTTATTCGGACGGGAGAGCAAAGGGTCGATGTGGAAGTTCCCAATGTCCTGGTGATTCCCCCCTTTTTAATGAGCACAGATCTTGTTGCAGTGATTCCTTGGCACTTCGCGAAACGATTTGAAGAGCTCTATGGGATTCGTGCTTTTAAACTCCCCGTCGAGCATCTCTCTGACAGTATCAACTTCGTCTGGCACCGATCGTTTGAAAACGACCCGGAGGTGAAGTGGTTCCGGGAACTCTGTATCGGAACGATCGCTAATTCGGTTTGAACCCCGAGTCCACCACCACAAATTTTCCAGAGAAACCAGAAGCAAGCGCTTTATGCACGAAATCATTTGTCCCAACTGTAAAACCGCGTTTCAGATTGACGAGGCCGGCTACGCTGACATTCTCAATCAGGTCCGGGATGAGGATTTTCAAAGACAGCTCGAACAACACTATGGAACCGCCAGGTGGGAAAAGGAGTCTGCCGTAGAACTGGCAGTCACCAAAATCATCATTGAATCGGAAAAAGCAGTCATGGCCCGGCTTCGAAATAGGGGGACGCTATCCCATTGATATTTATGGGATCTCTTTTTGAGAATTGTCTCTATAAGACGGTTTGATTCAAGCGCTGAACATTCCGGATCGCACCACCATTTCGACTCTTGAGAATCGGACTAGGGAAGCGGGAGCCCTTGCGCTGTTCGAGGCAGTTTCCGAACAGATCTTCAAGAAAGGCTTTGTCGCCCGCGGCGGACAAGTGATTGACGCGACCTTGGTTCCGGCCCCGAAACTGAAAATCAGCCGCAAGGAAAAGGAAATCATCCATGAGGAAGTGACGCATTCTGACTGGAGGGCTGTACAGCGCCGGCAAAAAGACACCCATGCGACCTGGACCAAGACGCATGGCAAGATTTACCTCGGCTACAAGCGCTCTGGCGAATCCCACGAAACGTTCGAGATCTTCTCCATCATGATTTCTGCAAGGCTTGATCCCGGGGCTCTATTGGGCGCAGTTTAAGCTCCTGATCGGAGCGCTATAATTCTGGCGCAGGGGGTCAATTACCAAATTTTCCGTTATAGAACCACACTTACAATGAGTAATTCACTTGTTCTTTGAGTCAGCCCCAATGCACTCGCTTCTATTGTTGTCAACCCTTGCTCTAGTGGGATGTCAGGCTCTGACGGAAGTTTCAGGCCCGCAAACCAGCGGCCTGATAGTCGATCCCTATTCTGGCGTTATTCGCTACGAGGGTGAGATGTTGACAGACCTCGCTGACGACCAAGAAACCGGAGTAGCCGTCCAAATTGAAAAGGTTTTCCTTTCATCAGAGCGAGAGGAGAGGCAGCCAATCAGGTTCTTCATCAACGTAGTTAACAACTACTACTCCAATATTAGAATTCTGACCTACGCATTGGATTCCAGCGGTGAGCATTTCAAAGCGGGATGGGTGACGCATCAGCTCAATTGTTCGTGGAATTGTGGCTATAACGAGGTCATGCAAATCGAACTGTCTCCCAACTATGTGCTGGCCCATCGTCTGGATGGAATCGTCATGAAGTTTTATGGGGCGGGTAATTTGAGCTCGAATACCATTCATGTTCCACCCGCCGACGTTCAAGCGCTGATAGCCGCAATTCCTCTGACATGAAGTTATTTTGGCCCAGAGCATGGCTTGTCGCCCTGGTCCTCTTAAGCACTCAGATTGTATATCGAGATGTTTTGGGCAACGACTCGGGCATGCCCGAAAATAGGCTTGCTGATGTGAATCGCCTAAGCGATTCAGGCAAAAAAATAACTTTACTTCAGGCAGTGAGAATTGCGATTGAGAACAGCCCAATTATTCTCCAGGCCGAACAAAAGCTAGAAGCAGCAGCGGGCGCTCTCACTTCGGCTGGTGGGCATTTTAATACTACCGCTAAGGCCTCCACAGGCTATCTGAGTTCAAAGACTCCCAAAGTGTACGGGGGTGTGACTACGGATGGCAACCAGCTCCTCACCAGCCAATTCACCCAACTAGATACGCAGCTTGGCGTATCTAAACTCTTTAGGTCCGGTGTACAAGTGACCCCATCTGTTGGCGTAAGTCAGTTCAATACCAATGCAGATAACCTCATGGGGAATGCGACAACCGGAACCTTTAAGCTCACCGTTGATGTTCCATTGTTGAGAGGGCTGGGTGAACGGGCGACCGCTGCCCATGAGATTGCGGCATCTCATTCTCTTGATCAAGCCAACTACGAATTATGGCGTGTTATTTCTGACGAACTGCGAAAAACAGTGGTTGCCTACTGGAAATATGTTGCCTCGATCCAGTCGCGAGATGTTTTTCTGCAAGCAAGAGATAGAAACCAGTCTCTTCTCCGGGATGGGGAGTTAATGGTGGAGGCCAGCCAGATTCCTGCTTCAGACCTTACTAACTATGAAGCAAGTCTTGCCCAATCGGAGGCCGCTTTGGCTGATGCAGAGGCTCGGGTTGTGACATCCAGGTATGAGCTAGGAATGTTGATGGGAGTGGCAACTGAAAAGCTTTCACTTATCCCTGATCCCTTGGATCGCTTCTACGAGCCTCAAGAATCCAACGTGCTGTCCAGCGAGAACAACAAGAAGAATATGCTCCAATATGCGGTCG
Source organism: uncultured Methylococcus sp. (assembly GCA_964419105.1). Classification (GTDB taxonomy): domain Bacteria; phylum Pseudomonadota; class Gammaproteobacteria; order Methylococcales; family Methylococcaceae; genus UBA6136. Next base: position 7,288 of record CAYQOJ010000135.1, read on the forward strand.
ATCACAGGCCTGACCTTCTCGCTCTTGACCAAAAGATTCTAGCGACCGGAGCGCTCTTGGGGAGAGCGGAAAGTGAGCTTCTGCCGCTTTTGAACGTCAAGTTAGAAGCCGGTTATCAGGGGCTTACGACCACGACTAATGTGAGTGACCTTGTCAGCGCGCTGGGAAAAAATGTTCCTGGATTTGTTGGGGGCGCGAGCGTGAACTTTGAATTGCCCTTCGCAAATGAAAAGGCTATTGGCCAAGTCAAGCAGGTCAACGCATCACTCACCGAAGCACAGATAGAAAAGGAAAATCTTGTTAGGGCAGTGGTATCAGAGGTGAATGTCGCAGTAACGAATGTCAGCCAGGCCTTCAAAGCACTGAAATATGCCAGAACCGCGACTAATAGCAGACAAAGAGCCTTTGATACGGAAAGGAAAAAATTAGCTGTGGGGCTCTCTACGGTTATTGAGCTCGGTGTGGTTGCCAACAATCTGACAACATCACAAATTGATTACATCAAAGCGGAACTTGAGCAAGCTCAATCCACGATTGCTTATCGACATGCCACGGCCACTTTGTTTGTCCAAGGTAATGAGACCAAAGATCTTGATACCAAGCGGCTTACTACTCTGCCAGACAGCCAAGAAAATGACATGAGCTTTAGATGAGCAAGTCTATTTTTCGAAAGTCAGCATTGGATGAGCTTAACAGTCCTGAACAGGTCAACGAGCTCTTACACATCACAAATCAGCGCGGCTGGCTCTTTCTTTCTGCCCTTATTCTTGCGGTTTGTAGCGCATTGATCTGGGGATTTTTTGGAAGGGTTCCCACCCGGATCAGTGGACAGTGTATTTTTCACAAAAAGGCGGGGGTCTATACCGTTGTTTCCCAGGGCGACGGTGTCATCGAGAGCATCAAGCGGCTCTCTCCGGGCGATGAAGTCACCAAAGGAGAAGTGCTCGCGACGGTCGCCCAACCGGTGATCAGAGTTCAACTTGAATCTGCACGTAAGGCACAGGCGCAGGTTGAGGCAGAGCTTGGATTGGTGGAAGAGGGCGCTGCCAAGTCGATTAGTCTTCTAAAACAGTATCAAGCTGTTAAACGCGCCGAAATTAATCAGGGACTCAAAGCTGCCCATATCCTTATCGAATCCTTAACCCAAACTTACAATGCACAGCGATCCCTTCAGTCAGAAGGAATTGTGACAACAATCACCGTTCAACAAACCAGACAACAGCTCCTCTCAGCAGAGCAAAAGTTACAGGAGCTGACCTCAGACTTAAGGCAACTTGATAACGATCTGGCTAACCTCGAAATCTCCAGCCAGCAGAAGATACAGAGTGTTGAACAAAAACTTGTGGCATCTGCCAATGAAGTGGACCGTACCCTGAGTGAATTGAGTATTCGCTCAGAAATCGCCAGTCCCATCTCGGGGAAAGTGATAGAAAAGAAAGTCTACAGGGGAGATAAGGTCGCGATTAACACCCCTATTTTCGATGTCGAGGACGAGACGTCCAAAGTCACGGTCTCGCTCTATCTTCCCCCCTACACACTGGTAAAGAACGTGGAAAAGGGAATGGACGTGCAAATCTCACCGGCTAATGCTCGGCGGGAAGAAGTTGGGTTCATTCGAGGTAAAGTCGAATTCGTTTCATCCTTCCCGGTCACACAGGAAGGAATGATGTCGATTTTACAATACCCTCAACTTGTCAATGAGATTTCAAAATCTGGGCCTCCATATCTCGTCGATGTGAGTCTCCTGCAAGATCCGGAATCGTTGAGTGGGTTCGCATGGTCCTCTAAAGCCGGCAATACGATTCATGTTTC
>CAYQOJ010000136.1:0-9030 GCA_964419105.1 uncultured Methylococcus sp.
ACAGATGAGGGGCGCTCTTTATGATTGGCACTCTACTGGCTAGAGTGCTAACAGTCGGTCTCGACTGGCCCAGGCTAGCTTTCCGGTGTGCCCCGGATACGAATTGATTGAGATGAAAACGTATGAATAAGGAGTCCTTGATGAATATTCGTCCCTTGAATGATCGCGTCATCGTGAAGCGTTTGGAAGAAGAAAAAACTTCTCCCGGTGGCATTGTCATTCCTGATTCTGCAACGGAAAAACCGGTTCGCGGTGAAGTGGTTGCTGTTGGAGCAGGTAAGGTTCTCGATAATGGTCAGGTCCGTCCTTTGGCTGTAAAGGCGGGTGAAAAGGTGCTTTTCGGCAAGTATGCCGGTACCGAGATCAAGGTGGATGGTCAGGAGATCCTGGTCATGCGCGAAGACGACATTATCGCGGTCCTCGAAGGCTGAGTTATTTCTCACTAATTTGTATTTGTTAAAGGTAAGAAACCCATGGCAGCGAAAGATGTAAGGTTTGGGGATGATGCGCGTAGCCGCATGGTCCGTGGTGTCAATGTTCTGGCTCAGGCGGTCAAGGTGACTTTGGGCCCGAAGGGTCGAAATGTCGTTCTGGATAAGAGTTTCGGCGCACCGACGGTCACGAAGGACGGTGTTTCCGTCGCCAAGGAAATCGAGTTGGCCGACAAGTTCGAAAACATGGGGGCCCAACTGGTCAAGGAAGTGGCCTCGAAGACCTCCGATATTGCCGGTGACGGTACGACAACCGCTACGGTTCTGGCCCAGTCTATTCTGGTTGAAGGCCTTAAGTCGGTTGCGGCTGGTCTGAATCCAATGGATCTCAAGCGCGGGATCGACAAGGCGGCAGCCGCAGCTGTTGATGCTATCCATGCGATGTCAGTGCCCTGTGCTGACAGCAATGCCATTTCTCAGGTGGGCTCAATTTCGGCGAACTCTGACGAAGCCATTGGAAAGATAATTGCTGACGCGATGGACAAGGTCGGTAAGGAAGGCGTCATCACCGTTGAGGATGGCTCAGGCCTTGAAAATACGCTCGATGTCGTCGAGGGTATGCAATTCGACCGTGGCTACCTTTCACCTTATTTCGTAAATAATCAGCAGAGCATGAGCGCGGATCTCGAAAATCCGATGATCCTGATCTATGAAAAGAAGGTTTCAAACATCCGTGATCTGCTCCCCGTGCTTGAGGGTGTTGCAAAATCGGGTCGTCCGTTGCTGATCATTGCTGAAGATGTTGAGGGCGAAGCTCTTGCGACGCTGGTGGTAAACAATATTCGTGGCATCCTCAAGGTTGCGGCCGTCAAGGCTCCGGGCTTCGGCGATCGCCGCAAGGCCATGCTGGAAGATATTGCAATTTTGACGGGTGGTACGGTCATCTCAGAGGAAGTCGGTCTTTCTCTGGAAAAGGCGACCATCGAGGATCTTGGAACCGCGAAGCGCGTTCAGGTTTCCAAAGAGGAGACGACTATCATTGATGGTGCCGGAAGCTCTGAGAAGATTCAGGCTCGCATCGTGCAGATCCGCAAGCAGGCTGAGGAGACTTCTTCAGACTACGATCGTGAGAAGCTTCAGGAACGTCTGGCCAAGCTTGCTGGCGGTGTTGCCGTCATCAAGGTGGGTGCCGCCACTGAAGTTGAAATGAAGGAAAAGAAGGCTCGTGTTGAGGACGCATTGCATGCGACCCGCGCGGCGGTTGAAGAAGGAATCGTTCCCGGCGGCGGCGTTGCTCTGATTCGTGCGCTTCAGAAGATCAAGGATCTAAAGGGCGCTAATCACGATCAGGATGTCGGTATCAGCATTGCTCGTCGTGCAATGGAAGAGCCGCTGCGTCAGATTGTGACCAACGCAGGCGATGAGGCTTCCGTAGTCCTTAACAAGGTGGCGGAAGGATCCGGCAACTTTGGCTATAACGCGGCAACGGGTGAATACGGCGATATGGTTGCCTTCGGCATCCTCGATCCCGCCAAGGTGACCCGAAGCGCGCTGCAGAACGCGGCATCCGTTGCGGGTCTCATGATCACGACTGAGGCCATGATCGCCGAAGAGCCCAAGGCTGATCTCCCGATGCCGGGCGGCATGGGCGGAATGGGCGGCATGGACGGCATGATGTAGTCACGCTCTGGAGCGAGTCTGCTGGATCGGTTTTATTGAGCTAATCCACGACTATTGTTCAGAAAAGCCCCGCCCTGTGCGGGGCTTTTTTTTCTGAATTGTGTCATGGGAAAGCAAATGGCTTTGACATGGCGCATTTTTGGGGATAAGATGCTTGGCTTGATTGCAGGCGCGTAGCTCAGTTGGTTAGAGCACCACCTTGACATGGTGGGGGTCGTTGGTTCGAGTCCAATCGCGCCTACCAAATACGAAAAAAGCATCGCAGGTCGATGCTTTTTTTATCGGCGAGGATTTCTATGCCTGTCATTACCCTTCCAGATGGTTCATGTCGCGAATTTGACCGAGCAGTTTCGGTCAGGGAAGTGGCTGAATCTATTGGTGCGGGTCTCGCAAAGGCGGCACTTGCAGGCCGGATTAATGGCGATCTGGTTGACCTTTCTCGAGTCATTGAGGCTGATGCGCATGTTGCGATCATCACCTCAAGAGATCCCGATGGCGTTGAGGTCATCCGTCACTCGACCGCGCATCTTCTAGCGCAGGCAGTCAAGTTGCTCTACCCGGAAGCTCAGGTCACCATTGGGCCTGTGGTTGAAAACGGGTTCTACTACGATTTTTCCTACCAGCGGCCCTTCACTCCTGAGGACCTGGCGGCAATCGAAAAGAAGATGGAGGAGCTGGCGGCTGCGGCCTTGCCGGTTCAGCGTCAGGTTCTGCCGCGAGACAAGGCGGCAGACTATTTTCAGTCGATTGGTGAAGCCTACAAGGCAGAAATCATTCGTGATATTCCTGTAGGCCAGGATATCTCACTCTATACCCAAGGGGACTTCACGGATCTTTGTCGCGGCCCGCATGTGCCGGATACCGGCAAGCTCAAGGCCTTCAAGCTCACCAAGATTGCGGGCGCCTACTGGCGTGGCGATGCAAAGAACGAGATGCTGCAACGCATTTACGGCACCGCATGGGCTGAAAAGAAGGACTTGAAGGATTACCTGCAGCGGCTTGAAGAAGCGGAGCGACGGGATCATCGGAAGATTGGTAAAGCGCTGGATCTTTACCATATGCAGGAGGAAGCTCCGGGCATGGTTTTCTGGCACCCGAAGGGTTGGACCCTTTGGCAGATTGTCGAACAATACATGCGAGGTATTTTCCGGAGCAACGGATATGAAGAGATTCGTACGCCGTTGGTTGTTTCAAGGACGCTTTGGGAGAAGTCGGGGCACTGGGACAAGTTCCAGGCCGACATGTTCACCACAATGTCCGAGCAGCGGGACTATGCCATCAAGCCGATGAATTGTCCCTGCCATGTTCAGGTTTATAACCAGGGTCTTCGGAGTTACCGCGAATTGCCGCTGCGTCTGGCTGAGTTTGGCGCCTGTCATCGGAATGAGCTCTCCGGTGTGCTCCACGGGCTCATGCGGGTGCGCGGTTTTACGCAGGATGACGCGCATATCTTCTGCACAGAAGATCAGATTCAGTCCGAAGTTTCGATCTTTATCGATCTGCTTCATAAGGTTTATGCGGATTTTGGTTTCGACAAGGTCCTGGTCAAGCTTTCAACCCGCCCGGCCAATCGCGTTGGTTCGGATGCGGTTTGGGACAAGGCTGAGGCGGCCCTTGAGGAGGCCTTGAATTCGAAAGGTCTAGAGTGGCAGCTTCAGCCCGGTGAAGGCGCGTTCTATGGGCCGAAAATCGAATTTTCACTCTCGGATTGCCTTGATCGAGTCTGGCAGTGTGGAACGATCCAGGTCGATTTTTCGATGCCTGAGCGATTGGGCGCGGTCTATGTCGGCGAAGATGGGTCAAAGCATACGCCGGTCATGCTGCACCGAGCCATCTTGGGTTCGATGGAGCGCTTTATCGGGATTCTGGTGGAACACTATGCCGGTTACTTCCCGTTGTGGCTTGCCCCGGTTCAAGTGGCTGTCCTCAATATCACCGATTCTCAGGCTGAATATGCCAAGGAAGTGGTGCAGGGGCTTGAGCAACAAGGACTTCGTGTGGTTGCCGACTTGAGAAATGAGAAGATCGGCTTTAAAATCCGCGAGCACTCGATGCAGCGTGTGCCTTATCTGATCATTCTCGGTGAGAAAGAACTGGAGTCCCGGACCGTCTCCCTGCGCACTCAGAAGGGAGAGGATCTGGGATTATTTAGTTTGCCGGAACTGAATCAGAGGCTGGCGGAGGACGCCAGGGTCAGAGCTGCGCAACATTAATTGTTTTGGGAGGAAGGGCTATCAGCGCCGATAGAAAAGAGCCGAGACTGAATGACGAAATTCAGTATCCAAACGTACGGCTGATTGATGCAGAGGGAAATCAGGCTGGAGTTGTCTCCAGTCGGGAAGCCCGCCAGATGGCATACGACGCAGAATTGGATCTCGTGGAAATCTCCCCGGGAGCCGAGCCACCGGTATGCCGCATCATGGACTACGGCAAGTACCGCTTCGAACTCAACAAGAAACTGGCCGCAGCCAAGAAGAAGCAGAAACAGATTCAGGTCAAGGAAGTGAAGTTCCGACCTGGTACGGATATCGGGGATTACCAGATTAAGTTGCGCAACCTGACCCGCTTCCTTGAAGAGGGAGACAAGGCCAAGGTCACGGTCCGATTCAGGGGCCGGGAACTGAGCCACAAGGAGTTGGGTATGGATCTCCTCAAGCAGATCGAAACCGATCTTCAGGAGCATGCGACGGTCGAACAGTTCCCCAAGATGGAGGGTCGACAGATGGTGATGATGCTGGCCCCCAAGAAAAAGAAGTGAACAGAATTCGCAACCTATTGAAAGACTAAACCGGAGAACGCCATGCCAAAGTTGAAAACCAACCGGGGCGCAGCGAAACGTTTCAAGAAGACTGCATCGGGCGGCTTCAAGTGCAACCATTCGTTCCGCCGCCATATCCTGACCAAGAAGAGCACCAAGCGTAAGCGTCAGCTGCGCAGCCCTAACGCAATTCATGCGTCAGATGTGAAGAGCGCAGCGCGGATGTTGCCCTACGCCTGAGCAATTTTGATCGACTCGACCAGTTTCTAAGAGGTTCCCATGCCTAGAGTAAAACGTGGCGTTACGGCGAAAGCCCGTCACAAGAAGGTTCTTAAGCAGGCCAAGGGCTACTACGGTGCCCGCAGCCGCATTTATCGTGTTGCCAAGCAGGCCGTCATCAAGGCGGGCCAGTACGCTTATCGTGATCGCCGTCAGAGGAAGCGTCAGTTCCGCTCGCTGTGGATTGTTCGTATCAACGCAGCTGCACGTGAATTCGGTCTGTCCTACAGCCGCTTCATCGATGGCCTGAATAAGGCATCCGTTGCGATTGATCGCAAGGTTCTGGCCGATATAGCGGTCTACGACAAGGAAGCGTTTGCCGAATTGGCGAAGATTGCACAGGGTTAAGCCTGTTCATTCCGCTTGAAAACGGGGGCTTCGGCCCCCGTCTTCTCTTGCGGCCTCGTATTTCATTCGTCATCCCAATCTAAAGGTCGGTCATGACTACCCTCGAAGACGTTCTGGGCCAGGCCAAGGCGGAAGTCGCAGCGGCGAGCACTCTGGTGGCTCTGGATCAGGTGCGTGTCCAATACCTTGGGAAAAAAGGTCTCATCACTGAGCAGATGAAGGCGCTGGGTCAGCTAGACCCTGAGGCCCGTAAAACTGCGGGCGCCAGAATCAATGAGGTCAGGGATCAGCTGACCCAGATCCTGGACGGCCGAAAGGGCGAACTTGAGGCCTTAGCGCTTCAGGAGCGCTTGGCAAGTGAGACCATCGACGTGACGCAGCCCGGACGGGGTTTGGAAACGGGGGGGTTGCATCCGGTTACCCTCACGCTGCGCCGTATTCGTGAGCTCTTCGAGAGGGTCGGATTCGAAACTGTGGAGGGGCCGGAGGTCGAGGACGACTTCCACAATTTTGAGGCCCTTAATATTCCAGCGTCGCACCCAGCGCGTGCGATGCACGATACCTTTTATTTTGATGCACACACCCTGCTGCGGACGCACACCTCGCCCGTTCAGGTACGTGTCATGGAATCGAGGGAACCGCCACTCAGAATTCTGGCGCCTGGTCGCGTCTATCGGTGTGATTCGGATCTCACGCACACGCCGATGTTTCATCAGGTCGAAGGGTTTTTGGTGGATCGGGATGTCAGCTTTGCCGATCTTCGAGGGGTTCTTTACGAATTTCTGACTCACTTCTTTGAGAAGGACGTCGCGGTTCGGTTTCGCCCTTCCTATTTTCCCTTTACCGAACCTTCAGCGGAAGTTGATATTGCCTGCGTAATTTGCGACGGCAAGGGCTGCCGGGTGTGTAAGCAAACGGGATGGCTTGAGGTTATGGGCTGCGGGATGATCCATCCGCGCGTCTTTGGCTTCGCCAATATTGATGCAGAAACCTATTCCGGCTTTGCTTTTGGTCTCGGTGTCGAGCGGATGGCCATGCTGCGCTATGGCATCAACGACCTTCGACTCTTCTTTGAGAACGACCTCAAGTTCTTACGCCAGTTTCCTGCGTTCTAAGCTCCTTCGGGCGGATTTACCATGCGTTTCAGCGAAAATTGGCTTCGGCAGTACGTTAATCCTGATCTGACCACGGATGCCCTGGTCCACCAGCTGACTATGGCTGGGCTTGAAGTGGATAGCGTGACGCCGGCAGCCGGAACATTCACTCAGGTTGTTATTGGCGAGGTTCTGACCGCAGAACCGCATCCCGAAGCTGACCGATTGCGCGTTTGCACCGTGGGGGCGGGCGGCCATGGCATCCTTCAGATTGTCTGTGGTGCGCCCAATGCTCGGCCGGGTATTCGTGTTCCACTGGCTTTGGTGGGAGCAGAGTTGCCCGGAGATTTTAAGATCCGTCCCGCGAAGCTCCGCGGTATCGAGTCTTTTGGAATGCTCTGCTCGGCCAAGGAGCTTGGGATTGATGAGGATGCTTCGGGCCTCATGGAGCTTCCTTTGGACGCACCCGTGGGTGATGACATCAGAACCTATTTAGGTCTCGAGGATACCCTCATTGAGGTCGATCTCACCCCGAACCGGGCCGATTGTCTCAGCGTGGAGGGCATTGCCCGTGAAGTCTCCCTGCTCAATGGGCTGGAGTGGACTTCAGTGGATGCACCCGTCGTGGCTCAGATCAGCCCAGCGATCCGATCGGTCGAGCTCCCGGATCCTCTGGATTGCCCGCGTTATCTAGGTCAGATGATTGAAGGTGTTGACCGTGATGCACCCACTCCTCTTTGGATGCGCGAGCGCCTGCGCCGATCGGGTATTCGGTCGCTCGATATCTTGGTCGATGTCACCAATTACGTTCTTTTGGAGCTAGGTCAACCGTTGCATGCCTTTGATGCCGCTTGCCTTAGGGGTGTGATTCAGCCCCGTCTTGCACAGGCGGGGGAAACGCTTGAGCTACTGAATGGGCAGACGATCAATCTGGATGCAGAGACCTTGGTCATTGCTGATGAATCAGGACCATTGGCATTGGCAGGGATCATGGGGGGGAAAGCCTCCGCGGTCAGTGCTGAGACCCGGGATATCTTTTTGGAATGCGCGTTCTTTACCCCGGACCGGATCATGGGGAAGGCGCGCCGTTATGGCTTGAGCACGGATTCATCCCACCGATTTGAGCGTGGTGTCAGCTTTGAGCTTCAGGGCAGGGCGATTGCAAGAGCTGCTTCGCTGATTCTGGAATACGCTGGCGGCAAGGCAGGTCCTGTGGTTGATGTCACGAGTCCTAACCATCTTCCAAAAAGGCTCCCGGTCACTCTGAAATCCGATCGGTTGAATCGCATACTTGGGCTCGAACTGCCCGCTGCTCGGGTTGAACAGATTCTGCGTGGACTTGGGATGGTGCCAAAGTCTGTCAATGGCGGATGGGAAGTGGTGCCGCCGGCTGCGCGTTTTGATATTGCGATCGAGGCTGATCTGATCGAAGAGGTGGGTCGGGTCTATGGCTATGATCATTTACCGCGTCGTAACCCCTTGGTTCCTGCTGCCTTACAGCCACGTTCAGAAAAACGACTCAATCTGGATCGGGTGAAGGATGCCCTAGTGGATCGGGGTTATCAGGAAGCGATTACCTACAGCTTTATTGGGTCTGAGCTTCAGCAGCTGATTGATCCGGGTGTCGAAGCCTTAGCCCTCAAGAATCCGTTGTCAGCAGAGCTGGCGGTGATGCGTACAAGCCTCTGGCCGGGTCTTTTGGATGCGGCTATCAAGAACAGTAATCGGCAGCAGAGCCGCGTGCGCCTCTTTGAGTCCGGTCTACGGTTTCTGCCCTCTGCTGAAGGGCTGCAACAGAAAAAGGGTATTGCCTGGTTAGCCATGGGAGCAGTCGCGCCGGAGCAGTGGGGTGAAAAATCCCGTACGGTTGATTTCTTTGATGTGAAGGCGGATGTCGAGGCGTTGATTGCGCTAACCGGAAAATCGGGTGATCTAGAATTTGCGCCGATTCAGGTTGCGGCCTTGCATCCTGGCCAAACGGCAGAAATTCGCTTGGGTGGAATTGCTATCGGCTGTATGGGGCTCCTGCATCCTCAGCTCGAGAAAACCTTGGGGTTTGAACACCGCGTTTTCTTGGTCTCCATTGATCTGGATTTGTTGCTGGAAAGGACTTTGCCCAGATTTCGAAGCCTTTCGAAGTTCCCCTCCGTGCGGCGGGATATCGCGCTAAATGTGGCGGAAACGGTGCCTGTCGGACAGCTTTTGGGTACGATCCGTCGTCATGCCGGAGAATTTCTCCAAGACGTTGTTTTGTTTGATGTTTATCGAGGTCAGGGCGTTGAATCGGGTCGCAAGAGCGTTGCTTTTGGGCTGATTTGGCAGAACGAGGCCGAAACCTTGGTGGATGATCAGATTGAGGGTTGGCTCCGCGATGTGGTTGAATCCTTGGCTCGGGACTGTGACGCACGATTGAGAGATTGAGATGGCACTGACCAAAAAC
>CAYQOJ010000137.1:0-7919 GCA_964419105.1 uncultured Methylococcus sp.
TGCTGCTGGAAAACCCTGAGGTCGACTGGGTGTTTGCACCGAACACGGGGGCTGAACTTTCCGGAGAGGTAACCGATCGTTTTGTCTCCCTGGGGATCGTCCGCTATGTTCCCGTGGGTTTTTTTATTCGCCAAGGCGAGCAGCGGATTCATCGACTCGGTGATCTCAGAGGAAAGCGAATCGTCATTTGGGCCTCCCCGGAAGGTCATTCAAAACCGGTTTTCAGCCCCGGCGGGGCCAAGGCCTCACCCTACTCGAACGACATGATCTTCGAGAAAATTTTCGCATTGGCCGGTGTCACGCCGGAGAACAGCCGAATCATCAACACGTGGCCCGATCCCTTGTTGTCGGCTCAAGACTGGGACGTCATCATTCACCGGATTCCGGAAGGGCTTGAGTCGGCCAAGGGCATGATGCAGGAATTCGAAGGAATGGCCGACCTGCTTCTCTCCGGGAAAATCGAGCTTGCCGGCTTCATCGATACAGAGGCCGTGAGCGGAAAAATCCCGGTTCTTCGCGCCATGACCTACCCTGCTTCAGGTATTGATGTGGCCCACGGCATTCCCAAAACCGATGTTCCCATCATTGCCTACACCGTCAGCGCCATTGCCAGAAAAGATCTTGATGATGGCGTTCTCCTCTCTTTAGCTCACTATCTCAAGACCCGATTCGGGTCCAGCGGGACGCTTCTCGGAGATCGTGGCGAGTTCCCCAATTTCTCGAGCCAGGAATCGTTTAGGGCCAGTCAGATTGCGGCTGACTTCTATCAAAATGGGATGCCATTGGGACGACAATTTATCCCACCTTCCCTTTATGAGATTCTGGTCAAAACCTTCTATCTCCTGCTTCCCTTGGTTACCCTGGTGTGGCCCATCATGCAGCTGGGCCCCAATATCTACGGCGCCTACGCCCAATTGCGAATCCAGCGATACTACTGGGAAATGGTCCGGATTGAGCGCGGTTTTCAAGTCGCCACGCCGATGAAACGGGATGCCTTGCTGAACCGACTTTCCGAAATTGATCGCGAACTCCTCTCGCTGCAACTCCCCAAACTCCATGGGGCCTTTGTGAACGAACTGTACGAAGCTCGGTCTTACGTGGACTTGGTGCTGACTCGTCTTTCTGAAGTGGATACTCAGAAAGATGAAATGGGTTTATAACCATATCAGATATTGATGCACCATGTGCTTTTAGTTACGGAATAAGATAGGTTGAAATCGTTATTATTCAGGCGCGTTCGAGACGCCATACTGGGGCTGTCGATTTGAACTTCAAATCCTCAACACACAAGACCTTTGTTCATGAGAACCGGAGCAGTTATGACTCTTAAAAATATTCTGGCCGTTGCAGCGTTTGCAGTGATTTCGAATGTGGCTCTCGCAGAGTCCGTCCATCTGCCACAGGCAGTCGAACACACCAAGGTGGCCATCAAGGAAGGTGAAGCGGGCAAGGCTCCCGCACTTGCCGAACATGCAGGCGTTGCACTGGAACACGCCAACGCCTCGGAAAAGGCAGAGGCTAATCCTCATACCACTGAAGGCATCGTCCATCTCAAAGCCGCAGTCGACACGGCCAAGAAGGGGGATGCAGCCGCTGGAACAGCGCACGCCAAGGAGGCCCTCAAGCATCTCGAGCTTGCTGGGGCTGCAAAGAAATAGGATGACTCAGGGAAAATCCTCATTACTTCGGGGATTTTTCCAAGAGGGCTAATCCTTGTTGAAAGGGCACTCCTTGTGAGTGCCCTTTTTGATGGGAGGAAGTCCAAACAAGGATTGGCCAGCCCCTTATAATTGGGCCCCGGGGTTCACTCCCGACCTAACAAGCCAATCCAACTCCTGATGCGGTCAACGCGCCTTCATAAATTACAAAAGCGACTGGTTCAAATCACCACGCTGGCGGGATTGGGATTGGGCCTCCTTTTCTGGAAGATCGACTATGTCTACGAAGTCGTGCTCTTCAATCATCTGGCCCACAACGCCTCAGGACATGTCGAAGCCTCCTCCCGGGCAGAAAGCGAGGCGGCGCTCTTTCATCTGACGACGCATCAGATCTCCCGCAACCTCTACATCAAGAACGAAAAATCCCCGCTGACATTTCTTCTGAATGGATTTGCGCTGTGTGATCAGCAAGCCAAGGTGCTCTCGCGACTTCTGTATTACCTCGATATTCCCTCGAGGGCCGTTCCACTGTTCTTTGATACGGGAAAGAGCAATCACACCATCCTCGAATGGTTCGACGGAAACACCTGGGTCTTTTCCGATCCATTCCTGCACCTTCCCATCAACATTGCGGCGCCCGAGTTCTGTCTATTGGATACACATGCAGCACGCTCGGACGCTCAGGTCACCCTGATCCACCGGGCACATCGCTACTATGCAAGCAATCAGGGGCTCCTTCAGGAACTGAAGGAAACCTATGCACGCCCCAATCACGCCGTCTGGGATTTTTTTCGCGGCAAACCGGAGATTCGGTGGCTTGAATCCATCCTCTCAAGCCCTCTCAAGGTCAGCTCGGAGGGATATCTCGATCTCCTGAACAAGGCCTATCGGTTTCGCCATTACCGAAGCAAGCCCCTGATGAATCAGTATATCGAGGCGAGACACCAGGAACTGATGGGGCAATGTGCTGCAGCTTTGAGGGGCTACAGATCCCTCTTGCCCCAAGTCAAAGGCGGCGGTCGACCGAAGGATCTTCATTTCGAGCTGGACCAGGAGATGCTCAAGTGGCGGATCGTTGCCAATCGCTGGCATTGCGCAGAGGATCATCCCACTAAGTCATCCAACACCTTCAGGAAAACCGAAGGGGATTGATGATGGCAAAACACCCTTTCATCGTTGATCTGGATCCCTATTCCAAGGCGGCCACACGGCTTCTTGAAGCGAGCGATGCCTATCTTTCGAATCTTTATCCCCCCGAAAGCAATCACCTCAGCTCCCCTCATGATCTCTCGAAGGCCCATGTGCGTTTTCTGGGATATCTGGAGAGATCGGAGGTAGTGGGCTGCGGCGCCATCCAGATCCTGAAGGATGAGGAAGGCCCTTATGGCGAAATCAAACGCCTCTTCGTCCTCCCGGACTATCGCGGCCAGGGAATCTCAAAGATTCTTTTGGATGCGCTCGAAAGACACCTCATTGATCAGGGCGTTCACCTTTCTCGGCTTGAAACCGGCATCCATCAACCGGAAGCCTTGGGGCTTTACCAGCGGTTGGGATATCTCGAGCGAGGACCCTATGGGGATTATTCGCCGGATCCCCTGAGTGTTTTCATGGAAAAAAGATTAACTCAATCCCTGGATACCGGAAGGTGATGGCAAGAGCCGGCTCTCCTAAATTCCCCTGGAAACGGTCACCACGGCATTCGGGATGTACCAAAATCTTCGGTCTCCGGCAGGTACCGTAGCGCCCCTGACATGATCGATGAGTTCTGCCTGAAGACCCGTCTCAAGGTCCTCGAACTCCAGCTGAAGACAAAAGCTCATCAGCTCGGATAGCGCCTTTTCTCCTCCTGGATCCAAAAGCCCCGTGACATCCAGTGGTGTCGGCATCATCGTGCAGTGGGGCTCAAGTCCCCGTGCTCTGAGGGCCAGAAGAAGTTCATGACTGCTGTAGGCATTATTTTGGAGCATCGGCGTCAAGCGCTCGAATCGGGATTCGAAAAGACCCAGCAAGGTATGCACTCCATAGGGCCCCTGAAGAATCCCCATGACGGTACCGCCGGGCTTGAGGAGATTCACCGCATGCGCAACGACCAACGCGGGATCGCTCATCCAATAGAGGCTGTGGGAAAAAAGAACAAAATCAAACCGGGATTCGAGGGCCACCCCCGCATCAAAGGGCTTGGCATGAAGCTCGACCTGGGTGAGCCCCAACGCCCCGACTCTGGCCTGAAGCGCATCAAAATGGGCGGGATTCGGTTCAAAGGCCACATAGCTTGAAGGCGGAAGACCAGCCGACACCACGAGTTCCTGAATCAGCTCACCGGTCCCTGCCCCGACATCCAGCAGGGTGTAGTTCGGGGGAAGCTTTCTGACAACGCCCCCAATAGCCGCCAGGATTTGATCGTACTCCAGAGAATGACGGACAAAGACATCAAAGGTTTCGGCATAGCGGGCCAGATCCAGAGAGCAAACCCGGGATTTCTTTGGGTTCATTGGGGATGCTCCCCCTCATCGCAGCACTTTTCAATGCATTGCCACAGGAATCCGATGGCCCCTGAGACAAAGGCCAGAACGGAAAGCATCTTGACGAAATAAAGCCCGCTGATTCCGCCGGCAAACAAGAGCGGCAAGCTGACCAGCATCAGTTTGGAGGGGATTCGCACGACCGGTTTCCAAAGAAAGTGAAGGACGGTACTGAGTATAGGATCACCCGACCCTCAGTGGGAATCACTCCACGCTCCCACCTGAAGCCAGTTCCTCCAGAAGATTTGGTAGATTGAGCACTCTTGAACCCAAATTTCGCCATGGACACCTTCCACCTTCCAATCTCCGTAGGTTCTGATCAGACCGTCAGCTCCATCTGGTCCATCCCCAAGAATTACGCCCAAGATCGAGGGGATGCCGTGATTCTGGCGCATGGGGCCGGTAACGACATGCACCACCCTTTCATGAGCGCTTATCATCAGGGACTGGCCCAAGCCGGGCTTTTAAGCATCGTCTTCAATTTTCCCTACAAGGAACAGGGAAGAAAGGCGCCTGATCGTCCTGCCATTCTGCTTGCGAGTTGGGCGGCCGTCGTTCAGAAACTTAGGGATGATCCAAGACTTGAACCTCATCGCCTGTTCCTCGGCGGTAAAAGCATGGGGGGACGCATCGCTTCGATGGCGGTGGCCGAGGGCCTTCGCTGCGATGGACTCATTTTTTTAGGCTATCCACTGCATCCCCCAAAGCAGCCCGATAAGGCCCGAACCGATCACTGGCCCAAGATTCACTGCCCCAGTCTTTTCATCGAGGGGACCCGCGACAGCCTGTGTGATCTGGATCTATTGAAGGCTTGTCTTCCCCGGCTGGGAGGCCCTTCGACACTCATCACCCTGGATGGCGGGGATCACTCCTTCAAGGTGCCCAAGTCTAAAAACCCGGATCCCGATGCCATTCACGCCGCGGTGATCCCAAAAATCACCGACTGGATCGCCCACCGGAATTCCGGCTGAACTACTGATCATGGAACGTGGTCCTATGAAGATATATGCTCCCTTTAACCCACCCATGAGTGCCGTGATGATCGCAAATCGCATCCTTCCTTCCCTGCTTGGTCTTTCTCTTGTCGCATTTTCCCAAGGGATTTTTGCTGAGGAAGCAGCACCTTCCGAACCCATGAGCCGACAAATGCTCCTGAAGCGGGAAATTCAGACCCCACCCGGGTCAGCCGAGACGCGGGTCATACGTGTCACCTTCCCGCCAGGCTTCAAGACACCACTGCACACGCATGATGGACAGGGTCCTCGGTACATCCTCAAGGGCAAGCTTCGGGTGGAAGACAGCGGACAGACCCAAGTCTACGGTGCCGGCGATGTGTTCTGGGAAACGGGTTCGGCCATGACCATTGAAAACGTGAGCGGAAGCGATGCCGAAATGGTGATCTTCGAGATTGCACCCTTGGCAGCGCATCACTAGGTGACCGTTTGGGGGCGGGAGATTCACCGCAATCAGTTTTGGATGCATACTAACCGGCGAATCTCAGGCGTGGAGATTCGCCGTGAGGCAGAGGATCGATCACGATTGAGCCCTCTCTCATCAGGTCCGTCACCCTGATGGGAGAAACTCTCTCGGATCACCTGACCTGCCCATCCTCAGAACAATAATAAGACTGGATGGAGATTGATGTCCGCCCTACGTATGTTCAGGTTGTGCCTGCCGCCTTGCGGCAACACGAAAACCTTCCCGTCCCGGCCAGCCGGACGAATCAACACGGCAATGGCGCTCTGCCTAATGGGTTGCCTTGTGTTCTCGCACCCTCTATTCGCCCATGAACGCTGGATTCTGACCGACGCTCAGATTGCCGAATGGAGCGCCAAACCCCTCCCCGAACTTTGGCGCGACTGGTCGTGGATCAATGGAATCATGATCGGCGGGTTTCTCGCCTTCACCGCGGGCTGGATTCGCCTGGGGTTTACCGGCGCACGCGAACTTTTTCCTGATCTTCAGGCCCGGCTCTCCTCCTATGGTCACCTGGTCGCCCCCATCATTCGCTTCTGTCTCGGCTGGGTCCTGATTTCATCGGCATTTGGACTTGAGCCCCGGTACGGGGTGGTGCCCATGACCTCTCCTACCCTCTTTGCTCCGGATCTCGAACTGACCCTTTGCTACCCTCCAATGCCCTGGCTGAGATGGCTGGAATTTGCGCTGGGACTCGGCATGTGGCTCGGGATCTATGTTCGTGTTCTGGCCGCCGCCCTGCTGGTCCTGACCCTGGTGGCCACCGTCGCCTACCAATCGGCCATCTATGCCTATGCAGGCGCTCTGGTCGGAGTCTCAATCTATCTCCTCTTCCAGGGACCTGGGAGCTTCTTTCTGCCACTGCCGACGCACCCCGAATGGACCGAGGCGCAGGAGTTTCTGGCCACGTATCCGAGAGCCCGAGCCCAGGCCATCATGCGGATTCTGACCGGAGTCAACATTTTCTATCTTGCTGTGGCCTACAAGGTCTTTCAGCCGAACCTCAGCATCGCCATCCTGACCCTCCACGATATTTCGCTGATGGGTCTCCCTCCAGATGTCAGCACCTTGCTGATGGCGCTGGTCGAGTTCACGGCCGGCATCCTCATCATGGCCGGGATCCTCTTGAGACCGCTGGCTCTCTTTTTCCTGGGCGCGTTTTTGATGTTTGCGGCCATGCTCCCCGAAAGCTTCATGTCGCACGCCCTTTTTTACAGCGTCATGCTGTCATTCCTTTTCAACGGAGCAGGACATTTCGCCATGCCTGAAGCCAAAGATAAAAAAGCCCGCATCGTCATTCTCGGTGGGACCGTCGGTGGCATCCATGCCGCCATGAAGATCGAACGGCTGATTGGCCAGTTCAGTCACGTTGAAGTGACCCTGATCAGTGACCAGCCGAATGTCCTCTTCTACCCTCTTCTGCCGGAGGTCATCGGCGGCACCATGCAACCTGGGAATGCCGTCAATCCCATCCGGCGCATTCTTCAACGCACTCAGGTCATCCTGGCCGATATCCAGGGCGTGAACAGTCAGGAACGAAAGGTACTCATCCGTACGGCCGATGATCGGGAGCGGACGATCGCCTATGACGAATTGATCCTCGCTCAATTCCTGGTGCCCAACCTGAACCGATATCCGGGGCTCATGGCGCATGCCAGCCCGATTAATTCGGTCGGCGATGCCCTCCATATCCGCAAGCAGATCATGAACCGGGTTGAAATGGCAGAACTCGAGGACTCCGAGGACAAACGCAAAAAACTCCTGAGCTTTGCCGTCATTGGATCAGGACAGAGAGCCTGCGGTACCGCTGAGGAAATCTGCGCGATGCTCGAAACTGCAAAACCCTCTTACCCTGTTCTCCAGAGCGAGGGTTGGCATGTCACCCTCTATGAGGACATCAAGATCCCGTTCAGCGACTTTGAGGCCGACATTCGGCCGAAGGTGGAATCTGCCTTGTCCAAGGCCGGTGTTCGCATCGAACGGGAAAGGGAAGTCAGTGCGGTGACCCAGGACAATGTCGTCTTCACCAACGGCGAAAGGGAGCATGCGAGCTTTATCGTCAACAGCTGCTTCAAGATGCCCAGTCTCCTCGTGGATGAGGACACCTTGAGTTGGCCGCTGGAAAATGATCTGACCCTCAAGGTCTCAGGTCATGACCATCTCTGGGCCGCATTCCCCCCTCAGAGCATCAGCGGCGCAGCCGATGGACGAAGGCGCTATACCACCACCTCCGACTGGATGGATCTCGGTCAACATGTCGGTG
>CAYQOJ010000137.1:7929-8701 GCA_964419105.1 uncultured Methylococcus sp.
TTCAACATGGGACGACATTCGATTGCCCGCATTTTTGGGGTTCCGGCTCAGGGCCTGCCGGCCTGGTTCTTCTCCCGCATGAGCAATCTCGCGACCATGCCCGGTCTTGAACGAAATCTCCGCATTCTGATCGACTGGACGCTGGACGTCCCTTTCAGGGCTGACATAGCCGTCCTTGCGCCTGAAATCTCCAGCCGGCTTCAGACGCTACATTATGAGGCCGGTGATGAGGTCATTCGACAGGGTGATGTGGCCGATACCGCCTATGTGGTTCGAACGGGCGAGCTTGAGGTGCTGCGTGGGGGAAAACCCGTGGGAACCCTCGGGCCCGGGGATTTCTTTGGCGAGGTCGCCTTGATGAAAGGAACCCGGAGGACAGCGACCGTCCGCTGTCTGACCACCTGCGAATTGACGGTCTTTGCACGGGAGGACTTCGATGCACTTTCCGTTGGCTCAAGCCACCTTGCAAAGGCGATCCGGGATCAGGCGAGCGAGCGAAGCAAAACTCGAAGGAAAGCAACACCCGCCTGAACCTTGGAAAATTGAACTTTTTCGATCTCGAATGGTTCAGACGATTAAGACACGTAAAAAACGTGGCGTATCTAGGGATAGTACGTCAGCCCGAATGAGAAACGGGAATCAACCCGACGGCAGCTGAGGTCAATACCGATGAAGCGTTTGATGTATATCAGTACAACGACACGGAAGTTGAGCAATGAGGAAGTCGATGAAATTGCCGCAAAGTCAGTCATCAACAACAGCCGGGACCGAG
>CAYQOJ010000138.1:0-5503 GCA_964419105.1 uncultured Methylococcus sp.
AAGCAGTTCTCAGTGAATCAGGAATCCCCTTCCTTCAGGAAGGGGAGCAAGTCAATTTCTTGGATCCTTATTTCATCCTCGTCATTCAATCCGAGATTATCCCTCCAGCCTACACGGATGAGATCGCCAGGATTAGCGTTGGCGAGCTCGAACGTGAAATAAGGATTTCGGGAAACTGCCGTGGAGAGTTTTCCTTCAACGACTAAAGTCCCGTTATGCATAAGGGTAAGTTCCGTGATGAAATGGGCAGGGATAAATTGGCCAGTTTCGTCATCTCGACGTCTGCCGGTTTCCATCGGGTGCTGTATGAGAACCCGAACCAACGTTTTCCCCCCGAACCTTCGGGTTCTGATCTTGATCGAAGACATAGATCGCCCATTTAAGCTGTGGCCCGTGATGCCGTCAATCGAACCTGCCTCCATCTGCCTTTATCGACGTCGATTCTTACGGTTGATCACAGGATTTTCTCTCCTCCTGGTCGCGCCTTCGTCGTGGGCTAAAAGATCAAATCTCCAGGCTGACATGGAGGCTCATCGTGGAGCGGACTTTAAGGCACTGTTGAGCGATCTGATGGGTAAATTCCCGCAAATCCAAGATCATGGGCTAACGCTTGAGTTACCTCAGGTTGCAGAGAATGGTGCTTTGGTTCCTGTTGTATTGGCCGCATCCAGTCCAGCGGACGCCCTTTATCTCTTTGCTGAAGGAAATCCAGGCCCTCTTCTCGCGGAATTTCATTTTCACGGTTCTGCTTTACCGAAAGTTTCCTTGCGAGTGAAACTCAATCAAACCGGCCCCGTTACGGCTCTGTCGCGAAGCCCATCCGGCTGGATGCGGGTGGATCAGCCCGTTAAGGTTGCTATAGGGGGGTGCGGTTGAAAGCGCCTGTTGCGGTTGTCGGTCTCGGTGAACTCGGACAAGTCCTCGCTACTGGATTTCTCAAGATCGGTCATCCCGTCTATCCTTTGATTCGGGGTACATCTCTGGCTGACCTTACGACACTCTCGGTCGATCCATTCCTGATCATCGTTGCCGTAGGTGAAAAGGATCTAGACGGTATCCTGATGACCTTGCCCGAAACCTTCAGGGACCGAATTGTACTATTGCAAAACAACCTGCTTGAGCCGGACTGGTTAATCCATCGTATTCTTCTCCCTACCATTCTGGTCGCCTGGCTCGATAAGAAACCCGGTAGGCCGTCAGTATCTGTGCTTCCCAATAAGGTCTTTGGCCCCCACCGTGAGCTGGTGGCTGAGGCTTTGAATGCGCTCAATATTGTGAGTCACGCCTGTCCAATCGAGGATCTGACTCGAGCCTTGGTCGCTAAAAACCTTTACATCCACACGATCAATATTGCGGGCCTTCGAGTGGGGGGGACTGTCGCTGAGCTTTGGCATCGGCATCGTTCACTTGCTCAAGGGGTCGCGGATGAAATTCTGCAGATTCAAACTTCTCGACTGGGCTGCAAATTAGATGAAAATCTGATCATCAAGGACATGCTGGAGGGATTTTCAGGAGATTGGAACCATCTCTGTATGGGGCGTTCTGCACCGCAACGGTTGGCCAATGCCTTGGCATTTGCTGATCATTTCCAGCTGGCTACCCCGATACTTCGGGACATCGCCCGGGAAATTGCTCTTCCAGCGAAGGAGGCGGGTTCCAGTGGATGAATCGATCTTTGCCTGGACTCATCAGGGACAAGTCACGCGATCCTGTTTTATTCAGCAAGCGGCTCAGATTGGTGCTCAGCTTCCCAAAGAGGGGTATGTGCTGAATGTTTGCAGCGATCGATATGAATTTGCGCTGGGATTGGTTGCTGCTTGGATGGTCGGGATTCCCACGCTTCTGCCTTCGGATCAGGGGCGGGGACAGTTGGCTGAGCTGAGTCGAAACTACCCATCACTTCACCAGATAGGGAATCTAGAGCTTAATTACTATCGTCAATGTAACCAGGCTCGGAACGCTCACTTTGAAGGATTTGATCAGAAACTGAATCAGTCGATCGTTATTCCTTTCACATCGGGAACGACTGGAAATCCCGTTCCGCACCCCAAATCACTATCTTCCCTGATGGGGAGCGCCGCATTGATTGATCACCAATTGGGTGGCGTAAAGGGTGTTCGCATGGTTGCAACGGTCCCGCCCCAACATATGTATGGTTTGGAGCTGACGATCTTGTTACCGCTTTTTAAGGGGGCTATTCTGGATTGGCGGCGCCCATTTTTTCCTGGCGATATTCTGTCTGCACTCGATGAAGGGCCCGGCCCAGTCGCACTAGTGACGACGCCGCTGCATCTGAGGGCGCTTTTATCCCTCCCAGACCCCGATCTTCCAAAAGTCTCGTTTATCGTTTCGGCTACGGCGCCCTTACCCTTGGAACTGGCGCGTGAAGCTGAAGCACGATTTTCAGCGCCGCTTCATGAGGTCTATGGCTGCACAGAACTCGGCTCGATTGCGGGGCGTCGGCCGGCAATCTCTGAGGCCTGGAACTGGTATTCCGGTGTCCGTTGCACAGCGGAATCGGAGGGTTATGGTGTCACGGCTGCTCATGTCGATACACCCGCAAGACTCTCAGATCAATTGGAAATTTTGCAGGACGGTTCCTTCTTGCTTAAGGGCCGGAATGCAGATCTTGTAAATATCGCGGGTAAGCGGTCATCCATCCGCGCTCTTGAGCGAGCAGCGCTGGGAATAGAGGGGGTCCGAGATGTAGCCTTCATCCAGGGAGATGAGCTCAATGGCGGCGTTGGACGTCTATCTGCTTTAGTTGTGTTGGATCCTACAGTCTCACTGGCATCGGTCAAAGCGGCACTGCGGCGCGATCTGGATCCCGCTTTCGTTCCGCGCACATTGATCGAAGTGTCCTCGCTTCCCCGCAATGCCGTGGGCAAGTTGCCTAGGGCAAGGCTCCTGGCTTTTCTGGGCGAGGTGAGTGAATCCTCGACCTAGATCATGCCACCATTCACACCAAAGACCTGACCGGTGATGTAGCTGGCTTTTTCCGAGGCCAGAAAGGCGACCAGATGAGCCACCTCATCAGGTTTGCCCTGTCGACCCATGGGCACCAGTGTGCGAATGCGCTCCGCCGGAAATCCATTCGCAGTCATGGGGCTTTCAATAATCCCTGGGGCGATCACATTGACTAGGATATTTCGACTGGCAAGTTCCATCGAGAGGGATTTGCTGGCGCCGATTAAGCCCGCCTTTGCGGCCGCATAATTGGCTTGCCCCCGATTTCCAGTCAGCCCAGCAACCGAGGACAGGCAGATGATGCGTCCCCAACGCTGGCGAATCATTGGCATCAGTAGTGGCCGTGTGACGTTATAGAAGCCGTGCAGCGAAACATCAATAACTGATCGCCATTGGTGAGGCGTCATGCCGGCTAAGGGAGCATCGTCATGGATGCCGGCGCTATGGATCAGGACATCAATGGGTTTCTTATCGACCAGTTGAGTGAGGACATCCTCGGTAACTGTAGGGTCAGTCAGGTCAAATTGAATACACGAGGCCTTGCCGCCGGATGCATTGATCCTGCTGGCAATCGCCTCGGCGCAAGTTACGGATCGATGGGAATGAATGATGACCTCAAAGCCATCCTGAGCCAGTGCTTGAGCCGCCGCCGATCCAATTGAACCACTTCCACCTGTGATCAGTGCTTGCCTCACGCTGATTCTCCTTGAAAAAAAACCGCGATGCGTCCAGTCATGAGTTGCTTGTGCGCCTCCGTCAGCAGTTCAAAGTGGTACATGGCGTTGTCGACGTTGCGGCTCACTAGTATCACTTTGATCTCAAGCACAGGCCCAATCTCATCGAGCCTTTCGACCTGCCAACTGACTTCACGCGCCATCACCAGAAATCCTTGTCTTGGGGTGGACCGCATGGTTGCCTCAATCAAGGCACCATGGAGCGCCGTCACTTGGCCAGCGAACTCAATCCCCGCACTAATCGGAAGCATCCCACAGGATCGTCTCAGTGGATTATCAGAATCGAGGTGTCGGTGAGTTCTCGCAATCAGCGATTCATCATCGAAACGGATGATTTCATCAACAAGCCGCATTCCCGGACCGTGGGGTAACAAAGACCGAATTTTCTCTGGACCCATCAACATGGTTCTACAAGGACGTGCAAAATGCCACCAAATCCGGCGTGGAGTAGGATCTCAGTGGTCTTTTTTTGGGCAATGGCCTCTATCAGGAAGATTAAGCTGGAGACAGGGTGTAGGGGATTGTTTGGGGCGTCTTTTCTGGCCGAATAGCTTTCCGGTCCCCTGCTTGCTTCGTAATGAATGGTCAGCCAAGCCTTCGGCTCTGCGTCATCGTCTGCAAGGAGAAGCGCGCCACCCATGGCATTTTGAATTCTGCGATGTGATGAGATGGGATACGGAGGAGGGACATCGTAGGCCACAAGGAGAAGATTCCGTTGGCCATCAGCGTAGCGCAGGCAACACTCGGCAAGTCCGGCGCCAAAGCTATCATCGAATGCACACAGGCTGTCAGCCGGATAAGCTGAGCCGCTGGCAATGCTCCAGTATCCCGCCGCTGCGTTATGAACGGAGTTGTGAAAAGCTGTCGGTGACAAAGCCGTATCAGCCTCTGCGAGCATGCTAAAAATCTGATGGACTATCGTGACTTCGCCCCCAGAGGAACAAAAAACAGCACTCAATCGACTTTGATCCTGATTGCCTGCAGCTTCCATGGCGAGATCCAATGCCAGTCGTGTCACTGGTGTGGCGCGACGTCTTTCAGTAGCGGGAAGCCCTTGTCCAACCCCCTTGGGTTGTTCTGGTGCCGGTTCTACTGGAATGGTGTACTTCGGGTTTTGGAGCAGTGCGTCCCAGTTTTCGATACCGGGTGCCCGAACGCCGATGCCACCAACAGCCATTTTGATCATGCGGGCGTTTTTCCAAAAATGAGGACAGCATTGCTACCTCCGAATCCAAAGGCATTGGTCAATATGTGACGCAAAACCTGATTGGTTGGCTTTTTTTGGACATTTGATCGGATCTGCGGGTCCCGGGTGACCAGATTGGCGGTCCCGGGGGAGAATCCTTCACGTAGGGCGAGGGCGGCGATAGCAGCATTCATGATGCCCGCAGCGCCGAGCGTATGGCCAATGGCTCCCTTGATGGAAGCGCTTGCGGTCTCAGCCCCCAAGATTTGGGTGACGGCCTTGTCTTCTGAAAGGTCATTGGCACGGGTCCCTGTGCCATGGAGCAAGGTAAAGTCGATTTCGCCCGCACTCAGGTGAGCACGTTTTAACCCGTCCAAAATGGCTCGGGCGGCCCCCATTCCTTCGGGATGGGGGCTCGACATATGATAAGCATCGGAGCTTTCACCATACCCCATGAAGCTGATGCCCTCCTCAGGCTCTGGGTCGCGCGTCAGGATCATGAATCCAGCGCCTTCGCCGATAGAAATGCCTTCCCTGTGATAATCCATTGGGCGACTGGGTGTTCGGGCCACGAGATCCAGGGCTTTGAAACCATAGAGCGTGGTCAGGCAGAGGC
>CAYQOJ010000138.1:5513-8674 GCA_964419105.1 uncultured Methylococcus sp.
ATCCGCCCACAATCACTGCATCACACCAACCGATCTGAAGCAGGCGGGCTGCTGAAGCAAAAACCTTGCTGCTCGAAGAACAGGCAGTCGAAAGAACCCAGGCGGGCCCTCTGACCCCTAAAAGTTTTTGAACAAAGGCTGCGGGCGCCGAGGTGTTTTGTCTCTCACGATATCGAAAGTCAGGGGGGAGACTTCCATCCAGAGGGTTTCGGCCGCGGTAAGCCCTTTCCGTTTCCAAGATTCCAGATGTACTGGTACCCACGATGACACCGATGCGATCAGCACCAAACCGCTGGATCAGTGTGGATAATTTGTCGCGAAATCCGTCCTGATCGAGGGCGAGATCGATAATCCGGTGATTTCTCGCATCGAAATCCATGAGTCTTGCGGGAAGCCGATGATGCTCAATGCCATCGATGCGCCCGATCCAAGTCTCAAAATCAAGCCCGGGAAAATCGCCTGGTATCAGGGCAGATTTACCTTGCAAGAGCCCCTCTAGGCTGGGTCTGATTCCAGTGCCAAAGGCATTGGTGACGGTCAGTGCCTGAACAGCAAGTTTCGGCATCGGGCCTATCTGAGGGGAGGGAGACTGACTCGCTTGGGGGATCTGCATCAGTGCATTATGGCGAATCCACGGATTATTTGGCCAGAAGGGCGGCAAAACTGACTGCTAGAAAGGCACCAATGGATACGGTACTGCCAATCGCCACCAGAAGGGGAACGCTGGCAAAGGTGAGACCACCGAACGCCAAGATGGAGCTGAGACTGCAGAGCAAGATGGAAAGATGTGTTCTGGCGCGATCCTCAGGATCCGTGTATGGACGGTTGAAAAAGAGGGCCTGATCGAGACTGAGCCCCATAACAAGCAATATGGAAGCTAAATGATAGATGTTGAGACCATTTGAAATGATGGCGAGGAGCAATCCCGTGCTGATCGTGGCGAGCACCATGGGCGCCATGACCCGAGCAGCCTCCAGAAGGCTATGGAGACCGAGGCTGAGGATAATCAAGATGACCAAAAGCCCTCCCAGCAGAAGTCGGGAAGCCTCTATCCTGTTGTCTCGGATTCTCTGGGTCATGGCATTACGAAGGTCCACCAATCGAATTTCGGAATCATGAATCGATAGCAATGCATTTTGGATGGCATCGATATCAACAATGCCTTCGAGGGGCACGAGAATCGACGCTCCCTCAGCTGAATCGATCAGTTGCGCGCTGATCTTTGAGTCCAGAATGGTCCCTTTGAATGTGTCTTGCGAGAGGGGAGCTTGTGAGGCAAAAAGCTCAATGTCATGAATAAGAGGATCAAAGGCATTCGATTTGAACGGGGTGCCCCTGACGGCCTGATCGATGGCCCTCTTCGCATCCTGTGGGTTCGGTAGGGCTGATCTTCGAAACGATTGCGTTTCCTGACTTGGAAAAAGATCGGAGATGAGATCAAAGCCAGATAGGGCGTGAGTGGCCTTCAGTTCGTTCAGGACTGGCCTTAATCTCTCAGTGCGTCTCAGAGCCTCCTCTGTGTTTACACCGGTGACAAGGATTAACCAGCGCATGTCGGGAACCCGAAATGCGTGTTGCAACTCAAGATCTCTTTCCAGTCGTAATCGGCTTACGGGGTTCAGCGTTGCAAGATCATCGTTGAAAAGAGGACGCCCGCTAACCTGAAAAACAACCCCAAGTATGATGGGAAAACATAAACACAATGCCAGCCGCTGATGGTGGGGTAAAAGCGTAATAGGGTTTTTGGACAGATACGCCATCCAATTTCCAAAGCCAGAACGAGGGGGGGAAAGCCTTGGCAGTATGAAGCGTGTTGAAATACCTGCGCCAAGTAATCCTGCAGAGGCAAAGACACCTATCTCTTGAAGCCCTCTAAACCCAGAAAAGACCATGACGCCGAAGCCTGCGATATTAGTCAGTACCCCAAGGCGGAGCGTGGGCCATAACCGTCTCATGGTCGTCTGGCTGGGTACCGTTGGATTCAGATGAGTAAAAAAATGATTGGGATAATCCGCGGCAACGCCCAGCAGTGTGCTGCCGAATCCCAGCGTAATAGCGTGAATGGCGCCATATTGAAGGCGGATGACAAGAGCGCCTGTGAGAAGCCCAGTCAGAAGAGGGATTAATCCCAACGCCAGAATGTGCCATGAACGGTACACCATGAGTAAAAGACCACTGACCATCATGGTATTAGCCGCGGAGAGCCAGGTAGCTTCTCGAGTAATGCTTTTGTTGGTGTCGACGGCAAGAGTTCCCGCTCCTCCGAGAGTCAGCGTCAGCCCATGATGGGGTATTTCGTCAAATGCGCTAAGGACAATGCGCTGAGCTTCTTCCTGTGCTTTAAGATCAAATCCAGCCGCTTGTGTCTCGATCAGAACCAAAGTCTTGTTCTGGGTTTCGTCAACCCAATGCCCCCCGATTACGGACGGCATAGGGCCTGAATAGAGTTGTTCGAGATAGCGCTTCCAACTACCCAGCGGGTCCTTTTCGAGCCAACGTTCCTCGAGTCTTCCGGCCGCCGAATAAAGAAAAGCCGCCCTTTGGTTTAATGCCTCGTGAAGATGATGAGCCACCCATTCATCCGGGGCGGGAGTTGTCAGGATGAAGCGGTAGGAGAAAAGCTTGCTCTCAAGCTCAAAAAGGTCACGTGGGTCCGCTCCATCCTGAACGCGGACAAATTGAGATTTTGGTCGCAACTTCAAGACCAACGCATCACTGGCTATGAAACGCTCTTGTTGGTTGCCGCCACTGATTTCAGCGAGCATCATGCGACTCCCCGGGCCTTCCCGGGTTGCGGCAAGGAGAATTTTTTCCTCTGGACGTGTCGCCTTCGGGAGAAAGAAGGTCAGATCAGAGGTGATTTGAGTGTCTTGGGTCAGAAGGTATCCGGCGAATACCAAATAGAAAACCCAAGCCAAGATAACAAAACGCGAATTCACCGGGCTCCCAGAGTGAAGTGGCTGCTGCTGCCGTCAAGCGCTTCGATGTGGATCTTTTTCAGATCGCTCTCATGGCCTTCAAATGTGACGAGTCTAAGGCCTGAATAATCGCGATCAATGGGGACAAGGTTTAATTTCCATTGATGAGTCGTCCCTCCTAAAGTGACACGCCAACGTGAGAGGAGGGCCGCTTTATCGCCGTTCAGGAGACTAGTGAGACTG
>CAYQOJ010000139.1:0-8558 GCA_964419105.1 uncultured Methylococcus sp.
AAGTCGAGCCGACTATTCTAACCTATTTTTTCCTCCGTGAACTCAGGAACAAGCTTACGAAGTGAATTTAGTAGGTTTTTTTCATCAAAATCCGCCACTGCATTTGCAAATCCATTGATTTGAGTACGGATTTCATCAACATCCTGAGCTACAGAACGCGCCAGAAGCAGCTTGGAGTGAGGGGTTGGCATCGGTTTCTCGTCCTCAAGGAACAATTCCTCCGTCAATTTCTCCCCAGGACGCAGGCCTACGAACTTGATTGAGACATCTTGTCCCACCCGCTTTCCCGAAAGCCGAATCATTTGCTCAGCAAGATAACGGATCAGGATAGGTTCCCCCATATCCAGAACAAAGATCTCCCCGCCCTGCCCCACAGCCGCCGCCTGAAGAATCAACTGACAGGCCTCAGGAATCGTCATGAAATAACGCGTCACCTCAGGATGGGTCACTGTGACAGGGCCGCCCATTCGAATCTGCTCCCTAAAGAGGGGAACGACACTCCCCGCCGAATCGAGCACATTTCCGAACCGGACGGTAATAAAGCGAGTTTCTCCAAGGTTATTCAGTGCCTGGACCAACTTTTCGGCCGCCCGCTTTGTCGCACCCATCACATTCGTGGGCCGGACCGCCTTATCTGTTGAAATCAGCACGAACTCCTTCACACCAAACTCCAAAGCAGCCTCCGCCATCATGCGTGTGCCCAACACATTGTTACGCACCGCCTGCCGAACCTGCCCCTGAAGCAAAGGCACATGCTTATAAGCCGCTGCGTGAAAAATCACATCGGGCATCGCTGATTGGACAGCGTGACGAACTGCAGAGGGGTCGGTCACATCGCCCAAAATGGCAGTGAGTTTGAGCTCAGGCCACTCTTTACGGAGCCCCTGCTCAATTCGGTAAAGATTGAACTCACATTGTTCGAATATGGTCAGCTCAGCTGGCGCATAGCGGGCAATTTGACGACAAAGCTCGGAGCCAATCGAACCACCGCCCCCGGTGACCAGAATGCGAGAGTCCGTCACGGTCTCTCTAACCGCTGAGCGCTCCAGCAAAATCGGCGTTCGCCCCAGAAGATCCTCGATCGAAACCTCCCGAAGATTCCCAAACATCTGATCCGACAGCATGTTCTGAACCGAAGGGAGCGTCAGGAAGGGGGCGCCGGCCTTCTCTAATATGCCGACAATTCGCCTCATTTCACGATCACTGGCCGAGGGCAATGCGATCAAGACGATTTCGATATCAAAAGCTTCCACCAACTCCGGGATTTTTTCGCAGCCCCCCCTGACTCGCACCCCATGAATCTCGCTTCCCTTCTTACCGGGATCATCATCGACCAGCACAACCGGATAAAACTGTGCCGCACGCTCTCGCAAGAGATCACGAACAAGAAGCTCAGCAGCCCGCCCCGCACCGACGACCAGGGCCCTCTGGCCCTCCTTCATCATCACGCCCTGATCTTTCCACATTCGGTAGATCAATCGGGGCCCTGACAAAAAGAGCCCCAACAAAAGGACATAAAGAGGCAGAACAGATCGCGGCACCCACAGTAAGCGCGTGTGTAGATGAAGTGTGACCGCGATGAGCAAAACCCCCAAAAGAACAGCTTTGGAAATCCGTATCAAGTCTGGAACGGAGGCAAACCGCCAAACTCCTCGATAGAGCCCAAGGCGGGAAAAGACGATCGCCTGAATGACCAGAACGATCGGCAAGGCATCCAATGCGGCATCCACATATTTTTGGGGAGGAAGCCCAAGGTTGAAACGCAACCAGTAGGCGCCCAGCCAAGCCAGCATGACCATGAGCAGGTCATGGATAAAGATGAGGCTTCTCAGTCGTAACTTTTGCGGGATCAAAAAGGATCTCCTCAAGGTCTGCCGGCGCCCAGCCGAACAGCAACGAAGGCAAGAGGGGTTAAAGCGGCCAACATGACCCAAAGCTCGAGCTCAGGCTTCATTTGCGCCAAAATCGCGAGAGGCAAAAGCCAAAAGACATTGATCCCCAGAACACCCAGAGTCACCCCCCTGTGGTTACCCAAGTGGCGTGAGGCGTGTTGATAGGCGTGCGATCGGTGCGCTTGGTACCAGCGCTCTCCACGAAAAAGACGAATCAACAAGGTCAAGGTCGCATCAACAAGGAATACCCCAGAAAGAATCACCCAGACCATGATCGATAAATGTCCGCTAGCTGCGCTCTGGAGCATGAGCAAAGCAAGAAGAAACCCAAGCACCCCACTGCCCACATCCCCCATAAAAATACGCGCCGGAGGCCAATTCCAGTAAAGAAACCCTAAAGTAGCTCCTCCGATTGCGATCGGTGGGAGCATTTCGGGGACCGCTGCAAACGTGATCCCACCCCCGATCATCAGCGCTACTGCCAAAGCAATAAAAATGACCTCACTGGCCTCAATACCGTCGATTCCGTCCATAAAGTTGAACAGGTTGAGCATCCACACCATCACCAAGATGCCGAATGGATACCCCAAAACTCCGAACTGAAGTTCAAACCCCCCAATTCGCAATACCTCAAGCCCTCCGATCCAATAGATCGACCAGGCAGCTCCCGCCACTTGAATGAGGAAACGCCAGCGAGCCGGAACATCGCCGTGATCATCAACAAAACCAATCACAGCAAGCGGAATCGCTGCAGAAAGCGCTAAGGCAAGCGATGTGGGCAGGAGCCCATTCATGAAGGCGAGCCCCCCTGAAATCAGAAGAGCAAGAACAATACCTAATCCACCGCCACGGGGCGTTGGCCGCGAATGGGAGCTTCGGGCGTTTGGCACATCCAGTAAACGAACCATGGCGTAATGCCTTACCCACCCGGTGATGCATGCCGAGAGGAAAGCCAGAACGAGAAAAACCTCTAACAAGAACGACGTCGTCAAATCGTCATTCCCCCTCGTCTACTGGCATCAACTCGACTGCTGCCTCCAAAATCACGCGCAACTCCTTGAAGAGCAGCCTTGCAGACCGCGGCGGAGCAGATTTTTCCCGCTCTTTTTTTGTGTCTCGCGAGAGCTGTCTCAACTTTTGGCGATCTGCCGCAGGATAAGCGCCCACGAAGGCATTGACCGCGGCATCACCCTCGGCGATGATCCGATCACGCCACATTTCACTTTGGTGCTGGACACGGACCAGAGCAGCTGTCTCGCCACGAAGGGCCGAGAGCCCCTCCCGAATTGGTCCCGAATCCAGGGAACGCAGGATTTTCCCAATATATTTCCGCTGCCGCAGCAATCCGCCATGGGCGGTAATGGATTGACCAACACGAACAGCCTCAAACAGGTTCTCCGGAAGATCAAGATCCTCTAACTGTTGACGACTCAGCCGCATCAACTCCTCCCCTAGATCCTGAAGAGCGTTACTTTCCCTTTTCCGACTGGACTTGCTGGGTCCCCGGACATTAAACAACTCCTCTTCTTCGTACTCGAAATCACTCATCTGAAGTCCTGAGCCCATTGCCTGACCGAAGGATCCACCCGAAATCTTTAATCCAACTCGGATGATTAAAGTTTGGGCCTGACACCATATTTCCTGACCGCTTGCTTACAAAAGGCGTCTACCATGGACTCCCCCGCCTCACGAAAAAATCCGCCAAAGGCCATCCCCAAAAGACTGCTCGAAAACTCAAAATCCAGCCTGAAACTCGTTTCACAGCCGGTTTCCCGATAAGGCTGAAACGTCCACACGCCTTGCAGTTTCTTAAATGGTCCCTCGACAAGTTTCATTTGAATGGACCGCCCGGGCACCATGGTGTTCTCAGTCGTGAAGGACAACTTCAGTTTCCCTTTGGCCATCGTGATGGTTGCCTTAAGGCTCTCAGGCTCCTGCTTGAGCAACCGGACCTCAGAACACATCGGAATATAAGCAGGATAGGAAGTCACGTCGTTGACCAAGTCAAACATTTCCTCCGGCGTGTAATTCACACGAGAACTGGTGGAAACTGTTGGCATGATGAAAAACTCTGGCAGCGTTTGGATGAATAAATAGGGAAAGACGGATGGCTTCTGCAGATCGTCTTGTTGCACAGCACCTGCCCGCCTCAAACTCACGGCGTTCATTCTATCCTGTCAGCCTGCTGAACACCTTCTATTCGATTACTTCAGATTACCCGCCATGACGGACATGGCCGGCCAAGCTATAATCAGGCTGCGTAGCTGTTGACCTAGAATCACTCAGGTTGCCATTTGCCCCGGTAGCTCAGCTGGATAGAGCATTCCCCTCCTAAGGGAAAGGCCACACGTTCGAATCGTGTTCGGGGCACCATCCATGGATGCGCGCGCCTCCGCCCCGATCGTAACGTTATACTTCGCCCCTACCCAATTTCCATCTCAGCGGGCCAATGGGTGCGACATAAAACCCTTTAATACCCACTTACTGCGACTGAAGCGAGGCGACATGTCCTTTCAAAGACTGGCGATCATCCTGACTTTAAGTATCCTCACCGTCCAAACAGCCACTGCGGGAAAGGCCGCTTCTTCGGGCGTTGCGATAGAGGATGGAGCGCGCCAATCCATTCAAGCGATGAGTGATTATCTTCGCGCCTCAAAAAGCTTTAGCTTCAAGGCAGAGGTTCATTACGATGACGTTCTGCCCTCAGGGCAAACTATTACCTTTTCGGCCCAGAACAGCGTCAGTCTCCTCAGGCCCAACGGTATCTTTTCCAACCACACAGCGGATACGGGGAATCGTAAGTTTTGGTACAACGGCCGAGAAATCTGCCTGCTCGACCCTTCCAATGGAAGCTATGCCATCGAACCCTTCAGCGGCAATTCCGACAAGGCACTCGATCACATGATCCAGGTGCTGAAATTCACCCCACCTTTGGCCGACTTTCTATACGAAAACCCGGCTAGGGCGCTCCTTGGTCACAGCATTCAGGGCTTTGTTGTCGGAAAAAGTCTGATTCACGGGACGCCGACGACCCATCTGGCGTTTGTCGACGAGTTGGTCGATTGGCAGATCTGGATTCAAGACGGCAAAATCCCCGTCCCGATCCGCTTCGCCATCACCTACAAGACAGTCAAGAACTCACCCCAGTATGTGGCGACGTTCACAGAGTGGGACTTCAGCAGCCGTCTTCCGGAGTCTCTTTTCCAACCTGAGATTCCCACCGGTGCGGTGAAACTCCCGTTCCTTAAGCAATCCGAATCCTTCAAGGCCGAAAGCCAAAAGTCGCTGACGAAGCAAAAGTGAGGCTCACTCCCATGAAAATCATCACATTCGATCGTCGCCAACAGCGACTATTGTTTGGTACCACCTTGGTATTGATGTTCCTCAGCGCTTCTCCCGTCCATGCCCATGGTGGGTTCGGGGGCGGTTTTGGCGGCGGTCATTTGGGCGGTTTCGGCGATCGTGCCGGTGGAGGCGCCTTTGGAGGCGGGGGTTTCGGCGGAGGTGAAGCGCAACGTTATGGCGGCAGCGGGGTTGGAGAGGGTCATTTTGGCGGCGGCGGACTAGGGAGCGTCCATGCCTCCGGAGAAGCCGGAGGGGTTGGGCGGGATTGGGCTGATCGGGGCGATGCGAATCGCCTGCAACAAGAAACGCCTGGGGGGGACCGCGATCGCTTTCAGCAGCAGCAGGATCTTCAGAACCAGCGCCAGCAGGAGATCAACCACCTGCAGGACCATAACGAAGCCTATAACCACTACAACTATAACTATTACAACAACCACTACTATGGCGGCTACTATGGCGGCAGCTACATGTATTACGGCGGAACTTGGGGTGGCTTCTATTCCGGAATGATGATGGGCGCCATGACTGGAATGATGTTGGGCGCCACGATGACTAGCCTTCCAAGCCAGTACTCAACGGTCATCGTCTCAGGGCAACCCTACTACTATAGCAACGGGGCATATCTCACCCAACAGCATGGCAGTTCGGGCTACACCCTCGTTCCGCCCCCACCTGGAGCGGTCGTCACCTACCTTCCGAGCAACTGTGCACCGGTTTATCAGGGACCCCAGACCTTTGATGACTGTGGCGGGGCCTTCTATCAAAGAGTCCCTGGCGGTTACCAAGTCGTCACTCCGCCAGCAGGGCTTGAAATCAACCATATTCCAAGCGGCGCGGTTGCTCATACGATCGACAACACTCAATACTTTGAATATGGCGGGGTCTGGTACCAGCCGTTCTATGGGGGAAGTGATGTCATCTACCGCATTGTGAACAATCCCGTCCGCTAAGTCGGGCACTCACGTATTTTGGAAACCAACATGTTCGAACCCAACCAGATCAACGACATCGTCCAAAGGCTTTCAGGCGCCGTACCTCAGGATCTTCGTGCAATGAAGGGGGATCTCGAACACAATTTCAAAGCGATTCTTCAGGCCTCCCTCGGGCGAATGAATCTGGTGACGCGAGAAGAATTTGATGTGCAACGGAACGTCCTCCTGAGAGCACGGGAGCAGCTTGAAATTCTTGAGGGTCGCGTTAAAGAGCTCGAAAAACTGATCGAGAAGGAGTGAGCCTTTCCACGGGAAAACCCGCTCATCTAGTGCCTAGCCTCAACCCCCAACAGCAGGAAGCCGTCATTGAGACGGAAAAACCGCTTCTCGTCGTCGCCGGTGCTGGCAGCGGCAAGACACGCGTCATTACAGAGAAAATCGCCCATTTGGTGAGGCACGGCTTACCGGCCCGAAACATCGCAGCCGTCACATTCACCAACAAGGCGGCCCGGGAGATGAAAAGCAGGGTTGGCCGACTCCTTGAGGACCGGGAGGTTCGAGGCCTTACCGTTTCGACATTTCATGCATTAGGACTCGATATCATCCGCAAGGAGCATAAGGCCCTTGGCTATAAAAGCACCCTCTCGATTTTCGATGAGCAGGATCGACTGACACTGCTTCGGGAATTGATCAAGCACCACCGAACCGATATTGATCCGGACCACGCCGAAACCTTCAGTAGCGCCATCAGTCGACTGAAGAACCTCTTCATCCTCCCAGGCAGCGACTCAAACAGTGGAGTTGCCGTAGCGGGACTTGAGGCAATTTACACCTTGTACCTGAATCAGATGCGCGCCTATAACGCGGTCGACTTCGACGATTTGATTCTCCAGCCTGTCCTTCTCTTCAGGGATTATCCGGACATTCTCGAAAAATGGCAGAACAAGCTTCGTTATCTTCTCGTCGACGAGTATCAAGACACCAATGAAACCCAATACCAGATGCTGAAGCTTCTGGTTGGAAAGCTGGGACGCTTCACCGTCGTGGGCGATGATGACCAGTCAGTCTATTCATGGCGTGGGGCCCAACCAGAGAATCTGACAAAATTGCAAAAGGATTATCCTCAGATCAAGGTCATCAAGCTCGAGCAAAACTATCGATCGACCGGCAGGATTCTGGCGTCTGCAAATGCGCTAATCGCCAACAATCCCCACGTGATCGAAAAACGGCTCTGGAGCGCCTTGGGTCAGGGAGACCCTCTGATCATCCTTCACCACAAGGACGACGTTTACGAATCGCGACAGGTCTGCTCCGACCTGGTCCACCACCGCTTTCGCCAGGCTTCAAGCTACAGCGACTACGCCATTTTGTATCGCAGCAATCATCAGGCACGAATTTTCGAGACCGCTCTTAGGGAGGCTAGCATCCCCTATTTCATTAGCGGTGGGCAGAGTTTTTTTGGCTACAGCGAAATCAAAGATGTGCTGGGCTATCTCCGATTGGTCGTCAATCCGGATGATGATGCGGCCTTTCTTCGAGTGGTCAATGTTCCCAAACGCGAAATTGGGCCAGCCACTCTCGAAAAACTCGGCGCCTATGCTCACCGACGGTCCGTCAGCCTTTTCAGGGCCTCGCAAGAGCTAGGGGCGGCCTCCGAATTGGGTGAGTCAGCCTATCGTCGCCTCGGGCGTTTCGTCCAGCTGATACAGGGGCTTGAAAGAAGAGCCCATGAGGCGGATCCATTCAACTCCGTCGAGGCCTTTCTGTTGGAGATCGATTACGAGGGATGGATTCATGAGAACGCAACCAGCCCGGAGAGTGCCCGCCGCAAGATGGCGCGGGTTGCCGAACTGATCGAGTGGCTTCGACGTATCGAAAAGGGTGAGGGAGATGACTCCCCACTACCCATAGAGGCCATCATCTCAAAAATCATGCTGATGGATGTCCTGGACCGAAACCAGGAGGAAGCTACTGGGGACAGGGTTAACCTCATGACGCTTCACGCATCCAAGGGACTCGAATTTCCCTATGTCTATCTCGTGGGCATGGAGGAAAACCTGCTACCCCATGAAAATAGCATGGAAGGCGACAGCATCGAAGAAGAACGCAGGTTGGCCTACGTCGGGATTACCCGCGCTCAAAGGCGTTTGACCTTAAGTTATTGCACCCATCGAAAACGCCGAGGCGAAATCGAGTCAAGAGAGCCGAGTCGATTCCTGGAGGAACTTCCCGAGGAGCATCTCGAATGGGCTGCAAGGAAAGCCGTGGATCCCGAAATCCTGAAGGAACGAGGACAGGCTTCTCTTAACCACTTGAGGAACCTGTTAAAAACACCCTAACTCCGATATAATGCGAGGTCACGCGCCCGTAGCTCAGTTGGATAGAGTGT
>CAYQOJ010000140.1:0-8505 GCA_964419105.1 uncultured Methylococcus sp.
TTCTCTCATGATGGCCGGTTTCAAACATCATGTCGCTGTTGATGTCGGTCAGCATGATGCCCATGCGTTGCCGACGATCGTGCGGGTCGGCATCGGCGCGATGCATGATGTCACGGGGTGGCAGGATGTTCAGGGTAATGGGTGGAAACCAGCGAAGACGGACAATGCCATGCATTCTGGAAACCGGCGTGTATTGGGCTCCGTCGATGCGGATTGGCAATATGGCCGCCCCCGAGTGTTCGGCAACCACCGCTGCGCCGTCATAGACCTTCATGAGGGCGCCAGTCACAGTGATCCTTCCTTCCGGAAAGATGACTGCTTTTTGGTTTTCCCTAATGTAGTGTGTGAGGGACTTGATCGAAAGTGGTTGCAACGGATCCATCGGAAATACCCGCGCAATCCTGAGTGCAGGTTTGACCCACCACTGACGAGCGATTTCCGTGTTGATCGCAAAGGTGACGTCATCAGGCAGGAAAGCCCAGAGCAGGATGGGGTCGAGGTATGAGGTATGGTTGGAGACGATCAGGACCCTGTCGCCTGCCTGCTGGTAATGCTCCAGCCCAGTGACTTTCACTCGGAATAGAAGCATCAGAAGCCAGCGGAGGAGTTTTTTGACCATGGGGTTAAAAGCCTTTGACGCTCGCGCTCAAGCGAAGTCGTTGCACATGGAGAGGCGCTGCAGCCTCAGGGCAAGAGGCCTTCGGGCATCGGGGCAGGGAGACAATCGCGCCGCCGATCCGATAGGCTGGGCCATCTTAGCCTACCTTGCTGGACGATGCTACGCGTCAATTTGCGGAGATTTTAGAGGCCGTCATGGGGCATTTTGTGCGAAAGTCTGCAAAAACCCGAGTCACCAGAATGCATTACCGATTTTTGCTTCTCAGTTTGTGTGGGGTGAGCTTTTTGCTTCTGGCAGGGTGTGCTGACAGCACTATACCGACGCAGCACAAAGCCAGTGGAGAGACCCACCTGGCTTCGGCCCATTTTCTTTCTCCCGATGGGCGGATCATTCCCGTTCGCACCTTTTTGCCACAGCAAAGTGGAATGCAGGCCATTGTGGTGGCACTCCATGGCTTCAACGATTACAGTCGGGCGTTTGATGCGGTGGGTTGCTATTTCGCGGACCGTGGCATTGGCTTGATTGCCTACGATCAGCGTGGATTCGGTCTGTCTGAAAGAACGGGGCTATGGGCAGGATCAGCGTCCTATGGCGAAGATCTTCAATTGATCACTCAGGCGGTCAAGGCCCGTTATCGGGGCATTCCTGTTTTTCTTCTGGGAGAAAGCATGGGCGCTGCTGTTGCCATCACCGCTCTCACTCACAATCCGACATTAACTGTAGACGGCGTCATTCTCTCAGCACCTGCCGTATGGTCGAGGGACACGATGCCTTGGTATCAATCTTTGATCCTCGATCTGGCGGCGCTAACGTTGCCTGAGTTTCGGCTGACCGGGAGTGGACTCCGGGTTCAGGCGTCTGACAATCTGGAAATGTTGCGGGGGTTGGGGCGTGATCCTTGGGTGATTAAGGCAACGCGGATTGATGCGATCCAAGGTCTTGCTGATCTAATGGATGCGGCCCAGATTGGAGTCGATCAACTTAACGGGCCTGTCTTAATCCTATACGGCGGCAAGGACGAGATCATCCCTGCCGCCCCGGTCCAGCGCCTTTGGGCGCGAATTGCGGGTAAGCCAGAGGTGAGAGCAGCATATTATCCTGAGGGTTTTCATCTCCTTCTACGCGATCTTGAGGCCGCGATCCCGCTGCATGATGTTGTCGGCTGGATCCTTGATCGAAGGGCACCCTTGTTGTCGGGGTGTGAGCTGCAGGCCTACCAGGGATTTAAGGAGGCGGCGGGGTTCCAAGTGAGCGAGGCGTGTCTTTCTGGTCGCGCGGTTTCAAAGCGCCCGGCCGTGGCTCCAGGCTAAGACGTCCAATACCGTTTCGCCAGCTCAGTAACCCGATATCGGTCCAGTTGCCCGAGAGGTTGTGCTTCCTGAGTTCAGGTTCCCAGTGTGTGGGAACCTCTACCCGCTTACTCTTTATTACGAAATCCGCATGCTCCAGGTTGATGCCCATTTCCCGGCTATAGTAGGCGGTAACCTTGCGGCCGAATTTTTCAAGGCGGTCCTGACTCATGTGTGATGTGATGGCTACATTGGCCCACATGGACTGGACTCTTCCCCAGTTGGGCGATAAAAGACGACCTTCCTGATTGATGAAGGGTAGCCACTCCTCATGCCCTGAACCATCCCGATAAACCAGGGCGACAATTTCGTTGTAATTGTCAAAATGATCATGCAGGTACAAGGCATGTGGGGAAATGCCGAAGAAAGCATGGGAGACGTTGATGACGGAGTCGCTGGCCTGATCCAGAAGTGCTAATGCTGGATCCTGAGGTTTACTGCCCGCCCATCGGTAAAGGATGCCGTAATGCAGGGTGCAGTTCAGTTGAAGGAGCAAAATGCCAATGACGATTTTGGCAATCCGATACGCTCTCTTGCGCGGTGTGCCCGCATGTTTTTCGAGAAACTCAGCCCAAGGATGAGGGTTCTCAGGGCTATCTTTAACCGGTATGACGCAGGTCTCGTCACAGGGCTGCCGCTGGCGTGAGTCGGCGATTCGTCGATACATCCTATTTGCCAGTCCATAAATGCCGGGAAGGCTCAAGAACAGCGCTAAAGGATAGGTATAGCCGAGTGCGCGAAGGATCCGAATATAGGTATCGAGCCCTGAGGCGAGGCTCCCTTTGCTATCGGTACTGAATAAATCTGTGAGTAAGGTTCTAAGAGGAATGCCATCAAGACGGGGTTCTCCCTCATGATGACTTTGGAGTCCCTTGAAAGCGACAGCCCGACGTATGTCGAAATGGTGGATGACCAGAACGGTCCTTCGACACAAGGGGCATCCCTCGTCGTAAAAAACATCCAGTGTGGGGTTCTGGACTTTGATCCCCCTTTCCAGTCGATTCCAGAATGCGGCGGGAACCAAAAGAAGGTAGTTCACCAGCATACCAAAGCCAAAAGGATAAACATTGAGCGAGACAATGATTCCTAGATGAAAGCTCACACCCAAGAGCAACAAAGGAATTCGAAACCAGCGATGCCAGTACACAAACAGAAACACCAGCTGGAATACGATCACGCTATAGCCGATCAACATCTCCAGTGACTGGTGATTCAGAAGGAAGCTCATGTCGAGCGGTGACATGTAATAAGGCATGGTCGATGGTAGCCAAGCGCCCATGCCATTGCGCCAGAATTCGGATGAAAGCTTGTGAATGCCTGAATCGAGATAAAGCAGGCCGAGCATGATTCCCAGGGGAAGAAGGTACGCCAGCTGAGAGACGGTTCGCGGGTTAGGGTCGAGAAGATCGGGTCGTGGGGTGTCCCAGCGAAGCCTGATCGGGTCGAGCGCCAAGCGCTGTGACGACGGCAGGAAGATCAGCAAAAGGCTGGTGCCCGTCATTAACTGGTCGAAGCCCCCATCAAAATCCTGCCACATGGGCGTAAAGATCACGAAAACCACCCAGAAAAGGTAATTAAGGATAGCCGCCTTGTAGGTTTGATATCCCAGAGCCAAGCACACGAGAACCCCCATCCACACGATGAGAAGAAGATGCATGACCGGCGATGCACGATCCAGATAGGGAACGGGGTCAAAGATGAGGTGCCTGAAATAGAAAAGGAAAACGACTTCCTGCAATGCAACGAGCGAGAAGGCGATCCGGAAAAGCCCTAAGCCTACGCCGCTGATTTGTCGGCTGCTGAGTCGTTCAATGAGTCGAGTAAGTGATTGCATGGGACACGAAAAATGCGCGGCCAGCCTCAGTCATGAGGCCATAAGCCTGCGGGGTGAAGGTTCAGGTCGGTGCCTTGAGCCAGAATGTTTCTTTGGGGTTTCGCGAGCGCTCGGCTAGTTCGCGCTCTGTCAGCGTAGCGGGTATTTTGTCCTTGGGGAGTTGATAGCCGATAGCGGCAACGGCCAATAATTCCCAATGTGCAGGAAGCGCCAAAACCGCTCTAAGTCGTTCCGCGTTGAAGCCCCCCATCTGGTGGACCATGAGTCCCTGAGCAGTGGCTTCGATCGACAGGGCCATCATGGCTGCACCAGTGTCGTATGCTGCCCAGCGATTGGGCTTTCCATCTGCAAAATGTGTTTCAGCGGCAACAACCAAGAGTGTTGGCGCCTGATCAGCCCATGTTTGATTCGACGTCGCCAAGCATTCTTTCACGGGGATCCAGGCCGCATCCTGCTCTCGGGTTACCAGGGTGAAGCGCCAGGGTTGGGCGTTCATGCTGGAGGGGGACCAACGCGCTGCCTCGGCGAGGGCATCTAGCTTATTTATTTCTACAGCACGATGAGGGTCAAAAGCCCTGCCGCTCCAGCGGTTTTGAAGCAGGGGTTGGATGTCCGTTTCGGTCAATGCGGGTTTTGCAAACATGGTCTATCCGGTCAGCAATGGGCGACGGGTGAGCTGCTCGAGAATGCGCAGTGGACCATTGGCTGGATCCTTGAGATGCTCAGGTTTGAGGTAGAAGGTTTGCTCCAGCATAAACTGCCCGGACATTACGGCATGAAGAACTTGATCTGAAAAGACGACCCATGTTGCCCCGGGGGGAATATCCAGGGTCAGTTGAGGGGCGTTTTTTTGATAGTCGAGATCAAATTTTCCATGATCGTGGAGTTGGCCCATCAGATGATCATAGGGCGAGCGCTTGGATTTGGTCAGGCCCAGAATATCCATTGCCCAAGCTTGACCCGGCCACATGGCGCTCGCTTTTGGCGCAAATCGGGCGGCGTAGTCCTTGAAGGGCTCACCCACCCGCCAGGTTCGGGGCACGCCATTGGGGTTGATATTCGTGAATACCCGCAGAAGCCTCAATCCGCCTGTCGGGTTCGAAGGAAATGAGTCGATGTGGAGGCGCGTGTCATCCTTTCGCCAGCTGGTCACGCGGGTCTCAACATGCGCGGGTCTATAGGAAGTGAATCCCTTTCGAAGATGGCCACGATACAGAGGGAAGAGCGCGTCAACCAGTTTCTCGGCATGTTCACTAAAGCGGGCCACCAGAGCCTTCAGATCCTGAACGTCCGACGCGCTTCCGTTGACTCCCTGAAGGGGCACATCGGGTCCCCGGTAACTGATGTTTTTAGATTTTCCATTTGACCAGACAGGGTCAAGAAATCGCGTTTCTGCTTCGCTGAGTTCGAAGCTGAGGCGTGGAAAGTAGAGAACCCTCCCAGCCTCCAGAGTGGATTCAAGTCCTTCATTGGTTGACTGGGCCTCATTCCCCCATGATTCACGCGGGAATTCAGATATGACATCAGGTTCCATTAATCCTCCCAGTACGCCGCTCAGATTCTGCATGACCACAGTGGCTGTGATCAGGCTGTCATTGTAGACCAAGTGGTGGGCGAGCTTGGAAGGGTCTTTAGGGGTTTCCCGTCAGGGAGGAGTAAAGGTTCATGGCGCTCAGCCGTGTAGCCTCACAATCAAAACTTCCACCCCGCTCAATGCACTCTTTAAGGGACTGTGCCGCTTGTGTTGAGAAAACGGGGTGTCGACTGTGAATGTCTCGACGGTAACAGTCGAGCATTTCGCGGGTCATGATGAGATTCTGTCCATAAATCATAAGGAGTACCCCTCAGTCTTCTGGGTGTCTTTCAAAGCCAACAGGCGTGATCAGCCGACTGTGTTGCGCGATCGGTTAGAATTCGACGGACCCCAAAAGTTCCGAAGGAAAGCCTTTCGGAAACAGCCCTTCGGTTTTTTCTCGGTGAGCTTATGCAGATCAAGTTGTGGAGCGGCGTTTTCTTTTTGGCCCTTGTCGGCTGTCAGTCTTCTGGACCGGTCCGTATTTCTGTCCCGTTTGATGAAGGCAAGGCGCGGGCGCTATTGAAGCCGGGAACCAATCAAGTCACAGGGCGCATCATGGTGGCTATGGCGAGTGGGACGCTGGTGACCTGCGCCAATAGCTCGGTGAGTCTGGTGCCTGCCACTGATTATGCGAAGGAGTGGGCGCGGAAGTTTTATGAGCTAGACACGGGGAAGTACGGCAACATCAATACCGCATTTCGAATGGATGCACGTGAGTCCCAGATTACTTTTCAGGGTGCTGAGGCATTTTATGCCGCAACACGCACGGCGCAGTGCGATGAGGATGGAGACTTCTCTTTCATCAACGTGGCTGACGGCGAGTTTTTTGTCGTTGCGCGCACCCGATGGCTTGGCAAGGACCACGATTATTTTGACTTCATGTACGGCGTGAATGACGCGCAGGAAGAAGATGGATCGATGATGCAAAAGATCCGACTCAAGGGCGGGGAGGTGATCGATCTCAAGTGGGCCCCGCCAAGGCCGACAATGCTGGGTGGTCAGGGTCTACCCGGACCACGCTAGGGATTCGTCGCTTAAGGGCGCCGAAAGTTGAGCGCCCCCATCATTCGTCAGATTGCAGCCGAGTAGGCCTCGCTCATGGAGCCTCTGGAATGGGCTGAGAACCGGGGGCCCGCTTTTTCGATATGTTGAATAAGTTCAGATCTTCCTATTCCCAGGATTTTTGCTATCGCAGGAAGCGTCCATGATGGTGCGCCATCCACGATGCTGAATTGATCGGCCGGGGGAAGGCAGCCCTGACTGATGAGATTGAAAATCTCCTGAATATCAGGCGGGGTTGGCTGCAACTCAAAGTCTGAGATTCTGGGGGGTTTTTCCTTTCTCATGCAGCCGCAGCTGGTTGAAGAACCGTTTCTTAGTGTGATGGCAGAAACCTGTTTCTCTATTCCGCACGCACACTCGCACAGGTAACGCATATCACCGCCAATCCGCTGTGCCTCGCCGATGATGACCCAGTTTCCATAGCGATGACCAACCTGAATCTTATGTGCTGACTTTCTTTCCATCATGAATCTCGTCCCCTGGAAGTTGGAGGTTGCGATGTCAACAACCTCATTCCCCAAATAAAAAGCAAATTGCGGGCCACAATTTAATTGTTTCGAAACAAAACGAGACCCGTATCGGCGCAAAGGCCGAAAAAAAGGTGCCAGATGAAGGGGTTGCCGGATCTGCCTGTGGAGCTTGCTTTCGGGTGTAAAAGTTACCCACAGAATCTGTGGATAACTCTGTGGAGCGGCCGCCGGGAGTGCTGAAGATTTCGAGGGTGAAGTTAGATTGACTTCTTTTTTACCAGACCGCGTAACCTATTGAAACATATGTAATATTAGGTTGGTGCCAGAAGTGGTTATGTTAAGGTTGGGCTCGAGAATGTCCATGTGCGAAAGTGCGGGATTTCACACAGTGTCTATGCCATATCCTGCAAAACTAAAAGATTCTTTTTCAAAGATGTACCTCCCGAATAAGGTCAATTCCCCCATCGGAGCGGATTGAGGGGGCTTGTTCCAGTCTGACATGTTCCCATTGGGTATGGCATGGAAAGTGCCTTATTAATTGC
The DNA here is from genome assembly GCA_964419105.1 of uncultured Methylococcus sp. Taxonomy (GTDB): domain Bacteria; phylum Pseudomonadota; class Gammaproteobacteria; order Methylococcales; family Methylococcaceae; genus UBA6136. The sequence continues at coordinate 7,453 of CAYQOJ010000140.1, forward strand.
GAGTATTTTCCAGCTCTTAATCTTAAAATCACGGGCCTGGACTTCGATAGCGGGACCCAACGGAATCCGCTAGTCGTTTCCAGGCTTTCTTTTGCTTGACACTTGCGGCTTTGCGACTGATGAGTCCTGATTTTCAAGCCTGCTCCCCTGGACTGGCAGAGTTGGCTGCTTTTTGTGAAGCCATGACCTGGCCAGCGACAGACCATGATCGGCGAACATTTGAGGCGCTTTTTCGGTATGTTTCCCCGGAGCTCTCTGCAGCGGAAAAAGGCGAAGCCGAGCGTCTTTCGCGCCATCTTTTTAGAAACCTTGAGGGTCTTGCCTTCGAGGGAGGTCCCGCCAGATGAACCTTGCTTGGCCGTGCTCATCAAACGGTTAGAATGCGAGGTCTGCCAATGATCCTCGTCATACGATTTGGGAATTTGGTTATCGGTTTTGTCTCGGAGTGATTATGTCCGAAGTGTGCTGTGGGGATTCTGCCGAAAACCCGAATGGTCAGGAAATCGATCTTAAAATTCGCATCGATCCGGACGGTAAATTTCTGGGTGTCGAGGTTAATGGCAGAGAGGTGGACATTTCACCGGAAGCCTCCTGCTGTGATTCGGCCGACACGGTGCGTCCCACCCCGGAATCTCTTTTCCCGTTTGATGAGGCGAGACATTCGGTCTTTCGTCTCGTTCGAAATGCGGCCGTTGCGCTCTTCCTGATCATCCTCGGGCAGTTTCTTCTGGCGCGATGGTCTGGGCCCTCAAACGCGCACCTCGCAGAACATTATGGACTTTGGATTTTTTACCTTGATGTGAGTGTCGTCGCGTTGGTATCAACGTTAAGTTATCTTCGCTCATACGTCTACGCAAATGCGGGTCATGCCGTTGGCATGCTGATCGGCATGACGATAGGTATGCAAGTTGGAACCATGGTAGGCGGGGTGCTTGGAGCCACCAACGGCTTTTTTGTGGGCTCGATGATTGGAATGATCCTCGGGGCTTTCTATGGCGTTCTGACAGCGTGGTGCTGTGGATCTATGGCCGTCCTTCATGGCCTTATGGGGGG
>CAYQOJ010000141.1:0-8498 GCA_964419105.1 uncultured Methylococcus sp.
GGCGGTGCTCCAGAGCTTATTTCGGTTTCTGATACCTACAGAAATCAGCTGAGAGACCAGTTTCGTGGCTACAGTTCAGGGGCCAGTGGCATGGGTGCCATCAATTCCACTATTGACTCTATGCTTCATGATTTGGAGGGTATGATCAATGCTCCAGATATGAAGAAAGCTGCCGGAGGAATGACCTTCGACTCCCTCAAAGCCAGGTTGGCTGGGTTACCGGAACCATGGAGAAATTGGTACGGACAACTCATTGAGCAGTCGCGTCAACCCGGTTCTCCAAACTAGAGCATGGTTTTAATTTTAAGCAACTGCTCCTCGTAGGCCTGAAGGAAAGCTTTTCCAAGGAGGTCATCTAGAGCCGTCTCAGCCATCTGAGGAAAAACCTCACTATAGGTGTCCCAGCATTTCATCTTTCGCTGAAATCCGATCCCACCACTGACGGATTCCTCGATCTCATTGGGACTAAAGCGACCGATTACCTGTTTTGCAGAGTGTTGGATGGCTGCAAACAGAGCCATCTCATGTGCAATAAGATCATTGAAAGCCTCCTCGATTGCCAACTCGGCAGTGCGATAACTCGATTCGGTCCCCAAAACCAGTTCCTGTAAGGAATCGCTATCTTGACGGATAAACTTCAGTGGATTGTTATCCCGCGCACCAAGGAGAGTCCTTGCTGCATGAAGTTCATCCTTCACCGTCGCACGAGCATCAAGCGCTTTTTTCAATCCCTGCGTATAGGCCTTCAAGAGTCGACCGATACGTTCCGAAGTCATCGCAGCCATTTCCGGGTTATCAGGATGACAAATCGGAAGTCCCGCAGCTTTGAAAATCAAATCGAGATGATGAGCGCCACCTGAAATATCATTGCCTTGGGATAGGGGGCTGGAATTTTCATCGGATGGCATACGGGATAGGGGAGTGGGGGGCTCAATTGCCTCGCTTTTAGACCTTGCATCCAATAATGGGGGTGTTTCGATCGGTTGCGGGCGCTGAAGAATGGCAAAGGTGATCAGGTATTGCCCGAGCCGCAGCTTCAAGCCATCGTATATTCTGATGGTTGTTTGGTGGATCAGCTGATTGGAATCGGTGTTGATCGAGCCGTTTGTACTGAGGTCTTCGTAGATGTATTCGTTGGACGCACGCCGGATTTTGGCGTGTGTTCTTGAAATTGCGGGATCATCCAAGAGGACGAGATCATTTTCTGCGCTTCGCCCAATAGTGCCGGAATCATCAATAATGACAGGAGGTAGTAGAGGCGAGAGCGGCTGTGACTGACGTTCCAGAATTGTGATGTGTAATGACATGCTATGAAGACCAGAAGAAACGAAGGCTATATATCTGCTCTTTTTTTTTTAAAATGGGTAATTGGCATTGCACAAACCCTTTTGATTTCAACAGGGCTTTGGGGATGCCAAAATCAGCCAATCAATATTGAGCGTACAGCCATCGAAAATCAATGGAAAATCACGCGCCACAATGGCCGGCATTATCCACTGGTTTTGTTGAACAGCACATCGTCAATCGAAAAGTCACCGGCGCACATCTACATTGAAGGTGATGGTTTGCCGTGGCGAAGTCGAACCCAGGTTTCAAATGACCCGACACCCAGGAACCCAGTCGCGCTCAATCTGATGAAATATGACGATGCGCATTCGATTTATCTTGGTAGGCCGTGCTATTTCGGGGTTAATGCCGATCCAAGGTGCAGTTCGAAATTATGGACTTCTGACCGCTACTCTGAAGAAATTGTTGATGAAATGGATCATGCCATCAGCAATTACCTTGAGAAGAATCAGATCAGTTCTGCCGTTGTTATCGGATACAGCGGAGGAGGAACCTTGGCCTTATTGTTGGCGAATCGAAATCCTAGGATTCAAGGGGCTATGATGATTGCCGCAAATTTCGATACGGCTGCTTGGGTGAAACTGCATGAGTTCACGCCACTGTCTGGCTCATTGAATCCAGCTAGGGAAATAAAAAAGCGAAACTTCAAGGAGATTTACTGGTTCGGCGAGAACGATACAAATGTTCCCCCCATCCCATTTGCAGTTACTGCAAAGGCGCGTTCGTCAGCGGAAGTCAGAACGTTTCATAGCGTTGACCACGCATGCTGTTGGGAGGAATTTGCCCGTAGCGGGGAGCTCGCAGTGGCGCTACAAAAACTGATCACAGAGCGGGTCGAATAATCGGGATGAACACGTTATCATCAGACTTGACATAATATACATTATACGCAGTCATGTTTTGAGATTGACCCCGCAATTCATGTGTTTTTTTCTTGATAAACTGATACAATCGCGAACAGTTATCATTTAGAAGTACCCCACATGCAGTGTGATCTGAATCATCTTCAGGATGGCGAATCGGGTTCTATCGTTGATATCGAAGCGGACGAAGCGCTTTATCACCGACTACACGCGCTGGGATTTAGAACCGGCCGATCGATTACCGTCCTACGCCACGGGATTCTTAAAGGCCCGCTTCAAGTGGCCCTCGGTACCACTCAAGTCATTATTCGTCGCAACGACGCAGCTAAGATCACTGTCTTAAGAGCCGCATGAGGAAGATTGCGTTGATCGGCATGCCGAATACCGGCAAGTCGACTTTCTTCAATCGAATCACCGGATCCTCTGCACGGGTTGGGAATTGGCCCGGTGTGACGGTCGATCTGATGACTGCCAAGGTGATTTTGGGAGACGTTTTTACTCAGGTCATCGATCTCCCTGGCATCTACAGCTTTCACGGTTTCTCAGAAGACGAGAAAGTTGTTCGTAATTTCATTGAAAGGAATCCGGTAGATCTGATTTGTGTCGTGGTGAATGCCACCCAGATTGATCGGCAATTATCCTTGGCGCTCCAGGTCAAAATGCTGGGCCTTCCTGTGATCATTGTGATCAACATGGCAGATGAAGCCTCACGACATGGGATTGTCATCGATAAAACCCAACTCGAATCTAGCCTTGACGTCCCCGTTGAACTGATCAGCGCCAAATATGGTGCCGGGATGGATGCGGTTAGTCGCTCGATTGCCCAGGTTCTTAAGCGGAATGATGCTCGGGTCTCTGCCGATCTCAGTAAGGCTTTTGATGAGGATCGAATGATTGAGAACGAGGCGACCCGCGTCTTGGAGATGGCCGTTCAGTTCCCGGTCCGGCTTGAAGAGGACACCACCTCACGGATCGATCGATATGTGCTCCATCCCGTTTTGGGGCTACCGATCTTCTTTGGATTGATGCTTCTTTTGTTTGAATTCATCTTCCGGCTTGGAAAGCCCATGCAGGATGCTGTGGCCTGGGTTTTAACCCAGGGCCGCGAACAAGGTCTTGATCTTTGGATGGCGGATTTCAATCCGCTGTTAAAAGGCCTTTTGTTGGATGGTATCTACAATGGTGTCGGTACCGTTGCGGCCTTTGTTCCGATCATCATCCTTTTCTTTTTGATGATGACCTTGGTTGAGGACAGTGGCTATCTCTCACGCGTCGCCTACTTGATGGACACATTGATGTCGCGTTTGGGGCTTGATGGGCGCAGTTTTGTGATGTTGTTGATGGGATTTGGTTGTAACGTCCCTGCCCTCATGGGCACACGGGTCATGCGATCGAGGGCCTTGAGGCTTCTGACCATGTTGGTTATTCCTTTTTCGCTTTGTTCGGCCCGGCTTCAGGTTTTTCTCTTTCTAACCGGTGCCCTCTTTTCGACCACCAGTGCGCCATTGGTCCTTTTTAGTCTTTATCTCTTAAGCTTTGCTGGCGCGATTCTGACGGCTTTTGTCTTTAAAGGACGCTATGTCAGCAATGAACCGTTTGTACTCGAGTTGCCACCCTATCGCTTGCCTACACCGCGCCAGGTGATGATGCGGGCTTGGCTGGAGGTCCAGCACTTCCTTGTCCGCGCAAGCAAATTTATTACCGCGGGAGTGGTCGCCGTTTGGTTGTTGACCAACCTTCCGCCGGGGTCTGTGCCCAACAGTCCAGAAACGTTTGCAGGTCATATCGCGAACTGGATGTCCCCAGTGCTTACCCCCATTGGGATTGATGCACAATTGGGTCTAGCACTGCTCTTTGGCTTTGTTGCCAAAGAGATTGTCGTAGGTTCCCTTGCTGCGATTTATGGGCTCGAAGGCGATGCCCTTGTGGGGTTGATGTCTGAAAAATTAGATTGGGTTCAAGGCTACAGTTTCATGCTGTTCACCTTGATCTATGTCCCATGTCTTTCAACCATCGCGACATTAAAATCTGAATCGAGAAGTTGGGGATTTACCTGGCTTTCGATTCTCTGGTCACTGGTTCTAGCCTGGCTTGTCAGCTTTGCCTTTTACCAGATGGCACGCTATTTGGGCTTTTGAACCGAAGCCCCGAATCTTTTAGCGTCTTCTCTGCCCCGGTTTTGAATGCGTTGGCGCAACTCGCCCTTTGGGAGCCGGCTTTTCGCGTGATGGTTTACGCAACTCCTCTTGAAACTCTGGTTTAAGTCCGACGAACTCAAGCAGCTGATTGACCTGTTCCTTAGGAAGCTCCATAAAGGTTCTTGCTCGAAGTCTTGGTGGCAGCTCAACTTGGGCAAACCGCACCCGCATGAGACGACTGACCTGAATGTTCTGAGACTCCCAGAGGCGACGAACGATCCGGTTACGTCCTTCCTTCAGAGTGACCCGGAACCATTGATTGGCTCCCTCTCCGCCCGCACTGTATATAGATTCAAAGCGGGCCAATCCATCCTCAAGTTCAACGCCTTGACGAAGCCGATCCAGCATCCCGTCATCAACGCGGCCGAGGACCCGGACGGCGTATTCGCGTTCAATTTCATGGGATGGGTGCATCAGGCGATTTGCTAGCTCGCCATTGGTGGTTACCAGAAGTAAACCCTGAGTGTTGATATCGAGCCGTCCGATGGAGATCCACCGACCTCGGGTGGGGCGAGGCAGCTGGGTAAAAATCACTGGCCTCCCCTCAGGATCTCTTCGTGTGACAACCTCTCCAGTAGGCTTGTGATAGACCAAAACTCGGGTCGGCTCCTGTGCTTCAGCGCTCGGATCAATCGCACGCCCATTGGCGGTAATTCGATCGCCTGGACGATATCGATCCCCAAGTTTGGCGTATTGCCCATTGAGGGTCACACGGCCACTTTTAATCCACTCCTCGATTTCACGCCGACTCGCTAATCCAAGGCGTGCGAGGACCTTCTGAAGACGCTCGCCAGAGTCTGAATCGTTTTCTTTATTGGGGGTCTTTGTCGACATCTTGTCCTTGATCTTCAGGGTGACTCACGAGATTTATATCGTGTGTATCGGATTCTTGATTTTGATCGGCAGATTCTGCCGAAGGAGCGAGGGCCAGTTCAAGCGCGAGATCACCAGTAACCAGGCCCATCTCATCAACCAGTGCTTGAAGCGGAGGAAGCTCAGAGAGTGATGCCAACCCGAAATAGTCGAGGAAAGTGGGGGTTGTGCCAAAAAGTGCGGGTCTTCCGGGAAGTTCCTTGTGTCCGATAATTCGGATCCACTCCCGTTCAAGCATTGTTTTAATGATGCCAGAGCTCACGGCAACCCCACGAATGTCCTCGATTTCCCCGCGCGTCACCGGCTGGCGGTAGGCGATGATAGCCAAGGTTTCGAGAAACGCTCTTGAATAACGTCCGGGGCGCTCCTCGAACAGTCTGGAGACCCAAGGCGAAAAGCCTTCACGGACTTGAAAACGATATCCAGTTGCGACTTTTTTTAGTTCTATCGTGCGGGTGGCATAGTCCGCTTGTATGTGATCGAGGGCTGATTGAATTGCTGCCTTAGCGGGTTGTTCATTTTCGTCAAACAAGCCAGAGAGCTCATCGAGGTTAAGTGGTCTTCCTGCTGCAAACAGCGCAGCTTCAATGATCGATTGCAGTTCCATGTCAGTCCTTCAGGGGTCCTGATGCCAGCGTACGAATTTCGAGAGGACCCAGAGGCTCATCTTGAAGAATTTCGATGATGCGTTCCTTGCTCATTTCAAGAATGGCAAGTAGGGAAACAACGACCCCCGCCCTACCCTCTTCCACATCAAATAGAGCCTGGAAAGGTAACCGGGCATGTGCCTGAAGTGAGCCTAGAATTCGGGTCATTCGCTCCCTGACTGACAAGGGTTCACGTTGAATCTGATGATGTGTCACCTGATCTGCGCGTTTTAAAACGTCTTTGAACGCTAGAAGGACTTCCCTAAGGTCCACTTCTGGATAGACCTTATTAACTCGAATCATGGACACATCGGTTTCGATTTCGTGAACGTCTCTTTCGAGTCGCGTCAGTTGGTCTAATTCGAGAGCGGCTGACTTGAATTGCTCATATTCCTGAAGTCGCCTGATCAATTCAGCTCGCGGGTCATTCTCCTCGCCTTCCAAGATCTCGGGTCTTGGAAGCAATAACTTGGATTTAATCTCGGCCAGTATGGCCGCCATCAATAGGTACTCTGCAGCCAACTCAATCTTCAGCTCCGACATCATTTCGATGTAAGAGATGTATTGCTTGGTGATGTCAGAAACAGGGATTTCGACGATGGAGAATCCCTGTCGCCGGATGAGATACAGCAGAAGATCCAGAGGCCCTGCAAAAGTCTCGAGAAAAACTTCGAGCGCATCGGGGGGAATATAGAGGTCTTCAGGTAAATCGTGTACCGGAGATCCAAGAACTCGAGCGACAGGATTTAAGGGAGTCTCTGCAGGATGAACCTCTGTAGAGAGGTTCTCCAGAAGGCTCCCGGGTGCACTGTTCAAAGGCCAGCGATCCCCATCATCAGTCCTCGAAGGAGGACGATAGGCAAACCGACAAATACGTTGATGATCCCTGTGAACATAAGTCCCAAGAGAATATAGAAACCATAAGGTTCGATCTGGCTAAATTTTTGTGCCAGGTTATAAGGCAGTAGTTCAACCAGTACACGTCCACCGTCGAGCGGCGGAATCGGAACCATGTTGAAAACAGCAAGAATGATATTGAAGCTGATACCGAACTTGATCATTTCAACCAGTCCAAGGGCATGCAGTTCGCTACCGATCAGTGGGACTGCATGGAACAACGCGGCCCAAAAAATGGCCATCAGGACATTAGCGGTTGGTCCAGCGAGAGCGACCATCAGCATGCCCCAGCGTGGATAGCGCGTGATACGGGCACCGTTTACAGGCACCGGTTTTGCCCAGCCAAAAATAAAGTTACCTCCCATCGCCAGCATAATCCCGGGCAAGATGATGGTGCCTAGTAGATCGATGTGGGCAATCGGGTTTAGTGTCAGTCGACCTTGGCGATCTGCTGTATCGTCCCCAAGGAACTTGGCCATGTAGCCATGAGCCACTTCATGCATCGTAATGGCGAAAAGTAGTGGCAGAATTTTGGCGATAATCGCCTGCTCATCGGAAAGTGCCATATCCATGAAATGTCTCTGGGATCAGGTTATCGGAGGTTAGCCGCGATGCCGCTCCCCTGACGGGTAATTTCAGGGTTGGCTCCGGTTAAGTCGATGATGGTTGTAGGCTCGTAGGATACGACACCGGAATCGATCACCAGTTCCACCTCTTTCTGAAGTCGATCACGGATTTCTTCGGGATCACTCATGGGATCCTCCTGATCCGGCAGCAAGAGAGTCGAGCTGAAAAGAGGTTCATCCAGTTCGTTCAGGATGGCGCTGGTGATCGCATCATCCGGGAGTCGAATGCCGATGGTTTTTTTCTTTGCATGCTGCAGGCGACGCGGTGTTTCGCGGGTGGCCTCGAGAATAAAAGTAAAAGGGCCCGGCGTCAGGGACTTCATTAGTCGAAATCCCTCGTTGCTCATTTTCGCAAAAGTAGAAGCCTGGGCGATATCCCGGCAGATGAGCGTAAAGTTGTGATCATCATCCAGTCTTCTTAGCCGCCGGATCATTTCCAAGCCGTCCTTATTGTCGATGCGACAACCGAAGGCGTAGGAGGAGTCATTGGGATAAACGACAAGCCCACCCTGACGAAGAATCTCAACGCTACGTTTGATCAGCCGAGGTTGCGGATCCTTGGGATGAATCTGGAATAGTTGTGACATCTCGACATTCTACTATATGCCGTCGAGGGGCCGAATCGAAAGAGCCCCCCTCTTTTGGAAACCAATGGATCTCCGTCGCTCAGGGCTTTTTAGTGGGTTTTTTAGCCACATCGTTGCGAAGGTAGACCGGCTCTACATCTTCTGGCCTCAACGTGTGGCCTGAGCAGAAATCAGTCGCTCCCAGGCGCACAATGGCTCCTGCGCGAGGGAAACGATCCTCAAGAATGCGAATACCCGACGGTGCGACGCGTTCGGAAAGAATGGCGCGATAGGTCATCCAACCGCTACCCGTGCCCACATCCTCGGGGAGTGAACCCATCGGGACCTGATTAGGCGGAATGACTCTCTCTTCACAAAGCCGAACGACACGGTCCCCAGAATCTTTGCGATAGCTGCCCCAATAAACTTCGCCCATCCGGGCATCAATTGCTGCGTGTGCCTGCACAGCTTCACACTCCAA
>CAYQOJ010000142.1:0-8347 GCA_964419105.1 uncultured Methylococcus sp.
CACTTCGCCCGACTAATAACAAATCGCATCGGGTTCATATTCGCTGTGCTTATAGATCGCTGTGAAATGATGGGTATCAATATGCCTTTTAATGACGATTTGTGTATTTGCGTGTATTGCCGTGGATAAAGATGCAATATTGGCCATCAAACCCTGTTTATTGGGAAAAAAATGGGATAGGGAAGGCTAGTGCAGGATAGGCCTACCGGCGGTAAATGTATTACGATGTTTTCCAATTTCTGATCTCCAAGAAAACTCAATAATGAAATCAGCCCTCATCCACGTGCGAGTCTCTCAGGAAACAAAATCAAGACTTTCCGAATTTGCACGCCGTGAGGGACTCACGGAGTCAGATGTGATTCGAGGAATGATTGAGGACGAGCTCAGGAGAAATGAAGAGCCGCCCAAATGCATGATGAACTCGGATGCAGAGGGCTACCGGCGGAAAAGGATCAGCCTGACGGTCCCTCTATTCATTGCAAGTCTGGCGGGAGAGCGGGCGGTCGGGAAGGGAATGAGCCTCTCCCGATGGATTGCGTGTCTGATCCAGACGCACGTGTACCAACCGCCGGTTCTGACAACGCCCGAACTGAAGTTATTGAATGAGAGTAATCGGCAGATTCGAGCGATCGGGGTGAATATCAATCAGATTGCAAAGTCATTTAATAGTCTGGATATTGATATTCGGAAGCTGAAAGACTTTTATTTGGTTGAGCGGCTGATTAAAGAGAATATAGAAATTATTGATAAGTTGATGCGGGCGGCGAATCGTTCGTGGGGCGTGGGCCGTGGGTCTGATTGAAGACGAATTTTCAAAACCGCTTCTCTCTGGAGTTATTAAGGGGAGACGGAATAAGACCCGGAATATACGAATTGGGATCCACCGAGATAATGCCATTCGCATGGCCAGGGGATCGCCGGAAGTCATAGTCAAGATTTCAGGGTTTACCAAGGGCGGCGATCATCTAAAGGTCCATATGACCTATATCAGTCGCAACGGGAAGATCGATCTCGAAGATGAGAATGGGGCGATTCATGGCGGGGCTGCCGAGGTGAATTCTCTGTGGGGAGCGTGGACTCAGACCATCAGTCAGTCGAGTCCCCCCAAGGCAAATCGGAGAGATACGGTTCGGATAGTGCTATCGATGCCCCCGGGGACGGACCCAGAGGCCTTGAAGAAGGCGGTGCGATCCTTTGCTAGCCGGGAATTCGAGAACCATGCCTATGTCTTCGCACTGCATACGGATGAGGCGCATCCCCATGCACATCTCACGGTGCAGATGCGGGGATTTGGGGGTGATCGACTCAATCCTAGAAAGGCTGACCTTCAGCAATGGCGTGAGAGTTTTGCTGACGCCCTGCTGAGTGAGGGAGTGGACTGTGTGGCGACACCCCGGACGGCAAGGAATCGAAACCGCGGGCAAAGTCAGGCGCGTCGGCATGTGGATGCGAGGCGTCAGCAAAAAGGGCAGGGGAGGAAGCAAGACGAATTTTCGATATCCCATGTCTCGTTCGTTAAGCGGAGCAAGGCGGAATGGGAAGCCGCACGGGAGCGGTGCCGGCAGATCGTCCGGGCCGCGTGGTTCGTCGCGGCGATGGAGCTCGAATCCGGGCCCGAGCGGTTCGGGATGCCAAGGCCACATTACAAGAGGTATGAACGAAATGAGGAAGGAAGAAGACGCGGGTGGCGTGCGGCCACTTTATACCAGTCCGATTTTGGCGATGTTGGAGGATTACGAGCGGCCGGGACCCTCCCTGGCGTGCGAAACCTGTCCAGCGGCGAGGTGGTACGTCACCGGCAGCCACCTCAAGGCCTACTGCAAGGAATTTCATGCGCTGGTCTGGGACGATCACCAGAAGCCCATCACGATTTGCGACGGGAGAGAGATTTGGTTGGCCCAAATGGAGGGAGCGATGACCGAGCCAGGGGAAAAGATGGGCTATTGATCGATGGGGCTGATGAGAAGAGAGAAGCCGCCAAGCTCGTAAGGCGTTTTGGAGAGCGGCTCGTTGGTCGCTCACACCATCCAGCGAGGGATTATGAACGTTGAACTTCAGCGTCACCGTTTATGCGTAGCCAGGGGTGAAGCGTCACCCGATATGCGTAAAACGTTGGCCTTTTTCCTGAGCCGTCACCGTTTATGCGTGCCCCTATTCTGTTTGAGGGGCGCAGAGCGTCACCGCTTATGCGTAAGGCCTTTCTCATTAAATCGCAAGGACCGTCACCGTTTATGCGTGGTTCTGAAGCGACTGAGCATTCAAACGTTCTCAAGACGAGAACGAACCCAGGGGTCATTTCCTTGGCCTGGCCAAGGCTGCAGCGATTTATCAATGAGAGTGATAAATCACTTTGAGTTTCGTTATTGGACGCCATTCGGGCTGCCTCTTTAGTGTGGACGGCGAGGTGGATAGCAAGGGGCTATCCGAATGATGAAGATTTCTGTGAGAGGACAACGACATGCTGACTCAGAAGACGATCGACATTTCCGATCTCCCTACCTTCTTTAAAAATTTGGGTGAAGAGATTCGGATTCAACCGGTTCTTGTGTGTGAGAAGGGGGATCGCGAAGGATTCCGTCTCGTTCTCGAAGGGGTAGGGGAGCCGATCACCGTAATGGAACATGGAAAACCGCTTCGTGCCGTTGATGTACGAGATAGTTTCTTGGTCCTTCGGGAGGCTTACGTTCTGGAGCGACTTAGCGAAAAGCTCGAGGTCTATTTTCGTGGCTGCCTTTAATCGGATGATTTTGGCCAGTTTGGTGACGGTGTTGCCAGGCGTCGCTGAAGCCTCACGTCTTGAGCCGAAATGTGCTGCACACACGTCAAAAGTGTGGGGAGTACCTGTCGCGCTGCTTGAAGCCATCCATGAAGTAGAGGGCGGAAGCCCGGGACTGACCCGCAAGAATCGGAATGGATCTGTGGACCTTGGATCCATGCAGCACAACAGTCGAACCGCCAAGGATCTGAAGGATCGCTACGGCGTAGATCCGGATGCGTTGCTGTGGTCGGAGTGTTATGCCGTTTACGTGAGTGGATGGACCCTGGCAACCAGTGCCTATAAACACAAGGACTGGCAGCTTGCGATTGCCGCTTACAACGCCGGGGATGGGGCAGTGGAACGTGCGCTAAGACGACATTGGACAATCCCAGGGGATGTCGCGGCCCTCGATCTTCCGAAATGGACCAAGGATCACTATGTCCCAAGGGTCCTTGAGGCCTGGGCGCGGCATGCAGCACAAAGCCCGAAAGGGCCGCAGGTTCGAAAAGAACCCTAAGACAGAAGCTTAGGCATCGTCGATGAAGGCTCAATTTGGTGGTGGAAATGGCTGCGGGCATGACCCTCAGTATTTCCGTAGATTCACACCGCCACCCCATCATCACCCTGCCGTTCTTGAGGACGCCCGAGCAAAAATAGGAGACTGTGTTGGGGGCTTCTGGGATACCCTTTTGGGTGGTCAACGTCAAAAGCGGAGCGAGCGTCGTGAGGCTTGCGGCATTTTGCTGTCCTGTCTGATCCACCGCATGGATCTTGTGACGCTCCGGGTTGGGATTCCAGGCGAGGGTCAAAGGATGCAAGGGTTTACTGAAAAGTCCCTGGTGCGCATGACGGGACTCGGGCTCCGTCGTTTGGAAAGAGCCATGGAGGACTTAGTGTCCATGGGGCTGGTAAAAGTGCACCCTCGGAGTGAAAAGCACGAGGATGGTCGTTATAAAGGCTTGGCCGCTATTCGAACCATCTCAATGAAATTCTTTGACCTGATTGGGCTGGGTTCGAAAGTCAGAAAGGAGCGAAAGAAGGCAAGCCAAAGAAGGCACGAGCGTTTCTTGCAGACCGCAAGCCAGAAGACATTTGGATTGATGGCTCAGTCCTTCAAGAAGGCGGGCACGAACCCGCAGCGCCCACCTAGAGAGGCCATTGACATCCTCAGGGCCATGAAAATGAGGTATCAAGGAGTACAGCCAATTTGATTTAATACGCGCTCATCCCATTGCTGATCGATGGCTCTGTCATCAGGTCCCCCGCACCCCAAAAGGGTGCTGGGGGATTTTTTTGGCCTTAAGAAATGCTGAAGATCGCCGTTGATGGGAAAGGCAGGCGGGTTTAGGTGCCTCGAAGCGGGCGAAATCATCGGCCATGAGACGGAATCAAGAGAATAAGTGTCGGTGAGTCGGATCGTTAAGTGTCGGAGCTTTCATCAGCCTTCTTTTTATCAAAAGCGCTTGAGGAGAGGGCCTTCGGCCCTAGCTTTTAAGTTTTTACTCAAGAGGGGCGTTGCCCCTCCTGAACCACCCCACTCCTCGCCGGAGTGGCAGGGGTGCTGGGAGTTTCCCAGCACCCCCTTTAGAGCGTGGGATCGCTTCTGGCCGTCAAGGATTCGCTTCGCCGACCTGCGGTCGTCCTTGACCGCCATATGCGACAAAACAAAACAGATAATCGCGATTAATAAAACGTGATATCATAAACATACAAATGTGAAACGGTGACTGATAAAGATGATCCGCCTGTTCTCCTTTGTGACTCTTATAATCGTCTTAGCCTCCCCAGTCGCGCGGGGTTTGCCCTCTGCAGACAGCGATTTTGCAATGGCATCCAGCGCGGTTCTGCCACCGCTCCCCGATCTCCCGATCCCTGGCTCAAAAACCAAGGTCATGGGGAACCAGAGCATTGAGGCTGCGAAAGCTCGGAAGGAAGAGCGGACGATTCAGGATACCCCGGCAACGGTTGAGCCGACCCCGGATTCTTCTTCCTCTCCGATTGTATTCAAGACGGATCGGGCTCAACAGCTCGTTTTTTAAAAGAGGAATGACATGAACACCAGCCAATACGCCGAGGTCACTGAAGCCAATTCGATCACGGGTGCAGCCCTTGCGGATGCCCTTAAGAACACCGCCGTTGAGCGCGTCCGCATCGTTTGTGAAGCCGATGGCCATTTTTACCTGTACGCCAAGCTTAATTGGAAGGCTGATGAGGTCAAGCTCAGGTTTAACGCGGTGAAGCGCGGGTTTTGGGACTTCAGGAGCTTGGATACCGCGTGGACCTTTCTGAAGAAACTCCCAAAAACGGGTGTGCTGATCGCCTTGGATGTCAATTATGAAGAGGAGGGGAGCTACGCATAAACGGTGACGGTGTAAGCGCTATGTATCTCATTTTCAAACCCCCTTAAGGAATTGATGCCATGAAGTTTGTCTGCTTTTTCTTTACAGCCCTGATCACTCTCACGCCAGACCTGGCTCTGGCCGCCCCCTGGGATTCGGTAGGCCAACAAATTCTGACCGATCTCACCGGACCCTTCGCTAAAACCATCGCCGCCATCGCGGTTGTCGCTTGCGGTATTGCTGCCATGGCAGGTCGCATGCCGATTGATTGGGCCATCAAAATCGTTCTCGGCATTGTCCTTATTTTCGGATCGACCAGTTTCGTCAACTGGATTTCAGGCGCGGTCTCCTAAGTCTGAGGTGGACCATGCAGCATGAATCCCAAGAAGGATTGACGATCGATCCCCTGTTCGTCGGTATGACCAGACCCGCTTCGGCCCTCGGGGTTCCTTATGGCGCGCTGGTGGGGGAGGGGGTTTTTATCGTTCTGGTTTTTCTTCTCACCAGCAACCCGCTTTACCTTCTTTTCTCCGCACCGATTCATGGCGTTTTGGTGCTGGTGAGCGCCCATGATCCGGGCGTTTTTGGGTGTGCCTGGATTTGGCTTCAAACCACGGCGAGGCGTCGAAATCTCGATATTTGGGGCGCTGTGACTTCGGTGGCACCGGTATCGGGTGAACGATTGAGCTCATAAAGGAGGCGCTTGATGGCTGCAATTCTCAAGGCGGTGGGGCGAGATATTCCTGCAAGGGACTATATCCCGTACGAATCGCACATCACCCCACATATTCTTCGCTTGGAATCCGAGCACCTTCTTTTTGTGATGAAACTGGAGGGAGCGGCGCATGAAAGTGCGGATGAGCGAACCTGCAACGTCTGGCATGAATCCTTCTGCCAATACCTTCGCTCCATCGCCTCTGAAAATGTGGCGATCTGGTCCCATGTGGTCCGTCGACCGTATGGCGAGTATCCGGATGGCACCTACGCCAAAGGGTCTTTTGCCGAGCGATTTGATACGAAGTATCGCGCCATGCTGAGCGGCCAGCGGACGTTGGTGAATGAGCTGTATGTGTCGATTGTGTATCGAAGACCCAAATCAGAGCAGCGCCTCTTTAAGAAGTGGCTATCCGCCGAAGATCTAGAAAGGGATTTAAAGGAGGACCTCGCGGTCGTTGAAGACCTCATGTTTCAGAGCCTTGAAGCGCTGGACCGCTATGCGCCCACGCTTCTTGGGGTCTACACCAACGCCAAGGGGAGGCTGTGCTCCGAGATTTTGGAGTTCCTCGCCTTTTTGATTGATGGGGACTGGAAAACGGTGACGGTTCCAACGCGGCCCATTCGTGATCATCTGGGTAACACCCGATTCTTCTTCAACACATCGGGAAGGATCGCAAGCTCTGGGCTTAGGGATCTCTATGGAAGTGCACTCACCATCATGGAGTACCCGGCCATGACTTTTCCAGGGCTGCTGGATGATGTCCTGAGCCTTCCTTTCGAGTTCGTCCTCTCCCAGAGCTTTACCTTCTTAAATAAACCCACCGCCTTGAGTCGCCTTAAGCGCCAAGAAGGTCGGATGGTGAATGCCGGGGATCTTGCACAGAGCCAGATTGAAGAACTTTCCGAGGCGATGGATGACGTGATGTCGAACCGTTATGTCCTAGGTGCCCATGCATTGGGGTTCATTATTCGGACCGAAGATCCCAAGGCTTTGAGTGAAAACGTGGCTAAAGCCGGTGCGGCACTGGCCGATGCGGGCATGAAATGGGTGAGAGAGGACTTAGGGTGCGCAGGCGTTTTATGGTCCAGCCTTCCAGGAAACTTCAAGTACCGCGTTCGGATCGGGGATATCACCAGCCGGAATTTCGCGGGCTTTGCCTCGATGCACAATTTTCCAACCGGAAGCCTTGATCGGAACCCTTGGGGGCCCGCCGTCACCATGTTCAAAACATCTTCAGGTGCCCCTTACTACTTCAACTTTCACCAAGTGACGCATGAAGATCGGGCTAACGCATCGGTCGATCCAGATCATAAGGCCCTCGCGAACACCGTGGTGATCGGAAAATCAGGAACGGGTAAAACCGTTCTGGAGATGGTTCTTCTAGCCCAGGTGCAAAAATTCCATCAGCCTGAAAAAGGGAAAAAACTCTCCTGTGTCCTTTTCGACAAAGATCTTGGAGCCAGCATTGGGGTGAGAGCGATGGGCGGCACCTATCTTCCAATCAAGAATGGGGTGCCCTCGGGCTTTAACCCGTTTCAGCTTGAGCCCACCCCCGAAAATATTTCTTTTCTCGAGCGCTGGGTCAAAGCACTTCTCCAGCATGCCTCATACCCGATGACGCCCAGGCAAGAAAAGGACATTCATGATGCGGTCGAAGGTGTGATGGGGGCTCCTAAATCCCTTCGACGATTAGGCGCGCTTCTTCAGTTTCTTGATCCAACCGAGGAGGAAGGGCTGCATATCCGCCTCGCCCGATGGTGTCAGGGCGGCGCTTTGGGTTGGCTCTTTGATAATCCTGAAGACACGCTCTCGATTGGCGAGGATGTCACCCTTATCGGCTTTGATGTCACCGAATTTCTGGATAACCCGGAAACGCGAACCCCGACGATCCTGTACCTCTTTCACCGGATCGAGACGTTGATCGATGGCAGGCGTATTCCGATCTTCATGGATGAATTTTGGAAACTTCTGGATGACCCCGCCTTTGAAGACTTGATCCTGAATAAGCTTGTGACGATCCGAAAACAGGACGGGTTTCTGGTGATGTTCACGCAAAACCCCCAACAGGTTTTAAGGTCGAAAGCCGGCTTTGCAGTGGTGTCTCAAACCGCGACCAAGATCTTTCTGCCTAACCCTGAAGCGGACCGCCACGGCTATGTCGAAGGCTTTGGGCTGAAAGAAAGCGAATACAACATCGTCAAAACCTTAGGCGAGCGTTCCCGGAAGTTTTTGATCAAGCAGGGGCACAACTCGGTCGTGGCAGAGCTCAACCTGTCGGGCTTTGAAGATGAATTAGCAATTCTTTCCGGAAACACCGCCTCATCTCTTCTGGTGGAGCGTCTGATTTCAGAGCATGGGACATCGCCCGATGCCTGGATTCCAGCGTTCCACCGTCTCCGCAAAGGTGGAGATTCTTTTGTGTCCCCTGAATCCTAAAGGTGAGTGTCATGGTGAAAATCCTTAGTCCTTTGCTGATCGCTCTCTCCCTTGCGGCATCCTTTTCCGCAAAAGCGGATCTTCCGGTGATTGATT
>CAYQOJ010000143.1:0-8300 GCA_964419105.1 uncultured Methylococcus sp.
GCCCCGCCCTTAGGCCCCAGAAAGTGGCTCACCTTGCCGCTGAAAATGGCCGTCTTCTGAATAAGATTGAGACGCTATGCTGAGGGGAATACCTGATCTGGCTCGGGGTGAAAGGGAGATATCAATTTCGGGTGGGCTGGTCTGGCAATAGGACACTCGGGGATGCCGGGGCCACGGAATCGGTCAAGACAAAGGGGCTAGGAATTACACCTAACCCCCTTTGTCTGATGAGCCCCCTATCTGAGGAGGGCCCACCATCTTTCATGGATTATTTCAGTGTGCCCGAAAGTGTTGTGATGAGATTCTTTCCAGAGAGTACGGTGATCGTTAACGTATCGCCTGATACAAGAGCCGAGGGAAGAGTTGTGCAGTTACCTGCTGAGTAGACAGGTGCCATCCCTTCAGGGGTCAGTTCTCCCAGATGGAAATCTGCTTCGATCGGCGCCACAGGGCTTTCTGAAGATGGTGAAAACCGGATGCTTTCTGGGGCAAGTACGCAATTTAATGTACCGCTTCCGTTGGACAGCGTGATTCCAAGGTTCTGAATCCTCGCAATGGAGTCCTCGTTATACGCAGTGGCCCCGAGCGGCAGGGTTATTCCGCCATGGAAAGAGGTTGCTGCTTTATGGTGTGCGCCATGGCTATGGTTTGCGAAATGAAATTCACCCGAACCCATTTGGCTAGGTGCGATCGGTGTCAGTTGTGCTGATAGTTTCGGGTGGCCGCTTTTGTCGCCGTAGCCAGACTCGTTGTCTGACTTGGAATGGACGACTTTGCCAAAGGAAGGAGACGATAAAGTGGCGAGGGTAATTGCGGTAAGGATTAGTTTGCTATTCATGGATCAAATTGGCTTGTGGAGGTGACCGAAAGCTCGAGCGAGCGTCCTTGAGGTTCACAGGTCGTCTCTGATGAGTCCGACCCGCCTAGCTGAATCCTAAAGACTCCCTACAAGAAAACAGCTTTGGAGAAGATTAGGTTCTGATGAATAGGTGGGTGGAGCATTCGACTTAAAAGCCAACAACATCCAAGGCCAAATCAATCACATTATTGAAAATTTAACCAGATCAGACTCTCTCGGTTTGCCAGAAATCGCACGTAGGTGAGGTATGGGTATATGGCCCCATCCAAGAGGAGTTTGGAGTGGGGAAAGCCAGATTGGGTTGGTTGGAGCTGGAAAAAATCAGGCGGGAAGATCTACACGGCCGGATTGGGCCATTTGGAGTTACTCATTTCGAATGGCTCGAATAATTCATTTTTTGGTGGGTGTTGATCTTGACGTGGTTAAGGTTTAAGGGAGGCTCAGCTCGGCTACCGGCCCCTTCTTCGGGAAGGGCGCAAGTCAGGGCGAGTCATGAATGAACCTCTGCAAAGAGATAAAAGGATCTTTGGTAACACTCAGATCGCCGTTGTATGGTGTATTGAAGAGATAGGCGATAAAAAGGTTGAGAGACAGAATGAACGTCACCATGCCGGTCATCAGTGCTTGGGCGAACCGATGCTCTATGGCGAAGAACATGGTGAAAGTAATGGTTATGAGACCGCCCATGACCAACGACAACCACTCTACAGTTGGAATGTTGTATTGGTCAAAATTCAACCTGCTGCGCCTGCTTTCGGATGCCTTAATGAAGGAGTCCAAGAGCGCTGGGTACACCGTTTTTTGGTTTTCTGTAATGGGTTCGATGGATCTCACTTCGTACATGATGCTCCGAAAGAGCTGAAGTTCGGTTTCGTCTACTTCGCCCCGGATCATGGCATTCCATCCCTCTTTCAAAAGATAGTCCACATAAGAGCGAACCCCACTTTTGATTGCCTGACTTTGTGGGGCAGGAACTTTCTCCGCAAGCGCGTAGACCTCGATTAGCGAGTTCGCCTCGTTAAGAACGCTCTCTCGTGCCTGACTGAATCTGCTTGAGGCATCGACGACCACCAATCCCAAAAGAACCGCATATAAGGTCCCAACTGCAGACATATAAACGCTGCCAACCTCATGAAACTCCTGGAGTGTGTCCTTGCCTAGTTTTTTCTTTACATGCCCCTGAATAAAGACGGACAGTGCCACTGCGATAGCGATGAGTGCAGCGCCCGTGCCGTAGTGATCAAGTTGGATGCAATTAATCATGTTTTTGGTTTTTCATCCTGTGCGAGGTGCGGCAGAAATGCTGTCTATTGTCACACGGTGTGATCCAAGTTGGTGGTCGTTCTGGAGGCAACAAATCCACTCTGTTAAACGGGTCTGTTCGTAGAGCCTTTTTGCGAAGGTCATTGTGTCGGATTGATTGGTCGTCTTCATGGATCCAGATGGTTCATCAAATTCAACCCGCGGGATGTAAACAATGGGGTTATGGATTTGGTAGAGGAGGTTTCCGGCATCGACCTCTTTATCTGGGGTCTGTGGCTGAGCTAATGTTGCCCTTTAGAGAGGACCCGCCCATAACAATCGAGGATCTTGAAATTCATTTATTGCTGCGTGCGCACATGTGGTGCACAATCATAACCCTTGAGATAGGGGGGGCTTTTATGTCGAAGACAATGCTAAAAGAGAGTCGACTCAATATCCGTTGCAACCTCAGAGTGCGAAATCTTCTGGATAAGGCCGCCGCTTACTCACAGGTGAGCGTGTCGGAGTTTGTCTTGTCGCATGCCGTAGCCTCCGCTGAACAGATCGTGCATGAGCACGAAGCCATCTCCTTAAAGGCAACTGATTTCATGGCCTTCCTTGATGCCCTTGATGTTCCAAGTAAGCCTAATGATGCCTTAATTCGGGCCTTTGAGCGTCATGCCAAACAGGTTGGGTCGTGACCTCATACCGGATTCGCTCATTAGATCCAGAGGTTGATAATTCAAAATTTCGATGTGGGGTTGATGCGCTTGATGATTACGTCAAGCGATACGCCTCACAGGATGTAAGAACGGGAGTTGCTAGAGTTTTTGTCGCGACTGAACTTGGATCTCAGCAGTTAGCTGGATACTTCACTCTGAGTGCGGCAAGCGTGCAGTGTTCAGACTTGCCTCAGGATGTGGCCAAAAGGCTGCCACGTTATCCGATCCCCGTTGCCTTACTCGGAAGGTTGGCTGTGGATCAGGCGAGTCAAGGGCGGGGTCTTGGTGCCATACTTTTGGCGGATGCATGTCAAAAGGTTGAACAGGCTAGTCAAGTGCTTGCCGTTGCTGGACTCGTTGTCGATGCAAAAGATGAGAATGCATCGGCTTTCTACAGGCGATACGGGTTCGCTAATCTGCAGGGTCAGCCTTTTAGGCTACTGTTGCCTATACAGGCGTTTTTACGCGAATGAAATTACTCATTTCCTGTATTTTGAAACGCGGGGTGTGGGGGACTTTGTGATTGTCGGTCCAACTGATGATGGATGTGCGACTCACAAAACCGTGGGACTGTTCTGTGTTTGGAAGTAGACGAGGACCGCATAGAGACTCACTGAGACATGAGTCTGGATCCTACTGAGGGGTAGTATAGAAGCAACCATACTACTTTTCTGAGAAACTAATCTGAATAAGTCATTGAAACTATTCAGAAAAATTGGTAGCGGGGGCAGGATTTGAACCTACGACCTTCGGGTTATGAGCCCGACGAGCTACCAGACTGCTCCACCCCGCGATTATCTCGCCATTATACGCAGATAAACCTCGCCCTGGCAACAAGTGAGCGCCTTCTCTTGCGAATTAGGGGTTAAGCTGGCTCAAAATGAGATGTGTTGCCCCGCAAGCCATCAGTCCAGCGATCAGGTCATCCAACATGATGCCGAAGCCGCCATGGACTTTTCGATCAAACCAGCGTACCGGCCAGGGTTTGAGAATATCGAAGAGTCTGAATGACAAAAAGCCAACAATAAGCATTGTCCATGATGGGGGTACTAAGGTCATTGTTACGAGAAACCCAACCACTTCGTCCCAGACAATTCCCGAATGATCCTGAATTCCAATCTTTTGCTCTGTCACGTTGCAGATGTGAATCCCCAGAAAGAAGAAGGCAATTGTGATTCCGATGTAGAAAGTAGGTGAGGTGCCTGACAAGAGCCAATAGAGTGGGATTGCCGCAAGGGTTCCTAAGGTGCCGGGAGCTTTAGGCGAAAGGCCGGTGCCAAAACCCAGGCCAAGAAAACACCAGAAATCACTGAAAGCAGTGTTGATCGGGATTCTAGCTCGCTTCAGTTGTTTCTTTTCAGGATGGCGTGAAGTGCTCATATCCGCTCTTTTTCATGTCGATCAATTCAGAGGCTTTCCTAACTCGAAGACCGGCTATTGTTTCAATTCGACCGATGTATCCTCCGCTTAACCCCAAAACGCGAAAAATCTTCTCGACTTCGTTTTGATGGCCAGGGGGAACGGTGAAACAAAGTTCATAGTCGTCACCCGTTCTCAGGGGGAAGCCCACGTCACCACTTTGTCTTACGAATTCGCTTACCGGGAAGGAAAGTGGGAGTCGATCCCACTCGATTTCTGCGCCAACCTGGCTTCGCTCCAGAATGTGCCCTAAATCTGCAGCAAGCCCATCTGAAACATCAATGCACGCACTGGCAATTTCGAGCAGCGCCTGTCCCAGTTCTACTCTTGGTGTGGGTGTTTCGAGCGCTGCGTAGACCGTTGGGTCCTCGATGGGCCAGGATCCCTGCCGTCCCAGAAGGCCAAGGCCCGCATTTCCAATAGGGCCACTGACGTAAATGAGGTCATTCGCTTTTGCACCAGATCGAAGCAGGGCTTTTCCTTTGGGAACCGTGCCGATGACCTGAACGGTAATGGAAAGAGGTCCTTCTGTCGTATCTCCCCCGATGAGTGAGATGTTGTTCTTTGATGCCAATGAAAAAAAACCCGCAGAGAACTCACTCAGCCAGGCTTCGTCAATGTGAGGGAGCGTCAGGGCTAAAGAACACCAGGCCGGTTTTGCACCACTTGCAGCAAGATCGCTGAGATTGACGGCTAGCGCCTTGTGGCCAAGCCCTCTTGGGTTCGTATCACCAAAGAAATGGACCCCTGAAACCAGTGTATCTATGCTCAGGGCCAGATTTTGGTCTTCGGGTGGAGAGAGAAGGGCGCAGTCATCCCCAATACCGAGGATGACGTCACTGCGCCCTGAAGGTCGATCAAAAAACTTTTCGATCAGGCCGAATTCGCCAGATGCCATTTTCAGTTGGATTTATCCGAATGCGTGCATTCAGTTTCCCGAATTTTCTTGGACAGTCTGTCCAGAAGTCCATTGACGAACTTATGGCTCTGAGTGGCCCCAAACTCCTTTGCAAGATTAATCCCCTCATTCACGATGACGCGGTAGGGAATCTCCGGATGGCAGAGAAGCTCATAGGTGCTAATGCGAAGGATCGCGCGCTCTACTGGATCAATCTGCTCTACCGGCCTTGAGGTGAATTCGCCGATGGCTGCATCGATAACGTCCAATCGGGAGGGGACGTTGTGAAGAAGGTCCTGAAAGTAACTCAGTTCACCTTTGCCGATGCCATGCTCTTGAACGAACTGACGTTCGATCTCCGAGAGGTTGTAGCGTGTCATTTGCCACTGATAAATCGCCTGAACGGCGCTTTTACGGGCTTGTGTCTTGCTACTACTCATCCTGCATTCAGTTCGCGAATGAGGTTAACCATTTCGATGCTCGAAAGGGCAGCCTCCGCTCCCTTATTGCCGGCCTTTGTACCAGCCCGTTCAATGGCCTGCTCAATCGTGTCGACGGTAAGAACGCCAAATGCAACGGGGATTCCGTGTTGCAATGACACGCTGCTGAGTCCTTTTACGCATTCACCGGCAACATGGTCGAAATGGGGGGTTGAGCCTCGGATGACGGCACCTAATGCAATGATGGCATCGTAGCGGCCGGTGGCTGCGACCTTCTGGACAGCCAAGGGGAGTTCATAGGCGCCCGGTGCCTTGACGACATGAATGTCCGATTCTTTGGCGCCGTGGCGAATGAGCGCGTCAACAGCCCCGCCTTCAAGTGCATCGACGATGAAGCTATTGAAGCGAGAGCAGACAAGTGCGAAGCGAGCGCCCTTGACGTTGAAGTGACCTTCAAAAGTTTTGAGTTGAGTCATGGATGGCGTTTCTAATGGTCAGTGTTGAATTAATTCTTTGAATTATCGCCCATGCTGGCGAGGGCTGCGTCGATCCTTTGAACATAGGGAGTTGCCCAAGGGTGGGATTCGAGCCAGTCCGTGCCGATTTGGCTCATAAGGCGCTCATATTTGCACCCCGGACTTTCCTGCTTAAGCGTGGTCAGAA
Source organism: uncultured Methylococcus sp. (assembly GCA_964419105.1). Taxonomy (GTDB): domain Bacteria; phylum Pseudomonadota; class Gammaproteobacteria; order Methylococcales; family Methylococcaceae; genus UBA6136. Next base: position 6,244 of record CAYQOJ010000143.1, read on the forward strand.
GGCGATGTACTTTTTTTAAAACGGATTCCGTATGGGGTGCTTCAGGCCCGCCGAGCTCCTCGCGCCACTCTCTTTCAATGGCGGCTATGAGCTTGCTAAGCTCACGGCTGAGATGCTCTTTAGACATGGTACTGTCTCTTAGTGATCCGAATTGCAGCTCACAAAGTCGACGACTTCAAGACCGTATCCAGAAAGTCCGAGATATTTTTTTGGCGAATGGCCAATGACTCTGAGTTTTCGGATTCCGAGATCCGCCAGAATTTGAGCGCCCGTTCCGGTGGTACGCCAGTCTTCAGTCGCTGGGGTACTGGCTGGAAATTCGATGCCGTGGTCTTCCATTTGGTATTGGTGGATTCGTTCGACTAAAAACTTATCATCTTCTTCTTTACGAATGACAACGAGGGCGCCGCGACCCTCTTCTGCGATTCGGCGCATCGCGCTTCGTAGTGAAATGCTTGAGCCCTCCCGTTTGCCACCCAGGAGATCACCTAAAACATTTCGCCCGTGAACCCGGACCAGAATGGGCTCTTCCCCACGCACCTGTCCCATCACGAGAGCCAGATGGAGTCTTTGGTCGACCTGATCCTGATAGGCAATCATTCGGAACTGTCCAAATTCGGTCGGAAAATCGCACTCACAGATGCGTTCGACGGTCTTTTCGTTCTGAATGCGGTATTCAATGAGGTCAGTGATGGTTCCAATCTTCAGATTGTGCTCTAGCGCAAACGCTTCAAGATCTGCCCGGCGAGCCATCGTTCCGTCCTCATTGAGGATCTCAACAATAACCGCAGCGGGTTCAAGTCCTGCTAAGCGCGCCAGATCACAGCCGGCCTCAGTATGGCCAGCTCGGTTCAGCACCCCACCGGGTTGCGCCATGAGGGGAAATACATGACCTGGTTGGACCAGATCGTCGGGCTTGGCCTCTGAGGCAACCGCCGCTTGGATCGTTCTTGAGCGATCGGCTGCTGAAATTCCGGTGGTGACACCGGTAGCCGCCTCAATCGAAACCGTAAAGTTGGTCGAATGAGGTGTCCGGTTTTCATTCACCATCAATGGCAAACGCAGCTGCTGGCACCGTTCACGTGTCAGTGTCAGGCAAATCAAGCCTCTCCCGTAGCGCGCCATGAAGTTGATATCTTCAGGCCGAGTATGGCTTGCTGCCATGACCAGATCGCCTTCGTTTTCACGATCCTCATCATCAAGTAGGACGACCATTCGCCCTTGGCGAATTTCCTCGATTAACTCTGCCGTGCTGTGCATCACGCGAAACCATTGTCCTGAAGAAGCGCCATGGTAACACCCGATGCTGGAATTCCTGCTTTTTCGCCGAGGAGAAGGCGCTCGAGATAACGGGCGATCAAATCAACTTCGAGGTTGACAGCATCACCTTGTCCACTCGTTCCAAGGGTGGTCTCCTTGAGCGTGTGAGGCACGATATTGACCGTGAACTGGGCGCCTGAAACCGAATTGACGGTCAGGCTGATGCCGTTGATGCAGATAGAGCCTTTTTCTGCGATATATCGAGCCAGGTCTTTAGGGGCTTCAACGGTGAAGCGCCAGGATCTGCCGTCATCGACTCGCTCGAGGATGTGTCCCACGCCGTCTACATGCCCGCTGACCAGATGTCCACCCAGTCGCGTGGTGGGAAGGAGGGCCATTTCCAGGTTCACCGGCACGGTTGCCATCTGCAACAGAAGCGGCAGGTCGCGGTCTTGGATATGGCGACGATCTTCGCGCAAATGAATCGTGATGCTGTCCGCGCCTCCCAAAACGGCAAGCGTGGCGGCATGGGCCAATTCCGGCTGTGCCCCTCGGCGGGCTTGCCTAATGGTCGCGACATGGTCGATGTTCACGCCAAGGTGGATCATGGTTTTTCTCCCGGTGGGCGAGGATACCCGTCAAATGATAAACGCCGGGTCCCCGGTAAGGGACCCGGCGCTGGTCGATGGCAAGGTTTTTTTACTTGAGGCCTTCCTTGAACTTCTTGAGGGCGGTGCCCTTCACCGTCACGCTGGCGGGCTTCGCCTTGAAGGTGGTTTCCTCGCCGGTGAACGGGT
>CAYQOJ010000144.1:0-8291 GCA_964419105.1 uncultured Methylococcus sp.
GCTACTTATGGATTGTTACTATTTCTGTTTATTTTTCATGATCATAAAAAAAATAATAGACATGAGTAAAATGATAAATACTATTAATTTACCGTATCAACGGAAATTTAACAAAATAAAACAAGGAGATAGAAACTGAGATAGAAACTATTTATTATGTCTGAATGGGAGTGGTTGCTCACTCCCATAAATAGAATAAGATGAAACAATACTTTTCACTTTTAAAGTTTGCTAGAAAAAGATTCTTACAATACAAATTTGATAAATTGTCTCATAAAGATAAAGACAAAGAAATAGTACTACTCATGAGTTTTATGTATGCCAGTGGGATTAGTAGTTATTACAAAAAGTATAGAGATGCAGTTTTACAGGTAGAGAAAGATTTGGAAATAATTAATACAATGGAACGGGAACAGAATGAATAATACAAAAACAAATTACAAGCTATTTCCAGAATTTCAGATGGCACTATTTGACTTCATGGGAACTATCGGCAATGTCTATGAAGAGATAGATCTTAAATTATCAGACAGAGAGAAGTTGAGAATAGCATTGATAAGAGAAAGAAATGCCAAGCAGTAATATCAGAAACAATATTGCTAAGATTAAGAGATCTCAGTATGTAAGCCAAAAGCAAAAATATGAAGAACCGTTTAAGAAATTTTTAATATTCAATAACATAGATTTCATAGAGGAATTTTGCCCGATACCAAACAGAAAATTCAGAGCAGATTTTTTCCTTAAAAAATACAATACTCTTATAGAAATAGAAGGTGGTATATGGAATCAAGGAAGACATACAAGAGGATTTGGTTATGCCAACGATGTTCGGAAATACAATGATTATATCTTAGCAGGTTATAAGCTTATACGTTTTACATCGGATGACTTTATGGCTATAACTAAATATGAGTACTACATTAAAGATTATATCAAGACAACTATTGAGAAAATTACAGGAGATAAATATGCAGATAGGACATTATAAAGACGAGAAGATTTTCCTCCATGTTCCAACACATCCAGTAGCAGAATTGGAAGTCAGGGAAAACACTCAGAGAAATGCAGACACACAACCAGATTTAAAACTGTACTACAAGGAATTAGAAGTGGGGGCTTTGTGGAACAAGCAATCACAGAAAGGGCATCCATACACAACAGGACATTTTTATATTTACGACAGAAAAATTCAGATAGTCATTTTCAAGACTCAGAATGGTGGAGTGGTAAGGATTGCAGACAAAGTAGACAAGAAAGAACAATCTAAGCCTTTCGGAGTCTACTCGGAGGAGAATGAGTTTTGACTCCATTGGTATGGCTTAGGATAGTCGAGATCTTTACGGAGGATAAGGAGTTATACAAGTACTGTGATCCTGATTTTGTAATAGATGGGGACAAAGTTAGTGTTAAGATTGTGAAGAGAATCCAAGATACTTTAAAAACCTATCCAGACTCCTATTGTGTCATCAATGAGAGAGACAATTATTTTTTTGTGTTTCTTTTTGCACATGGGGAATGGGTTTTGTATTCCTTTGGCGTGCATCCTGATTTTAGAACCCATGAGAACTTGCAAAGATTCTGGGAACACTTAACCAGAGAGCATGAGGAATTTATTTGCTATTTATACGATAATAATATTAGGGCGATTAATTGGCTAAAAAGAATGGGAATGGTTCAAGAATCTAAAGTCGTGGAAGTGAAAAAGACAGCGATAAAATTAAGATTGACAAAACAGGAAACGGGGTTAGAATAAATTTATGATTTGGTTTTCTATGGCTTTGGTTATTATATCAACGGAATTTATTTTGGCAGTACTCTATTATCTTAGAGAGATCCGAAAACCGATAGAAGTAAATATAGATGTGAATTCCATTGAGGATCGGTTGAAGGCTTTGGAGGATCAAGTTAGTAATATTCGAGTAGCACAGGGCATGAGGAGGAGGGATGGATAACGAACTTAAAAATTTAATAGAAGAAATAGAAAGATATATGCAATCATTACAAAATGATATAAGATGGTTCTTAGAAAGTGGTAATAGAATAGAAGATCTTTGTGACGGGGTGTATTCAGAGACATTTAATTATCAATATTTTAGGGACATGTACTATATGTGCTTAGCATTAAAAGATAAGATACAACATGGATAATAATTTAATTGAGTTAATAAACAGAATTGATAATCATTTATTAATGATTCAAGATGAAATAAGACATTATTGTGAGATTCCAGAAAGAATGATTGAATTTAATAAAACTTCATGTTTATCTGAATGGGATTTTGACGAATTAATTTGGCTATTTAGATCATTAAGGAGTATGTTAGAAGATGCGTAAAGTTATAGAGTTAACATTTAATTTTATTATGTATTTTATAGGTTTTATTATACATTGTTATAAAGTATTATTTATGCTTATGTATAACGCTATAATAATTATAACAATAGCAATTTTATTATTATTTCTTGTTATATCATTATTTTATGGGATATCTATTGTTAGTAATGCTATATACATAAAATTAATAGGATGAGGAGGAGAGATGGATAAGATTTTGAACAAACCTTTCAGACTACCAAAGGGAAGCAAAAAGAAGTTTGGAGTCTATGTTAAGAACAAGGCAACAGGAAAGATCGTCAAAGTCACATTCGGAGATCCTAACTTGTCCATCAAGAGAGATGATCCAGAGAGGAAAGCTAGTTTTAGGGCAAGGCATAATTGCGACTCGATAAAGGATAAGACAACTCCTGCCTATTGGTCATGTTCAATGTGGAGTAAGAAGCCAGTAAGTGAGATTGCAAAGTGAATAGTAAAGAAGTAAATTTTTCTGAGATTAAATCTAATCCCAATAATCCTAGAATAATTAAGGATGATAAATTCCATAAGCTAGTGGAATCAATTAAGACTTTTCCCAGAATGCTTGAAATACGTCCGATTGTAGTTAATAAGGATATGATTGTCTTAGGTGGCAACATGAGACTGAGAGCATGCAAAGAAGCCGGATTAAAGAAAGTTCCTGTTATATTTGCAGACGATCTTACAGAAGACCAACAGCGTGAATTTATCATCAAGGACAACGTTGGCTTTGGTGAATGGGACTGGGCTATGCTGGCGAATGAGTGGAACACGGATGAATTGACAGAGTGGGGTTTGGATATCCCAGACTTTGATACAAAAGAATTGCCAGAAGCAACAGAAGATGACTATGAGATACCAGACGAGATACAAACCGATATTGTATTAGGTGATTTGTTTGAGATTGGGGAGCATCGATTATTGTGTGGTGACTCGACTAATATTACTGATGTTGAGAAGTTAATGAATGGCAAGAAAGCGGATATGGTTTTTACAGATCCTCCTTACAACATAGATTATCGGGGCGTAAAAGACAAAAGAGATAAAATTTTAAACGATAAAATGAACGATGAAGATTTTATTCAATTTATTTACGATGCCTTAAATATTGACTGCGAAACATTTTATGTGTGTTGCTCATGGCAATACTCTCATTTATTTAGAAAGGCACTTGAAAATTTACAAAAACCAGTTAAATCTTTTATTGTTTGGGACAAGATAAATCCTGCACAGCACTTAGATAAGTATTTTAAACAACATGAAATAATACTTTATCACGGTAAATTTGGAGGAGAGAAAACATTAAGAGGAGATGTATGGCAAACAAAAAGACAAAAAAATACCTTGCATCCTACTATGAAGCCAATAGAAATTATTGAAATGGCATTAAATGATAATCTTGATAAAAAACAAATATATGATGCTTTTCTTGGTTCTGGTTCTACAATGGTTGCATCCCATCAACTAAAACGCAAATGTTATGGCATGGAATTAGATCCAAAATACTGCCAAGTGATTATAGATAGAATGAAAAAGTTAGATCCCAGTTTAGTTGTAAAAAGAAATGGAAAAGAAATCTAAAAAACTAACAAATATCCAAGGAAAATCCAAGGGAAGAATAGAGAACTTAAAGCCACAAAAAGCAGGAGAGCCAAGCCATAATCCTTTAGGCAGACCAAAAGGACTTCGTAACCGATCAACAATAGTCCGTGAATGGTTAGAGGCAAACTACAAGAAAGTAAACCCGATTACAGGACAAACCGAAACACTACAGATACAAGACCACATTGTAATATCTCTCATAGGTAAAGCACTTAAAGGGGATGTCCCTGCATTCAAAGAACTTATGGACTCAGGGCATGGAAAAGTTTCGGAACTCTTAGACGTGACTTCTAAAGGGGAATCAATAGCACAAGAAAAGCTATCTCCAGAAGAAAGAAGAATGCTCATAGATAAACTTAGATCTGATATGGGTGCTAATAACGGATGAACGCCATCTCAAAAGAAAGACTGTTATACAATGAACTCATCCAAGAATCATGGGAACAGGGAGATTTGTACTACAAACTACTTCCATACCAAATTAAATTGTATGATAGTATAAAGAAGTCAAATTCTTTGAAGCACGTCATAAATTGCACTCGAAGATTTGGAAAGTCATTCATCCTTTGCCTGCTTGCAATCGAGCAAGCACTACAGAGTCCAAACAAGCTTATAAGATTTGCAGCTCCTACCCAAAAGCAACTTAAGGAAATCATACAGCCAATTATGATCGAAGTCTTACAGGATTGTCCAGACAAGTACAAGCCGACATTCAAGACTCAGGATTCCAAGTATGTCTTTCCCAATGGATCTGAAATACATATAGCAGGATGCGACAACAACAACGCTGAGAATCTAAGAGGGCATAGGTCTGACTTGAACCTTATCGATGAGGCTGGCAGTATATCCGATCTGGAATATGTTCTTAAGGATATCCTCATGCCACAGACATTGACCACAGGAGGGAGGACGATCATATCAAGTACTCCTCCTAGAACTCCTGCACATTATTTTCCCAGACTATGCCAAGAGGCAATATGGGGAAACTATTATAGTAAGTTTACAATTTACGATAATAAAAGTCTCAAACAGGAAACTATAGACTTATATTGCAGTGAAGCAGGTGGAGTCAATTCAAGCACATGGAAGAGAGAATACTTATGTGAGTTTGTAGTTGATGAAATGTCTGTTGTCGTGCCAGAGTGGAATGATTCCTATGTGGGAGAGATTGAGCTAGATTCGTGGAGAATGTACTATCAGAACTATATCTCAATGGATATTGGAGGACGGCATAAGACTGCCATATTGTACGGGTATTATGACTTTAAGAAATCAGTCTTACAAGTAGTAGATGAGTCAATTTTAACAGGGCAGGACACAACAACCGATCTAATAGCAAAGACGATTCAAGCAAAAGAGTTTGAGCTATTCAGGGACATGACAGAACCCAGAAGGATTGCAGACAATAACAATGTGATTCTACTTCAGGACATGTCTCTCATGCATGGTGTTCATTTTGCACCGACAAGTAAGGATACTCTCTTAGCAATGGTCAATGAGTTACGGGTCTTTGTAGCACAGGGAAGGTTGTATATCTCTGAGAAGTGCCAGGAACTCATAGGATGCATGAGGGCAGCTATTTGGAACAAGCAGAGAAATCAATTCGATGTGTCAGACATGTACGGTCACTTTGATGCATTGGCTAGTTTGATTTACATGGTTAGGAACATAGATCAGTATTCCAATCCGATACCAGTTACAAGCACAGCTCTTCCAAGTACACACTTTATTCACTTTGAGAGAGAATCAAGTGAGAAATCAAATTTAAAAAGGATGTTTAGGAGATGAACCAAAACGAAAAACATGAAGAACACATGAGACAAGCCCAACTTGGATGGGCTGAGATACAAATTAAAACTATCAATGATCACATAAACTTGCACGTAGAATACCTGAAAAAAGAAATGGAAAAAGAAGATGCTAACAAAAACTAAACTAGAACAAAATGCAACCTACTTTGCAAATCTCACAGTAGATGAGATCGGCGGAGAACTCCAAAAGAAAGTGGATGATTATTACCAATATGTCAGGATCAATGGGATGCTTGACTTATGGCGTAAGTCTTACAGGCAATACTTTAGAGCAGGCTACCACTTAGGCGATACAGTCAGAGGAGGCGATGCAGGAGAATACTCTTTCTTGTTTGTCAATCATTATAGATCAATACTTCAAGCTATTCTTTCTATTACAGTATCACAGAGACCGACATTCGACGCAAGGGCAATCAATAATGACTATTCAAGTCAAGCACAGACCAAACTTGCTCAAGGTCTTCTAGACTACTACATGAGAGAAAAACGCCTGGAAAGGTACGTAGCGGATGCGGTCGAGTTTGCCATATGGTCTGGTGAAGGTTACATTGTTTTAAATTGGGATGTAGCACTTGGAAGAGAGTATGGTGTAGGACAAAACAACGAACCAATTAAAGAAGGCGACATTAAATTTTCTTCATGTTCTGGAATCGATATCATACGACATCCATATCTCAGAAAGTTTGAGGATAGGCAATGGTTGATAGTAAGAGAGTATGTCAATAAATATGAATTAGCAAAGAAGTATCCAGACTTTCAGGATGATATAATTAATTCAGAAATGACAGCAGGAAACCTTAAGAATGACTTTCTTGATTTCTACCGTATAACAGATTCTGACTTATTGCCATTGTATAGATTCTACCATGACAAAACACAATCCGTACCAAATGGTAGATACTCTGAATTTATCGAAGGCGGTACTGTAATATTTGACAGTGACTTGCCATATCCAGAGATCCCAGTCTATGCACTTCATCCAGGGTCAATCTATGCTTCTCCTTTTGGATATTCAGTATCTTTTGATATGCTTCCTATACAGAGAGCAGTTGACGGTCTAGCATCGACAATTCAAACCAATCAAGAAGCTTTTGGAGTACAGAATGTTTTAGTCCCAAAAGGATCTAATCTTGATGTTGAGGAACTCTCTGGAGGTCTTAACATTGTTCAGTATGATCCTAAGATGGGAAAGCCTGAGCCAATGAATCTTACTGCAACTCCTGTAGAGATATTCAATAGATATAAAGAGCTAGTCAATGAAATGGAAAGTATCTCAGGTATCAACTCAGTAGTGAGAGGAAATCCAGAAGCAAGTTTAAAGTCAGGAGCAGCATTGGCATTAGTTGCATCACAAGCAATACAATTCTTACAATTGACTCAGCAAAGATATGTACAGTTACTAGAAGACAGTGGTACTGCAATTATTGATATGCTCAAGTCATATGCAGCAGTCCCAAGAGTAGCAACGATTGTCGGGAAAATGAACACGCCATATATGAAGGAATTCAAAGGAACTGATCTTGAGAATGTTCAAAGAGTTATTGTTGATATGGGGAATCCTTTAAGTAAAACAACAGCAGGAAAGATACAAATAGCAGATACTCTTATGCAATACGGATTTATTAAAAATCCAGACATGTACTTTTCTGTATTGCAGAATGGTAGATTAGATTCAATATCAGATCCAATACAAAGGCAATTGATGTTGATTGCCATGGAAAATGAGCAAATGAATGATGGTGTATCTCCTCCTGTATTGGTGACAGATAATCATCCTATGCACATTCAAGAACATAAGCAATTGTTAGATAGTCCAGAAGCTAGAAACAATCCTGAATTGGTAGTTGTAGTATTACAACATATACAAGATCATATTGAGCAAATGAGAACTGGCGATGCTGATTTATTTGCCATTCTTGGAATGCAGAACTTGCCTCCAAAGACTACAGAAAATCCATCAATCCCACAAGTAGCACAAGGAGGACAGGTGAATCCATTGGAGCAAGTGACAGGATCTCTTCCTAGAATGCCAACTAATCCAATGACTGGGGAAAAATATCAGACTCCAAGCGGAGCAAGTGCAGTACCAATATAATATAACAAGGAAATGAATATGGAAGAAACAAGCACAGAAGCGATTGAAGACTCAGTCCCATCTGAAGAAGTAGTACAGGAATCGGGAGAAGTAGCACAAGCAACCGAGATACCATTGAGAGAAGCAAAAGTGGAAGTCAATGGTCAAGTAATGCAAATCAATGAGCGTCAATTGAAGGCACTTTGGGGATTGCCAGAGAATGAGCCATTAACTGATAAAGAATTTAAAACAATGGTATCATCCTACAAAGCACAAAAGACATCTGACTTTGCGACAAGGAAAGCACGGGACCAAGAAAAGCTAGTCACTGAGATTGCAAACATGATCCAGACTAATCCTTTTGAGCTACTCAAGCGAGCAGGCTATGATCCAAGACAATTGGCTGAGGAGTATCTCACGCAAGCAATCGAGGAAGACATGCTTCCTGAAA
>CAYQOJ010000145.1:0-8221 GCA_964419105.1 uncultured Methylococcus sp.
ACATCTGGCAATACATCTATCTCGAGAACATTCCAATCGTCCCACTCTATTTTGCAGCGCCCCGTCCCGTCGTGAATCGGGATGGCACCCTCATCATGGTCGATGACGACCGTATGCCGCTCAAACCGGGTGAAACCCCTGAAATTCGCACCGTCCGCTTCAGAACCCTGGGTTGCTATCCCCTGACCGGCGCCATCGAATCCACTGCAGCGACGCTCCCTGAAATCATTCAGGAAATGCTCCTCGCCACCACCTCCGAACGACAGGGCCGACTGATCGATCACGATCAAGCCGGTTCCATGGAAAAGAAAAAGAAGGAAGGCTACTTCTGATGTCCCATCAATCCGACCTCATCGCCAGCGACATCCTTGCCTACCTCGCCCAGCACGAAAAAAAGGAGCTTTTGAGGTTCCTCACCTGTGGCAACGTTGATGACGGCAAAAGCACCCTCATCGGGCGTCTTCTGCATGACTCCAAGATGATCTACGAGGACCAGATCGCCGCCCTCAAAAAAGATAGCTCAAGGTTTGGCACCACCGGGGATGACTTTGATCCCGCGCTCCTCATGGATGGCCTTGAGGCCGAGCGTGAACAGGGGATCACCATCGACGTGGCCTATCGTTACTTCTCCACCACTCGACGCAAGTTCATCATTGCAGATACTCCAGGGCACGAGCAGTACACGCGCAATATGGCGACGGGCGCTTCGACCTGTGATCTGGCGATCATCCTGATTGATGCCCGCCATGGCGTGCAGACGCAAACCCGCCGTCACAGTTACATCGTCTCACTGCTCGGGATCCGACACGTCATCGTTGCAATCAACAAGATGGATCTCGTTGGCTTCGATAAAGCCGTTTTCGAGAAGATTCGCGAGGACTACCTCGCCTTCTCCCAGAAACTCCATATCCCGGACATTCGCTTCATCCCCATTTCCGCCCTCAAGGGCGACAATGTCGTCAATCCCAGCGCACACATGCCCTGGTTTAATGAAGCGCCCTTGATGACATTGCTCGACAGCATTGAGATCAGCCACGATCAGAACCTTGAAAACCCGAGGTTTCCGGTTCAGTACATTAACCGTCCGAATCTGGACTTTAGGGGTTACAGCGGAACGGTTTCAGCTGGAATCTTTCGCAAGGGCGACTCGGTGACGGTTCTCCCCTCCGGCAAAAGCAGCACCATCTCATCGATTGTGACGCAAGATGGCGATTTGGAGGAAGCGTTCGTTGGGCAGGCTGTTACGCTGACTCTGAATGATGAAATTGATATCAGTCGCGGCGATCTTTTGGTGAGAAGCGACGATCGGCCTCACACCGGAAAAAATGTACGGGCTCATGTGGTTTGGATGGCTGAGCGCGAACTCCAGCCTGCCCGCCCCTACCTCTTCAAGCAAAATAGTCTTCTGGTTTCAGGAACAGTCACGCGAATCAATCACCGAATCGACGTAAACACTCAAATCCATCACCCAGCGGATGTATTGAAGTTGAATGAGATCGGTTTGATCGATATCGCTTTCAACGCACCATTGGCCTTCGATGCCTACGGCACCTGTAAAGCAACCGGATCTTTTATTGTCATTGATCGTCTGACCAACGCCACAATCGGAGCAGGCCTCATTCAAGAGGCTCAACCTGAAGGCATTGCGACACATCATGGCCCCGTTGATCGCAATCTTCGCGAAAAACGTCTTGGTCAGCGAGGGCTGACCGTTTGGATTCCTGAAGAAAAGAAGCATCTTGCATCTGGTCTCGAGTCACACCTATTCGAATTAGGTTACCTACCCTATTTGCTAGAAGATTCAAGCTTGAGAGCATCGGCAAATCCGGTTACTCGCGCACTGAATGATGCTGGAATTTTAGTTCTGGCGATTGGATCAAAAGAACAGATTCCAGCGGATCAAGGTCATCTGTTGCTTCCCAATAATCTCGATGACGTCGAAGCGATCCTCACTTGGCTTGGGGATCAAGAAGCCCTCCTCCTTTAGGCTCAACGACTTTAGATTTGTGACCTTTTCCCCGATGGAAAGGATTTTCAACGGGGAATAATTTTGCTCAACTTTCGCTCAACCAACTTGACATGCGGGATTTTTCCTCGCCATATCGGTGCAGTTATGCACATGCCTTCCTAAGTTACTGTTTCAGCGTCGAATTTTTGCACCAACCTGAATCATTGATTTTTTCCTTATAATTCAATGATTTGCGATTGTATAAACTTTATACAATTCAACTCAGCCCCTGAAATCAGCTCCTCTCCACAGCACAATTCACAGAGTTATCCACAGAAACTGTGTATAACTCGACCCTTGCAATATTTGTAGAATTTGCATCTATGAATCCGCGCCAACAGCCTGCTAGTATTGTCTCGAAACATGCTGACGGATGTGCGCACTGTGGAAACGAACCAAAGATTTCTTGAGCAGAACGAAGCCTGGGCCAGAAAACAGAAACTGAGCGATCCCACATTCCTTGCGCGACTCGATCACGAACAGACACCCGATGTTCTTTGGATTGGATGCTCAGACAGCCGGGTTCCAGCCGAAATTATTGTCAATGCAAAACCAGGCGAAATGTTCGTCCATCGCAACATCGCCAATCAAATGGCTGCTACCGATTTTAATGGCCTGACAGTCCTTCAGTACGCCGTAGACGTTTTGAAAGTTAAGCACATTATCGTCTGTGGTCATTACAACTGCGGTGGGGTAATCGCCGCTCTCAAACCTCAGAGCCCTGGGCTCCTTTTGGTCAACAAATGGCTGATGGGGGTCAAAGACCTCTACAGAACATACCAAGATGACATTGAATCATTGCCGACACGACGAGAACGGGTCGCTCGTCTTGTTGAACTAAATGTCATGAAACAAGTGGAGAATCTTGCTCACAGCTCGATCATTCAGGATTCATGGAGTAAGAACGTAGGCCCATCTCTTCATGGCTGGGTCTATGGTCTCCGAAATGGGCGCATAAAGGAACTGGTGCAAATGCAACCTGGCGCATCCATTAATCCAGTTTTTGGAATCCGGCTTTATCAAGACGCCCCTGAAACATCTTGATTCTCTGCCTGATGCCCCTCTAAACGTCCAGAGAGCGACGTCGATTCACACACTTCTCCATATCAAAGTCATTTACTAGCATATCCCGGGCCAATTTATTTTGATTTTTGTCAAGTTTTTTTGTTGAACTTATTTATTTCCCGACATAGAATCAATCCGCGTTCGACGGAAAGGGGTCTACCCTGATCACGAGCGACAAGCCACACGGAGAGGTGGCATAGCAACAATCCGAAGAGCTCTGCTTTTCGGTCATAAAAACTTGAAGTCTGTTGAGGTAACTAAAATGGAAGAAGAAAAAGATAACTTCTGGCTTTGGATTGGCGTTGTCATCATCAGCGCTGTCATCGGTGTTTTCCTGCTGAAGGCCAGAGAAAACGAAGTGAGCGGCTGGGACAATGGCGCTATTCAAGAGTCCAAGAGCGAAGTCAACAAGCAGCTCAGCAACGCTAAGAAGTAGTAAGCCTGTATTCAGTAGTTTGCCTTTAAGAATCAATGATTCGGCACGCTATCTGTAAAATATAAGATAGAGAGCGCGATTTTTTCCTTCGCGCTCAAATTAACCCCGCAGATTGGCAATACGTCCAATGCGGGGTTTTTTTATTGCTCTCAACAGAGGATCCGACTTGCCAATATAAAACCAGGGCAGCTCAGGCAGTCTTGAACGGTAATCCCCTTCCTATGAGATGCTATGGATTCAGAAATATCTGATTCTGGTCTTTAGGACAGCCAATGTAGCCATTTCGGGCCCAAGCAACAATGTTCCTTAAAAGCTGAGCCAAATCGCCAGCAACCATAATTCGCGCCTACTGCAGATTTGAGGGGAAGGATGGTGAAAAAACAGGCTTGCACACTGGCGTTTACACCAAATAATTGTGGTTGCGTATTCCACGCTCATTCAGCCACCCATTCCACGATGATTCGGCCGGCATCAAAACACCATGGCATGATCGATCAGAATTCGACCACCTTCAGACACAAAGACAGCTTCAGCAACACGCACATCTGAGCTTCTACTACAGTACTGGCGCCAGATAACAGCCACCGAATCCGATCTTCTGAACAACGCCGCAAATTCACGGCGCCCAAAGAAGCCCCACCTAGCCTGATAGTCATCGCAAACCCAGCGCAAATGCTCAGGTGTCACGATACAAAGCATACGCTCAGTAAAGTCGCGGGCGTGCTTGGCATGATTGATTTCCGTGGAGCCTTCCATCATGTTGCTCATAATGGGTTCCACGAGTTCGAGAATTTCGTCGTCCGTTAAGTGATCGAATAACGTTGCCATAAGTCGCGCCTACTGCTGACTTGAGGGTACGGATGGTGAAAAAACGGACTTGGACACAGGCGTGTAAACCAAAGAATTGTAGTACATTAGAAATGTGTACTACTTTTCTGACGGACATAAAAAAGCAGCCACGTAAGCTGCTGATTTATAGCGGGAAATTGGTCGGGGTGAAAGGATTCGAACCTTCGACTTCTACCTCCCGAAGGTAGCGCTCTACCAAGCTGAGCTACACCCCGAAATCGTCGGGACAGATTCCATAACAACGTCTGCCCAGTCCGTCATTATAGCGACGCCAAGCCAAAGACTCAATCCAAAGCCACTCAGTAACTCCGATTCACTGAAAAATGCGCAAGGTCAGTCAGCGCCTTGCGGTAGATGCTGTCTTCGACAACGTCCAGAGCTGCTATCGCCTTGTCTGCCTCTTCGTAGGCACGCTTCATCGTGTAGGTAATCGCATCGGTCTCCTGAACGATCTGGTACACACTCATGAAGGCATCCCTGTCCCCTTCTTCAATCGCTTTCTGCAGAACGAGCCGTTGGGATTCATTACCCTTAGCCAAAGCAAAAATCAGTGGCAATGTTGGCTTCCCATCAGCCAGGTCATCCCCAAGATTCTTTCCAAGCTCTTCAGGCTTAGAACTATAGTCCAACGCATCATCAATCAATTGAAATGCAATGCCCAAATGAAGTCCGTATTTCGCCAGCGAGGACTCAACTTCGGCGGATGAACCTGCAAGAACCGCAGCCAACTGCACGGCGGCGGAAAAAAGAATCGCCGTCTTTCTTGAGATGACCTCGAGATAGCGATCTTCTGTGGTCGCCGGGTTATTGCAGTTGAGAAGCTGCAAAACTTCCCCCTCTGCAATCGCCGTCGTCGTATGCGACAGAAGATCCATGATCCGAAGATTTTGTACCCGCACCATCAATTCGAATGAGCGCGAATACAGGTAGTCACCGACAAGAACACTGGCCGAGTTGCCCCATAGGGAGTTTGCGGTATCGCGCCCCCTCCGGAGGGTGGACTCATCGACGACATCGTCATGCAGCAAGGTTGCCGTATGAATGAATTCCACGACGGCAGCGAGAGTAATGGCGTGCGTGTCCTGGCAGTTGAGGGCCTTTGCAGCAAGCAGGAGGAGGATTGGCCTCAAACGCTTGCCGCCACTGTTAACGATGTAATGGCCGATTTGATTAATCAGAACAACGTCTGACTCCAACTCTTTTACGATGAGCTGATCGACCCCACGCATGTCTGCCTCGACCATCTGACGAATCGTGGCAAAATCAATCGGTTTAGGGGATGTTTCCGGTGCGGTCATGACGCTGTGGGGGATTAACGGCTGCCTCAATGGGCAAACAATGGGATTATAAGGAAATTGCCGATGGCGTGGGTGATATTCAAGGAATACCCATCAGTGCCATTAGCCCAAACGGAGAAATCGTCCTTATTCACACCACCGGTTGTCCGTTTTCATTGACTTCCCCCTCATAAGGCGTGACATAGCCGCATTCCTTTTGAGGACAGACCTTCTCCGCGCCACGTCGTTTGGTGACCTTGATCGTCAACAAAGGCCACTGACAGGAAGGACAAGGTTCAAGAATGGGTGGATTCCAAACTGCGTACTTACATGATGGGTAGCCTGAGCAGGAATAGAAAATCTTGCCAAAGCGCGACTTACGCTTGATTAGAGTCCCTTTATGACATTCAGGGCACTCGATACCACTATCTTCTGGCTTCTCAAGGGGTTCAATGAATTTGCACGTCGGATAACCGCTGCAGCCTATGAACTTGCCGTAACGCCCTGTTTTGATAATCAGCGGTGATTGGCATTTGGGACACTCACGCCCTTCAACCACTTCAGGCGGCGCCTGAGGACCATCATCATTAAGGTTACGCGTGTACTTACAGGTTGGATAATTGGTACATCCCACAAACCGACCGTTACGGCCGAGCCGGATGGAGAGCTTGCTCCCGCAATCGGGACAATCCTCATCCATTTCCTCATGGGTGACATCGGCACGCTTGAGACCTTCGTCCTTCTCCTCAATCAAATGAATGAAGGGACTCCAGAAATCCTTTAATAACGGAACCCAATCCTTTTCGCCGCGGGAGACGGCATCCAAATCATCCTCAAGATGCGCCGTAAAGTTGTAATCGACGTACTGGGTGAAATGTTCGGTCAAAAACTTGTTCACAATGCGGCCGACATCCGTCGGAGTGAAGCGCTTGCTCTCAAGCTCCGCATATTTGCGTTGCTGAAGGGTCGAAATAATCGAGGCATAGGTCGAAGGCCGACCGATGCCATATTCTTCAAGGGCCTTGACCAGGCTTGCTTCAGTGTAGCGGGGAGGTGGCTCGGTGAAGTGCTGCGTCGGCACAACATCCAGAAGATCGACTTTCTGTCCCTCAGAGAGCCCCGGCAGGAATCCCTCATCATCATCCTGAGGACCATCATCCTTGCCTTCAAGGTAGACGCTCATGAAGCCTGGCACAGCGACCGTGGATCCATTGGCCCGGAACACGCCCTCACCATCGGAACCACAAGATAGATCAACCGCTACTGTGTTGATTGTGGCGTGAATCATCTGTGATGCAACTGCCCTTTTCCAAACCAGACTGTAGAGCTTGTATTGATCAGGACTCAAATGACCACGAACGTCCTCGGGCGTCCGTAGCGCTGAAGTGGGCCTAATGGCTTCGTGGGCCTCCTGGGCGTTTTTGCTCTTGGTACGGTAAACCGGCGGAGACTCCGGAACATTTTGTGGACCAAAGCGCTTGGTAATCAATTCCCGAAGCTCAGCGACGGCCTCATTAGCAAGCGTAACCGAATCGGTTCGCATGTAAGTGATCAGACCGACGGTCTCTCCACCCAAATCGATGCCCTCATAAAGTTGCTGTGCAACCGTCATCGTCCGGCGGGTCGTAAACCCAAGCTTTCTCGAGGCTTCCTGTTGAAGGGTAGAGGTGGTGAAAGGCGCCGCTGGATTTCGCTTACGCTCCTTCTCTTCAACGCGCTGGACAGTCAGACTCCCAGATGCCGACTGCTGTAAAAGGCGCTGGGCCTCAAATGCTGATGACTCATCGACGATACTGAATTGTTCAAGCTTCTCGCCACGAAGATGGGTCAACCTTGCTTTGAAAGCCTGAGCTTTTGCCGTCAGATCGGCGGTCACACTCCAATATTCGCGCCGCTCAAATTTTTCAATCTCAAGCTCTCGCTCAACAATCATCCGAAGCGCAGGACTTTGAACGCGTCCAGCAGATAACCCGCGCCGGATTTTTTTCCAAAGTAACGGCGAAAGCTTGAAACCGACCAAGTAATCCAAGGCCCGACGCGCTTGTTGGGCATTGATCAGGTCTTCTGAGAGGGCTTTGGGATTTTCAATCGCCTCAGTCACCGCTCGCTTGGTGATTTCATGGAACACCACGCGATGTACCGGTTTGGTACCAATCAACTTTTTCTGCTTGAGTATCTCGTGGATGTGCCAGGAAATGGCCTCGCCCTCTCGATCAGGGTCAGTCGCGAGATAGAGTGCATCGGCTGATTTCGCTGCCTTGGCCATCTCAGCAACATGCTTTTCCTTGCGATCGATAATTACGTATCGCATCGCAAAGTCATGCTCAGGATCGACTGCGCCCTCCTTGGGGACAAGGTCACGCACATGACCATAGGAAGCCAATACCCGAAAGTCCTTGCCCAGGTACTTTTCGATGGTTTTGGCCTTTGCAGGTGATTCGACGATGACGAGATTTTGGCCCATCGATAACTCGTTAGACAGGATGAAATTGACCCTAATTCGAGGACAACCTGATCCTAGTGAAGGGTTGCAGGAAGACTACCGTAGACGAGGTGTTCCATCCGCGCAAATGCCAGATCCTCATC
>CAYQOJ010000146.1:0-8173 GCA_964419105.1 uncultured Methylococcus sp.
GCGCTTACACCTGCAGTTGTAGCTGCCATAGTAATTACCTCTTGAACGTTGATTGACGCTTAATGCGCCTTTTGTTTGCTCCATGCGACCAGTCCGTCCAGCATTGGCTTTCAGGACACTCCAGTCCTAGGAGTGGACCGAAGTCTATCACTGAGTTGATCTATGTCAATAAAAATTGCGACATTTTGTCGCAGCTCTATGGCGCGACCCTGAGAGGCCCACCAGGCGGGACTTTAGGCGGTGTAGCGAGCGAGTGTTTTTGCAGCCTGAACGCGCTCGCCGATCTCTGTTGGGATCGATTTGAGCGCCTCCACATGCCGAAGCCTTGGCAACAATCCAAGCCGATTGGCGAGCTGGATACTAAGCCCTGGCCTCGCATTGACCTCCAGCATCATGGGCCCTTGATCTTCATCCAGGACGATATCTACGCCGATAAAGCCCAAGCCCGCAAAATCATGGCATCGCGCTGTCATGGCCAGAATTTCATCCCAATAGGGAATGATCCTTCCCGAGAGCTGCCCCCCCGTGTCGGGATGCTCCTCAATCGGGCGCTCATGCCAGACGCCAGAAAACGTGCGCCCAGAGGCGAGATCTATTCCAACCCCAATGGCGCCTTGGTGCAGGTTAGCCTTGCCGCTTGACCCGCGCGTTGGCAAACGAATCATGGCCAGTACCGGAATCCCCCGAAAGACGAGAATCCGGATATCCGGGACCCCCTGGAAGCTGATGTGTTCAAAAATTGGGTCAAATCTGACCCGATACTCTAGAACGGCTTGATCTGGACGACCCGCCAAACTGTACATGCCACCCAGTATGTTCGAGATGTGATGACCCAGGTCTTCTTCGGTCGTAAGCTCGCCGTCGGATTGCCGATACCTTTCCCCCTGTCGCCCCGTTACCACGAGGATCCCTTCACCGCCCGCCCCTTGCGCCGGCTTCACCACAAAGTCCTCATACGGTGAAAGGATGTCCGACAGATTCTCGATCTGATGCATGATCTCGATCACGCCATAGAGGGGCGGCACTGGAATCCCCGCCTGAATCGCCAATTCCTTGGTCAGCAGCTTGTTATCCACGAGGGGATAATTCTTTCTGGGATTGTGCGGAAGAATAAAATCCGCGTTACGTTCATTTAAACCCATGACCCCCAGCTGGCGGAGTCTGCGCCAGGGCAGCCATGCAGGCTTCCTTTCCACGATCAGCGCCTCAATGCAGATCGGAATCGCCACAACTCTGTCAGGCGGTATCCGGTATATCGCCCCAAAAGCAAGGTCATCGCGAGCACGACCAACAAGAGTTCTGGAAAAACGAAAATGAGATGCTCAAGATAGCGGCTACTCATACACAGATAACCCAGGGCCGCGACGGCCAAACTGCCAAAGCCCTGAATCAGCGCCTCGGTTGGCCCCAATTCCTCCCAAACCAGCGACATGCGCTCGATGGTCATCGCCATGATGACCATGGGGAAAAGGGCGACTGACAACCCCCGATCGAATCCAAGCTTGTGGCTAAAGACGCTGACGAATGCCATCAAGATGATGACGATAATCAATACGGCCGCCAGTCTTGGCACCATCAGGAGCTTGAGATACTCAAGATAGAACCGAATTAAAAGACCCAAAAATATGAGGAGCGAAAAGAGCACCATACCCCAAAGCAGCTCCGTCTCTCGAAACGCGAGTGAAATGAGAATGGGCATGAAGGTGCCAAACGTCTTGATCCCGATCACATTGCGAAGGATCACGATGAGAAAGGCACCGACTGGCACCATCAGCAACACGCGATACACATTCTGCACACTGACAGGCAGACTGAAGAGGGAATATTCCATCAGCCGCGAGCCCATTTGACGGGCCCTCTGCTCGGCTACCAAGGTTCTGTCTTGCTCCTTCTGGGAGACCGAGAATTCAACTTTGATGTTTTTTCCACCACTGACATCGAGCACCTCATCAGCGCCGACGTGCCAAGGCACCGCGCCGTCCGGAAGCCCCAATTCTCCCGTATGCGGATCAATCCAGACCCATTGATTTCCATCAAAGACCTGAAGCCACGGCTTCAATGCGCCATGATTGATGCCGTCACGTAGGACGAGAATATGCGCCGGTCTTGATATGAAGTTGCCCGAAGCGAGAAGATCACTGACAAACTGTACCCACTCTTCCTCATCCCCAATCCCCTGCCGCAACAACATTACATTGGGATCTACCGTATGGGAGTTGAGCCGAACCAATAGCTCTCGCACGAAGGTCTTGGCGTCGGCAGACTTTTTCAGCGCCTCGCCCATCAATCCTTTTGCGGCCGACTCCAAGGCTTCCGGAAAATTGGGTGATCGGGCCTCGGGAATCACTGACACAGGAGACTGTATGGGTTGATTACTCGGGTCACGTGACAGACGAATACGATAGTAAAGCACCTGATAGCCATTGACCTGACGAATGGCCCACTCAACGGCTCTATTCGTCCCATCATCCTCCGTAGTCAGGCCATAATCACCGGATACAAAGCTCTCATCCACAACGGTGTAGCCCGGGGGCATTCGTGGAATGGCAAAACGAGCCTTCACCGCCGCATCATGGCGCGCCTTGAATTCAATCCGCGCCTCAACGGTCCAGACATCCGCCTTTTCGGTCGGAACCAGGGGGAGCCCTAATCGGGTGACTTTGAACCAGCAGATACTGATGCCCAGAATCACCAAAAGCAGCGCCAATGTTTTAACGTGAAGGCCGCGCAATGGGGGGTCTCTTGGGGCCGCTGCAGGGCTGGGCGCCCTTACGGCTTATCCTGCGTGCCGCGTGCGGCACAAGGGTCATTGTCGCTCTTGAACAGGAAGGTTTCCGATGCGTCGACCAATGCGACGTTTTCAAGAAAACTTCTGCCTAAGAGGATGGGATAGTTGAAGTTACTGCGATCGTTGAGCGTAAATTCCGTTTCATAGACGCGTCCATTCTTGCAAACGCTCAGCATCACCACATCACGCGTGGAAGAGTTCGACTGACGCTCCTTGATGACCGCTGTTCGAACCAAGGGACGCTCCAAGGTGATTGTGGCGTCTCCTCGCTCGGCTTGAAAACGAAACCGCACCCACTCCTTTCCTTGCTGAGTAAAGTGCTCAACACTTCGCGCATGGACTGAGGAGGTCTTAGCCCCGGTATCCAGCTTTGCGGTCACGGGTAAATTGGAGGGTGAAAGGAACACGGTTTCCAACCACCCCATGACCACCTTTTCCTGAACCGCCGGAACCGAAGGCACTTCGGCTGCCTCCAGAACGGGGGACAACGCGGCGAAAAACAAAAGGCCCCAGACGTCTCGAACCACGCGGAGTCTGGACCGGGTGTGTATCGAAGCATTCGCCATGGGGCCCTCGGCTCCTAGTCTGATGTCGTTCGGACGTATCCTAGACTTTTAGTCCTGCGGAATAGTCAGCCCCTTTTTCTGACTCGCGTAATAGGCCGCGACATCACGAATATCATCTTCGGACAACATGGAAGCAAACCCCATCATCATCGGGTTGGTGCGGGTCCCTGCCTTGTACTCCTTGAGCGCTCGAATCAGATAGCTCTCGTATTGACCCGCCAGCCGGGGGAACATGATGTTCTCCGAGTTGCCATCTTCACTATGACAACTCGCACATGCCGCTGCCTTAGTCTTTCCCGCCTGCGGATTGCCGGTCACCACAGAACTTGGACACATAGGCCGCGATATCCTCACGATCCTGCTCAGAGAGACTCTCCGAGTTGCCCTTCATGCTGCCGTGCTTTCTCTCCCCGTCCTGATACGCCTGCAGCGCAGCGATGACATAGTCAGCATGCTGACCGCCGATGCGCGGGACATGGTAAGTGGGATAGGTATTCGTATACCCAGGAACTGAGTGACAACCCTCACAGGTATAGAACTTCTTCTTACCTGCTTCGGCATTTCCATCGGCCTGCGCTGACATCGTGCCCATTGAGAGAGCGCCGACCAAAAGGCCCACGATCACTTTGTTCATACCATTAGCTCCGTGATTCCTGCTTCTGATTATGAGCGCCACAGAACTGCGACGCTCGACTCCATTCTTTCAACCACGCCACCCTCAAGCTGCCACCCCATCTGGGCGACATGAGGCCGGATTACTGACTCAGCGCCTGCTTGAGCGCTTCCTCAACATCACTGGCATCGATGACGGGTTCATCGACATCCTCCGGCGACTCTTCCTGCTGGGCCCGCAACTTGCGATCCAGATGGTAGGCCAAGCCGGTACCTGCCGGAATGAGACGTCCCACGATGACGTTCTCTTTGAGACCCAAGAGCTTGTCACTTGAGCCGCGGATTGCCGCCTCCGTAAGGACACGAGTCGTTTCCTGGAAAGAAGCCGCCGAGATGAAGGACTCTGTTGAGAGGGATGCCTTGGTGATCCCCAGCAACATCGGCTCATAGCAGGCTGGAATCTTGTTCTCAGCCTCCACGCGGTCATTCTCCTCATGGTAACGCGCCCGATCAACCTGTTCGCCGCGCAAGAAGGTGGTGTCACCCGGGTCGGTGATTTCAACCTTTCTCAGCATCTGACGAATGATCACTTCAATGTGCTTGTCGTTGATCTTAACACCCTGCAGGCGGTAAACGTCCTGGATTTCCTTGACCAGATAGGATGCAAGTTCAGCCACGCCGCGCAGACGCAGAATGTCGTGCGGCGTCAGATCACCTTCAGCGATGGTTTCGCCCTGCTCGACATGCTCACCTTCAAAGACCGTGATGTGCCGCCACTTCGGAATCAGCACTTCATGCTGATTGTTCTGACCGTCCGTCACGATGACACGACGCTTACCCTTGGTTTCCTTACCAAAGCTGATCGTACCGGTCGCTTCCGCGAGGATGGCCGGATCCTTGGTTTTGCGCGCTTCGAAAAGGTCAGCAACTCGCGGCAGACCACCGGTGATGTCACGGGTCTTACTGGATTCTTGCGGAATACGCGCCAGAACGTCACCTACCTGAACCAGACCTCCGTCATGGATACCGATAATCGCGCCGGCCGGCAGGAAGTACTGAGCAACGATTTCAGTCGATGGGATAAAGATATCCGCACCATTTTCGTCGACCAGCTTAACCATCGGACGGAGATCTTTACCGGAACCTGCACGCTGCTTGGGATCGATGACCACCATGGAGCTGAGGCCCGTCACTTCATCTGACTGCTCGCGGACCGTCACCCCTTCAATGAAATCCACCAGACGGGCATAGCCCTGTACTTCCGTCACAACGGGATGGGTATGGGGATCCCAGGTCACGATGACCTGTCCGGCCTTGACGCGATCGCCTTCCTTCGCTGTTGATACAGCGCCGTAGGGGATCTTGTAACGTTCACGCTCACGACCATGCTCGTCGATGACGCTGACTTCACCTGAACGCGACACAGCAACCAGATTCGCGTCCTTATTGACGACCGTCTTGATGTTGTTGAGCTTGATCGTCCCAGCCGACTTGACTTCGACATTGCTGATGGCAGCAGAACGCGATGCCGCACCACCGATGTGGAAGGTACGCATGGTCAGCTGCGTTCCTGGCTCCCCGATCGACTGGGCAGCAATAACGCCGATTGCCTCACCGTGGTTAACGAGATGCCCACGGCCGAGGTCACGACCGTAACAGGCTGCGCAAACCCCATAACGGGTCTTGCAAGTGATCACGGAACGGACACGAACGTTATCGACGCTGTGTTCTTCCAGAAGTGCAACGGCCGCTTCGTCCAGCATGGCACCCGCTGAAAGAATGAGCTCTTGACTTGCAGGATGAAGCACATCTTCAGCGACTACGCGGCCGAGGACCCGCTCTGCGAGCGGCTCAACCACGTCACCGCCTTCAATCAGCGGACTCATCAAAAGACCTTCATTGGTACCGCAATCGTCTTCGGTAATCACCAGATCCTGCGCCACGTCGACCAGACGACGGGTCAGGTAACCGGAGTTTGCCGTCTTGAGTGCCGTATCTGCCAAGCCCTTACGTGCACCATGCGTCGAGATGAAGTACTGGAGTACGTCCAAACCTTCGCGGAAGTTCGCCGTAATCGGAGTCTCAATAATGGAGCCATCCGGCTTCGCCATCAGGCCTCGCATACCCGCCAGCTGCCGGATCTGGGCAGCCGAGCCTCGGGCCCCGGAGTCAGCCATCATGAAAACGGAGTTGAATGACTTCTGTTCGCTCTTAGTGCCATCTGGAAGTTCGACCTCATCGGTTCCGAGTCCTTCCATCATCACCTTAGCGACCTGATCATTGGCGTGTGACCAGATATCAACAACCTTGTTATAGCGTTCGCCGTCCGTTACCAGACCCGATGCATACTGGTTCTGAATCTCCTTCACTTCCGCTTCAGCCGCGACGATGATTTCTTCCTTACGACCAGGAATCGCCATATCGTCGACACCAAAAGAAACACCAGCGCGAGTTGCGTTGGAGAATCCGAGGTACATCAACTTATCAGCGAAGACCACGGAGGCCTTGATGCCGAGGGAACGGTAGGACTGATTGATCAGTCGCGAAATGGCCTTCTTGGTCATGTCCACGTTGACCATTTCGAAGGGCAGGCCTTCCGGGACGATGGTCCAGATGATGGCGCGACCGGCCGTCGTTTCGACACGGCGCAGGCGGGTTTCGCGGGTCCCATCTTCATGAATGACGGTCTCATTCAATCGGACGGTGATTCGTGCCTGAATGTCGATGACCTTATTATTCAGGGCACGCTGTACCTCATCGACGTCTGAGAACACCATTCCGGTGCCCTTGGCGTCGAGACGCTCACGGCTCATGTAGTAGAGGCCAAGGACAACGTCCTGGGTCGGATTGATGATCGGCTCACCGTTGGCTGGTGAGAGAATGTTGTTGGTTGCCATCATCAGCGTGCGAGCTTCCAACTGGGCTTCAAGCGACAACGGCACATGGACGGCCATCTGGTCACCGTCGAAGTCGGCGTTGAACGCACTACACACGAGCGGGTGCAGCTGGATGGCCTTGCCCTCCACCAGCACGGGCTCGAACGCCTGGATGCCCAGGCGGTGAAGCGTGGGCGCACGATTCAGCATAACCGGATGTTCGCGAATCACCTCATCAAGGATATCCCATACTTCTGGGCTTTCCTTTTCGACCATCTTCTTTGCGGCCTTGATGGTGGTCGCAAGCCCACGGAACTGAAGCTTACTGAAGATAAAAGGCTTGAAGAGCTCCAGCGCCATTTTCTTCGGAAGACCACACTGATGGAGCTTCAGGGTCGGGCCGACCACGATCACGGAACGACCCGAGTAGTCGACACGCTTCCCGAGAAGGTTCTGACGGAAACGACCCTGCTTACCCTTGATCATGTCTGCCAGCGACTTGAGCGGGCGCTTGTTGGATCCCGTGATGGCACGACCACGACGACCGTTGTCAAGAAGAGCATCGACCGATTCCTGCAACATACGCTTTTCATTGCGTACGATGATGTCAGGCGCATTCAGGTCCAAAAGACGCTTGAGTCGGTTATTACGGTTGATAACCCGGCGATAGAGGTCATTCAAATCGGACGTCGCGAAACGACCCCCATCCAGCGGGACCAAAGGACGCAGTTCGGGGGGCAGAACCGGAAGTACCGTAAGGATCATCCATTCCGGCTTGTTGTTCGAAGTGATCAAAGACTCGATCGCTTTGAGGCGCTTCGTGTACTTCTTGATCTTGGCTTCAGAGTTAGTTCCTTCAATGCCTTCGCGCAACATTTCGACTTCATGGACAAGATCCATGGTGCGAAGCAGTTCATGAATAGCCTCTGCGCCCATTTTGGCAACAAAGTCTTCACCGTACTGTTGAGATGCTTCGTAGAACTCCTCCTCATTCAGGAGCTTACCCCGCTCAAGCGGCGTCTGCATGGGATCGATGATGACGTAGGATTCGAAATAGAGGACTCGTTCGATTTCACGCAGGGTCATGTCGAGCAAGAGGGCGATGCGGGAGGGCAGCGACTTCAGGAACCAGATGTGCGCAACCGGGCTAGCCAGTTCGATATGGCCCATACGCTCACGACGGACCTTGGACAGCGTCACCTCAACACCGCACTTCTCGCAGATCACACCGCGGTGCTTCAGACGCTTGTATTTTCCACAAAGACACTCGTAATCGCTGACAGGCCCGAAAATCTTGGCACAGAAAAGGCCATCCCGCTCAGGCTTGAAGG
>CAYQOJ010000147.1:0-8161 GCA_964419105.1 uncultured Methylococcus sp.
CGTGAGATTGAGCGGCTGGGATGCAAACCCCTCACCCGCCATGGCCTCTATCGGCAATGAGAGGAAAAGTATCACCCAGCCCAAAACAGCCATCGTTCCTTGACTTAATGATTTCACGTCGCTTTTATCGCTCTCAATTTTGTTTTGCGGGATAGCTAAGACCAATCCCCTGCTCCGCAGCTGCATCTTTTTCTTTGAGGAAGGCCGGGCTCATGGTCTCGACCAACTGATGCGCATGGTCAGAGATGAGAAGTACCTTGAGATTTTCCTCCTTGGCGATCTTCAGCGCTTCATCTTCGCCGACGCAAAGAAGCGCCGTATCCCAAAGATCTGCGAGTGTGGGATCCTCGTGAAGAATCGTCACGGACAAAAGATTGTGCGTCACAGGACGCCCTGATCGGGGATCCATGATGTGAGAATAGACTTGGCCTTCCTGCTCGAAATAATGTCGGTAGGTTCCTGCCGTCATGATGGCAGTTCCCTGAATTTGACGGACATCAATCAAGCTTTGGATTTCCTTGCTGAAAGGCGATGGCTTTTCAACCGCGACGCGCCAATGGCTCCCATCGGGCTTACGTCCCCGGACCTTGAGTTCGCCGCCAATTTCCACCAGATAGTCCACCACGCCGAGTTGTTCGAGCGCACTGGCAATCTCACCAACGGTATAACCTTGGCCAATCGAAGAGAGGTCGAGCTGGATTTCGGGGTCGCGCTTGCGCATTCTGAGCCCCGAGCGATCCACCTCGATTCGCCCCATCCCGATATGCTTCATGACTCGACGGATTTCGGCGTTCGGCGGGACTTTTTGGGGACCCGCCTTGGAAAATCCCCAAAGATCAAATAAGGGTTTGATCGTGAGGTCAAAACAGCCCCGGGTCTTGTCACTGACTTCACGAGCGAGGGACGTCAGATAGGCGAGCTCAGCGGATACGGGGATCCAGTCCGTGGTTTTTTGATGATTGAAGCGACTCAGTTCCGAATCATCCCGGTAATTTGAAACCGCTAGATCGATCCTCGCAAATATCCCATCAATAAGCTCCCGAATCGAAGTCTCGGATATCTTGGAAGGATCGATAACGACCTTGATGTGGTAGGTGGTGCCTTGCTGCTGTCCTACAAACTCCTCAACTTCATTCGAAGACCCACACCCAGTCAAAGTCAGGCAGATCGATAAGATCAGACAGCGAAAGAACCAATGGTTGGCATACCCGAGAAACGACATTCAATTTGCAACCAGGAACAAGGGGAATCGTCGATTTTACCGGTATTTATCCTGTCGTAACGATCGTTCAGTAGATAACGGGTCAAAAAGTGCCGCGCCGCCAAGAGTGGGGGATAACAGCGTTGAAATGCGACGCGGCCAAGTTTGCGCTTGTTGCAAAGCACTTGTTGTGACCTCAGCGTTTACAAGGAGTTCCCGAACCGTAACTGGCAAAAAAACGGCTGGCCACCCGCGCATGAGGCGACCAACCGACGAAGAGGAAAAGTCACATAAGTCATGGCCTACGTGGCCGTCATTTTGATCGCTCAAGGCGCGACCGACTTGATCGCGGTCAAGTTTGAGGGCGATTTAAGATAAAAAAAGGCGCCTCAAAATGGGCGCCACAGAATCAGAGAGAGTCCGGAACTTCGTTTGAAGTTGCAGCCATCCTAAGGGAGCTAAGCCCATGAATAAATGTGGTATTTTGTCGCAGATCTTGTGGGTCATATGCCCTATTTCTTTGGGGCAAATCCCAGAAAAACGAAGGGTCAGCTTTCAGCTACGAGGTCTTTTAGCATCAAGTAGTCGTCCATGATGTACCCTCCACCAATCTCCTTCTTGTTTGTCGCAACGATCCCAAACCCGAAACGTTCATAGGCGGCGACGGCATTCAGGTTGTTGCGGTTGACTCTGAGCGTCATGAGGCTACAGTCACAATCCAAGGCAAATCTTTCAGCCGCCGCAACGAGCTTTCGACCAATCCCAAGCCCCTGATACAGGGTATCGACATAGAGTTTGTCGAGACGGGATTGATGACCCTCGATAAAAACATGGGCATAACCCACGAGATCTTCACCTGAATACGCGCCAAGGAGCGGGTTTCCGGAAGAGACCTGTTCACGAAGGAGATCCGACTGATACAAGCGATCGAGCATATAGCGGATCTGGGCTTGAGAGATCACATCTCGGTAGGTGATCGTCCAGATCGATTCCGCCAGGTCTTTAAGGCCATTGATGTTTGCATCTTTCAGCAAACCCACACTGATAGGAGCCATTGAGCATGTCACCTTATTTAGGGTGCTTCTTATTATGAACCGGAAGGGGTTCCCGGAATTTCAACTTGGGCATCATTATCAGCCTTTGTCTGAACCTGTGGCAATAAGCCCAATTCCCATCGTGGACTTTGAGCACAACCCCCCTTTGGTCTAGGATAAATGTCTTTGGTTCCCCGACTGGACACGGCCGAGGAGCTCTTCATGCCCTCTTAAATCCTAGGAAGTTTGCCATGCCCGCCTACCCCCGCGAAGAAATCGAAGAAATGATCCGCCGCTGGCTTGAGGCCAATCGCGCGTCAGAAGATGCAGGCAACTGGATCAAGTCCCTTGGAAACATGTACCGGGAAGACGCTGAATACAGCTGGAACATGGGGCCCAATCGGGAATTCATCGCACGCGGCCGAAAGGAAATCGAGGATTGGGCGCTGGGTGCCCACATGGAAGGATTCGAGAAATGGCGCTATCCCTACGACAAGCTCATCATTGATGAAGTCCAGGGTGAAGTGATTGGCATCTGGCGACAGGTCGCTCCTGTCAAACGGGATGATGGAACGGAATATGAAGTGGCAGGGCTTGGCGGGTCCTGGTTCCGCTATGGCGGAAACTATCAGTGGGCCTGGCAAAAAGATTTTTTCGACCTCGGCAACGTCAAGGCACTGTTCATGGAGCTGGCCGCTGACGGCAAACTGGAAACGCCAGTCAAGCAACGCTTACGCCGCTTGGCTTGGGGTCTCAAGCTTCCTGGTGTTGAGCTTCTGCATCAGGAAGCCAGCCTGTTTCGAAAGATTCAGGGCATTGTAGCCATGCTTAGGATCGTCCTTTTCGGGCGATGAGGTTCAAAGTCCCCGGTTTCTATGCACCATTTAGAGAAAAAGTTAAGGCGACCGTCAGAATCCAGATTGCCGAGTGATTCTTGGAACTCAGGCATCACAAGGACAACAAGGTTGATTCTGGAGACTGAGCAGATGATTACCGTCTGGCTTCGTGGACCTTGAAATGTCCGACTTAAAGTGAGTCTTAATCATGCCGATCAAATCGATAAATAAAACAGTTCTCATTCTGTTTTTATTTGTAAATGCAGCCTGGGCAAGGACACCAGATCCCCTTTGGGTAGAACCACGAATCTATTCGCCGGCTAAAGAAGCCCGAAAAAAAGCATCTGATCATGTCCTGCGATTTGAAAAAAGCAGAAATCGTGGCGCCCACTTGCGGTTAATCCCGCTCGAAAAAAATGAAATCGATCGACGCATGAAAGAGCGCTCCGGCGGGGCAAGGAAAATCGGATTCTCTAGACCCGTCTCTGAACTCGGAAACGCTCAAGATGCATCCGCTGCTATGGACTGGAGGCCGGCAGACGGAGGTGGCACAGTCGGGCACTTTCAACTGGATGAATCAGGGGCTGCAGCCTTGAGACTGGGACTGGTTTTCGACAAGCTTCCAAATGCTGCCGAATTGAGATTCCATGGTTCTGCACTTGCGAGTGTGGAAACCATCAGTGGGGCCGAAGTTTTGGCTCAGCAGGAGCTAATTAGCCGAACTGAAAATAAACCCGTGAACCGCTACGTATATTGGTCTCCGGTGATACAAGGGGAGACAATCGGGCTTGAAATGTATCTTCCAGCCGGACTTGATTCGAAAGAGGTTCAGTTCTCCGTAGTGGGAATATCTCACTTGGCTGTTGACCCATCCGCTGCTCGGGTCAATCCCCTAAAAGAAAAGGCAGCAGCGTCTTGTAACCTTGACTCCAGATGTTACTCCGACTGGTCAGCTGCGACAAACGCGGTGGCAAGGATCACGTTTGTAGAAGACGGTAATTCATACCTTTGCACAGGAACTCTTCTTAATGACACCGCACAGTCCAACGCACCATACTTTCTAACAGCTAACCACTGCGTTAACAATCAAGCCACTGCAACTACGATCAATACCTTTTGGTTTTTCTACTCATCCAGTTGTAACAGTGATAGGCCTTACGCTGGCATTGCAAGGACCAATGGCGGTGGGCAAATTCTCTATACCTCGGCGTCAACTGATGCCACTTTTCTTTTACTGAACAACCCGCCTCCTGCGGGAGCTACATTTTCAGGATGGACTAATTCAACTCCCAACCTCGGCATACAAGCAACCGGGCTACATAACCCAACAGGTGATCTTCAGAAAATCAGTTTTGGAAGTACGCAGGAATATCTAAGCTGCTTTTCTATCGGAAATGGCTCGTTTGATTGCAACAAATCCAGTCAGGGTGATGCCTCATTTGTTGATCTTGTATTTCGTTCCGGAACAACTGAAGGTGGGAGCAGTGGAAGTGGTATTTTTCTCGACAGAAACAGATACCTTTTCGGGCAACTGTTCGGGGGTGATTCGAGTTGCTCAAATCTATCCGGATCAAACGTTTATGGGCTATTCAGCAAGACTTATTCAAACGGAGGCCTTGGCCAATGGCTCGCGAATGGAAAGCAGGAGCAAACTATTACCCTCTCAGCTCCTTCATCTGTGACTTGGGGATCCTCAACAGGTATTTCGGCTTCATCAAGCTCAGGGCTTCCCGTCGCAATAAAAAGCATCAGCCCATCGGCATGCAACGTCGATCAGAACATTCTCAAGGCCATTGCTCCGGGAGAATGTCAACTGGAGTCATCTCAGGGGGGAAACGAAAGTTATTTGCCGGCCACACTTAATTCAATCATCAACATTACCCCCCCGGTCTACCCATCACCCAATTCAACGCTTAGTGTAAGAATCACCAAGGGTAGTGGCAAAGTCACAAGTGATCCCACCGGAATTGATTGTGGTGACCTCTGCAGTTACGCCTTCACGAAAAGGATGACTGTTCGTCTTACGCCCACTCCCGCGCCGGGGTCAAAGTTCCTGGGATGGAGTGGTGCATGCACAGGAAAGAAAATTCCATGTGTAGTTAAGTTAAATAGCAATAAGCTCGCGAGAGCAAAGTTCAACTAAATGTTTAGGAGCTTACCGAAAATAGCGCGACAATCTCCCCCCCGAAAGCAAGGCAAGTCCCATCAATAGAATCACCAAGAAGGCCATGGCCCAGACACCCAGAGCACCAGCCAGTGCCGGTCCTTCACCGATGGTTCCCGCCAGCGTATAGATCGCTTTGGTAATCGGAAAATGTATCGTTCGCTGAGCCAAAATCATTGAGTCACTGACTTCGAGCATCGCAAAGGCAAAAGCCAGCACGCCTCCTGCCAACAGAGAGGGTAGCGCCAGAGGCAAGGTCACCCGAATGAAAGACCGACGGGGATTGGCGCCGAGGTTCTCAGCCGCCTCCTCTAAAACTGGGCTGATCTGAAGTAATCCCGCTGACATCGCCCTTACAACATAGGGAAGCCGACGCATAGCATAGGCCACCACCATCAGAAAGAAGGGATCGCCGTCGGTGATCAGGAAGTCCAACGGCTTTCCCTCGCGGGATAAAGCGAGATAACCAAAAGCCAGCACGATGCCGGGAACAGAGAGAGGGAGCATGACCAACCCATCCAGTAGTGCCCGCCCTCGAATTTGACTGCGAACCAACACCCAGGCTACTGCCGAACCCAATAGCAAATCCAAAATGGTCGACGCCCCCGCATAACGAAGACTATTAGCAATCGAAGGTAGCGTCAGGTCATTTCCTAAAGCCGCTTTAAAGTGATCAAGGGTCAGGCTGGATGGAAGAAAGGTGCCGTACCAGTCCCGAGCCAAAGCAAGCAGAAGCACACCCAGATGCGGACCCAACGCCAAGACCGTTACACCCAGGAAAATCGCGCTGATTCCAATCGCGGTCAGCGGGTCAGGCCTCTTGACCTCATGGAGCCGCAAGGCACGCCCTCCGCCTTCGATCTGATCCCCCCTGAAAAACAGCCGACTGATGATAAAAACCAGGGTTGTCGATAGGAGGAGCACCATGACTAAAGCGTACGGGAATGGATTTCCGCTTAAATCGCGAATGGAATTGAAGATCTGAACGGCTGTCACCCGATCAAAATCAAAAATAAGAGGAACCCCAAGTTCCGTGAAAGCCCAGATAAAGGAAATCGATGCCCCGGCAAAAAGACCGGGCAGCGTGAGCGGCAACGTAATTCGAAGGAACCGCCTCAAGGGGGATGATCCAAGACTGCTCGCAGCCTCGTCCAAGGCTGGATCCAATTTAGCCAGGGTATTCGATAAGTTGATGTAGAGGATAGGGTAAAGGTGAAGCACATTCATCACGACGACCCCCAACATGCGCCCCCCCCCCAACCAATCCGGGGGAGCATCGGGAGCGATTAGCCCCAGACCGTCGAGAAGGCTGTTAAGACTCCCATGCCGTCCGAGAATCATTTGAACCCCCAAGGCTCCCACAAACGGCGGCAACATCAATGGACTTAAGGCAAGCGCATGAAAAGCCTCCCTGCCGGGAAATCGATAGCCAACATACAAGAGCGCCAAAGGCATCGAAAGACCGATGCAACCCAGAGTTGTCCAAATCGCAATCAGGAGTGAATTGAAAAGACCTTCCCGATAGAGGGGATTGATAAAAACCTCACGCAGGTATGCCAGAGTCAATTGACCTTGAGGGTTGAGAACTGCCGTTTCTAAAGTCACCCAGAGCGGCCACAGGAAGAAGGCCGCGAAGAATAGGAGCGTTCCGAAAAAAACGGCCTTGGTAAACACGTTCTTCACTTGAACCCTCCTCCCTGTGCCAAGCGCTCGGCTTTAAGATAGCGTTGCCTGAATCGATCTCCCATCTGACGAGCCAGCTCCATCTCACGAACCTTATCCCGCTGTTTGAGAGTGGGTAATAGGGTCTCTCGCACTTCGGTCAATGTCAGACCATCCAGATCATGAAACACCCGCAAGGCGTCGGGTTGGAGCCCCCCTCGCACGATGGCATGCCACGCACGAGCCAATTCTTCGTGGGGATCGACACAGGTGACACGAATGACAAACCGTAATGCAGGAAATAGCACCTGGGTCCATTCCGGGTGGTAGGTGAAACCTGTAACTTCCGCATAAGGATCAGCCGAGGGGTCGGTGGAAAGCCGCCTCTCTCCTTCGCCGTAAAGATCTCTCCGGACGGGGAAACGTCGAAGCGCGAAAGTTCTGGGGCCCTGCGCCAAACCGGGCTTCAACGTCCATATCCTCTGCCCTTCGGGAGATAGAAGAAATTCGATAAAGGCCGTTGCCAACTGCGGATTTGGAGCGCCTCTGAGAAGAGCGACCGGGTCTACGCTCAAAGATGTGCCATTTTTGGGGGTCACATAGCCAATCCGTGATTCTCCCTGGTCATTACGAACATAATCCCTGAGGGTTCGACCATACGTGTCGATTGCCATTCCTGCTGCCGCATCTCCGCGAGCAACCTCAAGTCCGATCTTTCCAGCCGAGTCAGTAAAGTACCGCGCGTTACCAGAAAGACGCTGTATTAATCTGAGACCCGATAACCAGCCTTCCTCGATCGCATGGGCCTCAGCATTAAAATCACCGACAGCCACCCGCCGTCGATAACTCTCCTGCATCTGTTGCTGCACCATTAGTTCGAACGCTTTTGCAACGGATCCACTCTTCATAGGATCCGCCAAGGCCAGATGTCCGGCGAGCTTGGGACTTGCAAGATCATTCCACTCGATGGGAGCAGGAAGATTGCCCAGTTCACGATAGACATCTTTGTTGTAAATGATCCCGAAGCTTGCAAGGACGACGCCGACCCATCGGTCCTTCACATCTCGATAGCGTTCGCCCGCAAACGACTCGGGTATGCTCCCTTCAGAAAACCAGTCCGGATGGCGCTGTCGAATCCCTGAAATGCCCGTTCCGGCAGCCGGTTCTCCGGCAACTAAATAGCCCGCATCCGCCAACTGTTGAAAATCACCAGCGCCTCCACCAAAAAGGACATCAATACCGATGCCCACATTCGACTCCAGGA
>CAYQOJ010000148.1:0-8062 GCA_964419105.1 uncultured Methylococcus sp.
CCGGGAACGGACCCGATATCGCCGCGCAGAATCCGGGGGAGAATTCGGCTAAATCGCTGCCAATATAGCAATTTAGAGCCATTCAGTCCAGTAATGGCCCCAATCACCAGTGATCGTCAACCCCTGCGATACAATTGATCCTTATCCACCGATGGGGAATGCCCCCGGGAGCGTTGTCCATGTCCGAACCTACACCCTCGCCCCTTGAATTGACCCCCCCTGAACCACCAAGGCGAGTCGCCCCCGGGGAAGCCGAGGGCTTGGTCCGCCTCAAACCTGAAACGCTTTCGGATCTGGACCTGCGGGTTGATCACTTCCTTCAGGCGATCCTTTTAGAACCGCTGGATAGCGAGGGCTTCAAATCCCGGGTTGAGGGCGTCCATACATTGGCGCATGAGGACATTCGTGCCGCGGCTCAAATTTCGAACCGATTGCTCGAGCAACCTGCAAGATCCGTCCGGGGCGGTCTCATGGATGAAAATTCCTCCGTCTCCCGCTCCCTTCTCGAACTCCGTAAAACGCTCGAGGATCTGGATCCCGGCCGCCAGGGCGACCTTCTTGCCCCGAAGAGGCTCCTGGGTTTTATTCCCATGGGGAGTCGCCTCAAGGATTACTTCCTTCGCTTTGAATCCGCCCAGAGCCACCTCGATGCCATCTTAAAAAGCCTCTACGACGGCCAGGATGAACTGCGCAAGGATAATGCGGCCATCGAGGAAGAAAAAATTCAGGCCTGGAGCATCATGGAACGGCTGGAACAATACATTTATGTCGGCCGACGCATTGATGCTGCGCTCGAGGCGCAGCTCAACGAGATCGATCGCACCGACCCTGAGAAGGCCCGCATCGTTCGGGAGGAACTCCTGTTCTATATTCGCCAGAAGGTCCAGGATCTCCTGACTCAACTGGCGGTGACCGTCCAAGGCTACCTCGCCATGGATATGATTCGAAAAAACAACCTCGAACTGATTAAAGGCGTCGATCGAACCGCCACCACGACGCTGTCAGCGCTTCGCACCGCGGTGATCGTGGCCCAAGCGCTCGCCAACCAGCGGCTCGTTCTGGAACAGGTCTCCGCACTCAATAGCCGGACCAGCGATCTGATCGCATCTACAGCCGAAATGATGAAAACGCAGGCGGGCGCCATCCACGAGAAAGCCGCCCATGCCACGCTGGACTTACAACAGCTTCGGGGGGCGTTTACCCACATCTATGCCACACTGGATCTGATGGCGAACTACAAGGTCAAGGCGCTGGCCAATATGCAGACCACGGTCGAAGCGCTGACTCAGGATGTGACGATGGCGCGAAGCCACCTGGACCGAATCCGAGATTCCGAAGGGCCAAGGACACCAACCCAGACCAGCGAGAGCCTGGGATCCGAACTCAAACTCTAGGCCGATCCCGCCCCTGAAATTTTGAGGTACTTGGCATAGAGAGCGTCTTGGGATTCGGGATGAGCCGGATCGTGAATGATGCATTCGACCGGACAGACTCTCAAGCATTGGGGATCCGGATGATGACCCACGCATTCGGTACAAAATCCGGGGTCGATCTGATAAATCTTCTCCCCCTCAGAAATCGCACCGTTCGGGCATTCAGGTTCGCAGACATCACAATTGATGCATTCATCGGTTATTAAAAGTGCCATCTTCTCTAGCCCGCTCGATTCAGTTTACCCAAGAGCGCAGTTCTCACCCCGTCGGGTACAAAGGCCGATACGTCGCCTCCAAAGCGCGCAATCTCGCGAATCAGGGATGACGAAATAAAGGCATAGCGCTCACTCGGCGTCATGAAAACGGTCTCGATTTCAGGGCCGAGGTGACGGTTCATTCCGGCCAGCTGGAATTCGAACTCGAAATCCGACACCGCCCGGAGACCTCTCAAAATCACGGCACTTCCGGTTTGGCGTGCGCACTCAATAAGGAGCGTATCAAACCCGATGACTTCAATGTTTGAGGTGCTCTTAAGCGCCTCTTTGGCCATCGAAACACGTTCTTCGAGGGTAAAGAGTGGGCCCTTGTTCCTGTTTTCCGCGACCGCCACCACGACTTTCCCGAACATACGGGCAGCTCGCTCGGCAAGATCAACGTGACCATCAGTAATCGGATCAAAGGTCCCGGGATAGATTGCCGTGATACTCATTTATAGCTCCACCCGTTGGCGTTGATAAAGTCGATAGGCCACATCGCCTGCTTCCCCCTGTCGAAGACATCGCCAAACGGGAGGTAAACCCGAAAAGTCGAATTCGCGCTCCGCCTCGACATAAATCCAAGCATCCTGGGCCAACCACCCCCCCCTTTCCAGGAGGGCACCCGCAGAGGGTAGCCATCCCTTGCGAAAGGGTGGATCGAGGAAGACCACATCAAAAACCTCGGGATTGCCTTTGAGAAAATCCCGGGCATTGGCCGGGACCACCACGACTTCCGGGGCGTCGAGCGTCTCACAGTGGTGTTTGAGCGACTGAACGACCGCCTTTTGGTCATCAACCATGACCACTCGGCGTGCCCCACGGGACACCGCTTCAAATCCAAGCGCACCACTGCCTGCATAAAGATCCAGACATCGGGCCCCTTCCGTGGTGTCTCGAAGCCAGTTAAAAAGGGTTTCACGGACGCGATCTGGCGTCGGCCGGAGCCCTTCTGCATCCGGAAACCGAAGCTTCCGGCTCCGAAATCGCCCCCCGATAATCCGGATCTCCTGCTTACTGACCGCCATTCGCTGCCGGCTTCACGCCCCCGACCATAACGGTTTTGAGTCGGTCAGGGTCAATGCGGGCCTTGAAGGCGCGCTGGATGTCCTCTCGGGTTACCGCTTCCACGTGTGCGGTGTAACGGTTCAACCAGTCCAGAGGCCGCCCAAGGAAGCCAATGGCAGCCACTTCACCAATTAATTTCGCATTGCTGTCCAAACGCAGGACATAACCTCCAATGATGTTCTTTTTGGCCGCATCGAGCTCCTTGTCGCTAGGGCCCTTGTTCACGAATTCACGGAGTGTCCTGACGGCAATCTCTGTGGCCTCGAGGGCGGATGCATTCTTGCTTTGAAGCCCAATCTGGTAGGGGCCCTGGACTCGCATGGGAAGGAAATAGCTGAAGGCACTGTAGGCCAGCCCCTTTTTCTCCCGGACTTCCTCCATGATTCTTGAAACCAGACCACTTCCCCCGAGGATGTGGTTCCCCACCACCAGCGGGAAATAATCCGGATCATTGGCCTTGAGCCCCAAAACCCCAGCGTACACATGGGTTTGCTCGGAAGGAAACGCAGTCGTCAGGGTTTCCGCGCCGGAAAGCGGCGCGGGGTCCTCCAAAGCCGGCTTGGCGGCCCCCTCTGGGATGCGGGAATAGACCTGAGCCGCGATCGCCTCGGCCTCCGTTCGCGTCACTTGACCCACCATCACCAAGATCGCATTCCCCCGGGTGTAGGCTTCTTTGTGGAACCGGGCAAGATCCTTGGCCGTCAGCTTTTCAACCGTTTCCCTGAGCCCCTCGACGGGATGGGCATAGGGATGCTCACCATAGAGCGCCTTCATGAAGGCCATCTCGCTGATCTCACCGGGATCCTCACCTTTCTGCTGAATGCCCAGCAATACCCGGTTTTTTTCACGCTCGAAATCCTTGGTCTCAAACCGCGGCTGGCTGATGACCGTCTCAAAAACCTCGAGGGCCTCTTTGAGCTTGGGAGGGTCGGTTAACGTTCTCAAAGCGAGGTGCGCAGAATCCCGGGTTGCACCCGAGGACAAGATGGCGCCGATCGCATCCAGCCGAATTGCAATCGTGTCCGCATCCATGGATCCAGCGCCACTGTCCAGCATGCCGGCGGTCAGCGCAGCGATTCCGAACTCCCGGCCATCCCGGGCACTTCCAGCGTCGAACACCATCCGCATGTCCAGCATCGGAAGACCTTCTGTGGGGACGAAGAGAACCCGACCTCCCGTGGGCGTGGTCCAGTTTTGAATTTCCGGAACGGCCCGTACCTCGGAAACACCCGCCAGCAGGAAAATACCCAGCATCAAAAATCGCATCGTTTTGACTCGTGGACTATCGAACATGACCCCCTCCTATGGCCGAAGCCTCCGGGGCCGGCGCACCATCGGGAAGCGGCAGAGGATCCAGCCGTGCAACGGTCAGCCGGTCCTCGATCAGGTATTTCTTGGCAGCGGCCAGAATGTCAGCGGCCGTCACCTCGTTGATACGCGTTTCATACTCGCCGATCTTCTTCCAGCCAAGACCCACCGTTTCGGCGGTACCCAACTGCATCGCCTGATAGAAGGCCGAATCCAGCTGATAGACATGGTTGGCCAAAACTTGCGCCTTCACCCGCTGAAGCTCCTCTTCTGTGACCGGCTCCTCGCGAAGGCGCTTAACTTGGTTCAAAAGAGCCGTCTCGAGTGAATCAACCGTCTGGCTTTGTGATGGCGTGCCTTCAATCATGAAGAGGGTCTGCAACCGGGCATAAAGCTCATATCCCACCCCGGTAGAGGCAGCAATTTGCTGTCCGCGGACGAGATTCTTTGAGAAACGCGCACTGTTGCCCCCATCCAGGATGCCTGCAGCCACTTCCAAGGCATAAGCCTCCTTCTCATCCTGTACGGTCTTCAGCGAAGGCACCTTGAAGCCCATCAGAAGATGGGGGAGCTTGGCCGGAAGCCGCACTGTCAGACGTCGAAGCCCCAACTGTTCGACCTCTTGCTCCACTCTGGGTTGAGGAAGAACACTGGGCTTGAGACCGCCAAACTGCTTGCGTGCCTCGCGCACAACGTCTTCAGGGCGGACATCTCCAACGACAACCAGCGTCGCGTTATTCGGTGCGTACCAGAGTTGGTACCACTTTTTGACGTGATCCAGAGACAGGTTGGTGATGTCATCTGGCCAGCCAATCACTGGATTACGATACGGGCTATTGGTATAGGCCACGGCATCGAAATGCTCTTGCAGCTTGGCATGGGGCTGATCGTCGGTCCGGAGCCTTCGCTCCTCCAGGACGACCTGATGCTCCTTGGCATACTCGGTTTCGATGAAGCGGACATTTCGCATGCGGTCTGCCTCAAGCTCAAGGCTCACGGGCAGCTTCGAGCGCTCCAGCATCTGAAAGTAGGTGGTGTAGTCCTGACTGGTAAAGGCGTTTTCGCGGCCCCCGTTGGCCGCAACGATTCTCGAGAACTCGCCGGCCGGATGCCGCGCGGTGCCCTTGAACATCATGTGTTCCAGCATATGGGAAACACCCGTTACTCCAGCGTACTCACTGCTGGCACCCACCTTGTACCAAACCTGGGAAACCACCACAGGCGCACGGTGGTCCTCCTGAACCAGAATTTTGAGTCCGTTTTCAAGCCGGGTCTCAAACACCTTGGGCTCTGAAGCCGCTAGGGCCATGGGCAGCGCCATCAGGGCTGCTCCCAAACAGAGGACACGCATTTTGCCGTTCTCCCTGAAGTCCTTTTAAATCGTGAAGGGCGCCTTGAAGGGTTCCGGAGGCCGGGACCGAGCGCAAGCGCGTATTATAGACACGCCACCCGAGGGGAAAGGTTCCCCGAAAAGTTTCCGTCGACGTCAAAAGATTTCCGCCACCATGACCGAAACCCTCTCATCCAAACCTGCGTTACCCCGTTGGCGAGCTTATCTTGGGCTTTGCAAGCTGCGGGTCGTCGGAGCGATTGTGTTCACTGCGATCATCGGGATGTTCATGGCCGTCCCCGGTTGGCCGCCGCTCATTGAGAGCCTGGCCGGAGCCATCGGAATTGGTCTTGCCGCCGCATCGGCCGCTGCCCTGAATCATGTCTACGATCGGGAAATCGATCGCAAAATGGGTCGGACCGAAGATCGCCCCCTGCCGCAATCCCAACTGACACCTCAAGCTGCCAACCGATTTGCGCTCCTTCTGGGGCTCATTTCCATGATTCTTCTTTGGTTTTGGGTCAACCCCCTCACCGCAGTCCTGACCTTCGTCTCGCTGATCGGCTATGCCGTGATCTACACCCGCTATCTCAAGCGGGTCACAACACAAAATATCGTGATCGGGGGCGCTGCAGGTGCCGCACCCCCAGTTCTTGGTTGGTGCGCCATTACCGGAACTGTCGACCCGCACTCCTTACTTCTGTTTCTCCTGATTTTCATCTGGACGCCTCCGCATTTCTGGCCACTCGCTCTGGCCAAGAAGGATGAGTATCGACTGGCCGATATGCCGATGCTGCCAGTGATCTACGGAGATGAAGTCACCAAGTTGCACATCCTTCTCTACACGATCCTCTTACTGATCTCGAGCCTTCTTCCCTATTTCACCGGTATGAGTGGACTCATTTATCTGGCCAGCGCACTGGTTCTGGGTTTGATTTTCTTAAGTTACGCCATCCGGCTGAAACGAGCCAAGGACAACCGGCTCGCCATGCGCACTTTCGGCTTTTCCCTGGTTTACCTCGCAGGCATTTTTTCAGCGCTCCTGATCGACCATTACATGACGATCCGACTCTAGCCTGCATGCTCCACCACCCCCTGAAACAGGCTATCGTCAGGGCTACGCCTGCGCCTCAAAGCGCGCTGGGATCGCTGCCCCCCTTACTCAGCCGCATCTACAGCCAACGTGGCGTCAGGAGCGCCAGCGAACTGGACCTTTCCTTTGGAAAGCTTCCTGATCCTCGCCTCCTCACCGGCATGGCCACCATGACCCACATCCTCGCCGATGCCATCCTCAGGAACCTCAGGATTCTGGTGATAGGCGACTACGATGCAGATGGCGCCACCGCTACGGCCGTGGCCCTTTTGGGTCTTCGCTCCTTGGGTCTTCGTCAAATCGACTATCTGGTGCCCAATCGTTTCGAATATGGCTATGGACTGACCCCCGAAATCGTCAGTCTGGCCCAAGAGCGCACACCCGACATCCTTTTGACCGTGGATAACGGTATCTCAAGCCATGAGGGCGTGGCAGCTGCACGAAAGGCCGGAATGAAGGTTTTGATTACCGACCATCACCTACCAGGAGCAGTCCTTCCTGAAGCCGATGCCATCGTGAATCCCAATCAGCTGGAAGACCCTTTTCCCAGCAAGGCCCTTTCGGGGGTGGGTGTTCTTTTCTATGTCCTTTTGGGCTTGCGACAGACCCTAAGAGCGCAAGGTTTTTTTGAAGAGGCAGGCCGCAGCGAACCCCAACTGGGGCAATTTCTGGATTTTGTCGCTCTGGGGACCGTTGCAGACGTCGTAGGGCTTGACCAGACCAATCGCATCCTTGTCCGGCAGGGGCTGCGCAGGATTCAGCGTGAACAAGCCCATCCCGGGATAAGAGCGCTCATTGCTGTCGCCGGAAAAAAAGCCTCCGAGCTTTCGGCGCAGGACCTCGGATTCACGCTGGGCCCAAGGCTCAACGCCGCAGGACGCCTGGATGACATGGCCCTAGGGATCGAGTGCCTGATTGCCGCCTCTGAAGAGGCCGCG
This sequence comes from uncultured Methylococcus sp., assembly GCA_964419105.1. GTDB lineage: Bacteria > Pseudomonadota > Gammaproteobacteria > Methylococcales > Methylococcaceae > UBA6136. Next base: position 7,425 of record CAYQOJ010000148.1, read on the forward strand.
CGCCCCATGGCCGAGGCTCTCAGCACGCTGAATCAGGAACGGCGTGTCATCGAGCAGAGCATGCGCGATGAGGCCTTCCAGCAGTTGGACCGCCTCACGCTGCGTGATGAAGACCAACCCCTGCTCTGCCTTTTTGAGGAAAGTTGGCATCAGGGAGTCGTCGGGATTGTTGCGTCACGCATCAAGGATCGAACCCATCGCCCTGTCATCGCCTTTGCCATTAATGAGCTTAACCCGAGTGAACTCAAGGGTTCTGCCCGCTCGGTTCCCGGCGTCCATATCCGGGATGTCCTCGCGGACGTTGCCACCCGTCATCCAGGCCTTGTGACCCGCTATGGCGGCCATGCCATGGCCGCAGGCCTTTCTTTACCGCGTGCAGAGCTTAAGCGCTTCACCACAGCCATGATCGACGAAATGCGTCGCCGCGGCGATGACCAGATCAGCGCGATTGCCCTTCACTCTGATGGGGCGCTCGCCGCCTATCAGATCAGCCTTCCGACTGCCGAACTCCTTTTTGAGGCGGGCCCCTGGGGTCAGGGGTTTCCTGAGCCCCTTTTTGATGGTGATTTCGAGGTATTGGATCAACGGGTTGTCGGGGAACGACACCTCAAGCTGACCTTGCGACCAGACGGCCGCGC
>CAYQOJ010000149.1:0-8034 GCA_964419105.1 uncultured Methylococcus sp.
GCGGGTTGAACCAACCCAGTTCACCACCCTTGTCCTTGGAACCCGGATCCTTGGAAAACTTCTTCGCTAGGGCCTCGAACTTTTCACCCTTACCAAGCTTTGCAATGATGTCCTTGGCTTCAGCTTCGCTGTCGACCAAGATGTGTCGCGCACGATATTCGGTCTTCTGCATCGGACCCACGCGATCGTCGTATTCCTTCTTCAGATCCGCATCGGTGACTTCGGCGCTCTCAATGAATACTTCGGCCGCCGCCTGAGACAGCAACATCCGTTCCGCATTCTCGATCTTGGCCGCCAGCTTCTGGTCCTTGATGGCATCGGAGGTCACTAGATCCTGACTCAAGAGCTCGCGCTTGATCAGTTCATCAACAATCTTGTCGTCCGGAATCTTATTTTCACCACGGCGTTCGTTGACTTCCTCTTGGAGGATATCGAAAGAAGCCTTGCTGATCGGCTTGCCGTTCACGGTTGCAATCACATCGCCGGTGGCAACGATCTTGGGTTGTGTATCGGACTTGCCACAAGCCGTTGCAACAACGGCAACGGCTACCGCCGCAGCGAGAGTGCTGATCTTCATAACTGTCATTCCTTTATGAGGTTGGGTTAATGAACTTCATCGGGTGTATGCGCCTTGATGATCAAGGCATGGATATCGGTCTGCATCAGGCTCCCTAAAGCCCGATAAACCATCTGGTGTCGCTGGACCAGCGTTTTGCCAGCAAAAAGAGGGCTCACGATCAGAACGGAGTAATGACCGCCCCCGTGATGCGCTGCTCCGGCATGGCCCGCATGGGCAGCCGAGTCGTCATAAATTTCCAGCGCCGTGGGCGTCAGCGCAGCCTCAAGGCTGGCTCGGATACGGTCAACACGCTCACTCATTGGGGAAAAACCTGCTTGAAGGGTTTGATGGTCACCTGGGCATAGACCCCGGCAGTTACATAGGGATCCTGTTGGGCCCAGACTTGTGCCGCTTCCAGGGTCTCAAACTCAGCCACAATCAGGCTGCCGGTAAAGCCCAAAGGGCCCGGCGATTCGGCAGCAACGGAAGGGAAAGGGCCAGCCAGGACCAGACGGCCCTCAGCCTGAAGCCGCTCAAGCCTTGCAAGATGATCGGGCCGAGCGCCGAGCCGCAGTTCAAGGCTATCCGGTCGGTCTTCGGCAATAATGGCAAACAACATCAATTAATCCTTTGCTGGCGTTTCAGTGGGCATGTGCTTAGCCAAAAAGAAAGACTGCAAAAGGACAAACGCAAAGGTCAGACCCAGCATGCCAAAGAGCTTGAAATTCACCCATACGCTCTCTTCGTAGTTAAAGGCGACATAAAGATTGACGCCACCGATGACCACGAAATAAAGGGTCCATGCAAGATTTAGACGACGCCAGATCGCTGCAGGAAGGACTAACTGGCTCCCCATCATCCGCTGAATGATCGGGGCACTGCCAATCCACTGGCTGCCGAGGAAGACAACGGCAAACAACCAGTTGAGGACGGTAGGCTTCCACTTGATGAATGTCGGATCGCGAAGGAACCAGGTTGCCCCACCAAATACGACAATCAGAACCAAAGAGACCAGGTGCATGGTCTCAAAGCGGCGCGTTCTGACCCAGGTATAGCCGACCTGAAGCACGGCCCCGGCCATGGCAGCCAGAGTCGCCACATAAATATCCGCCATCTTGTAGGCGGCAAAAAAGAGCACGATCGGAAAGAAATCGACCAGTAGTTTCATGGGGTTGGGGAGTTCAATCGCAGACGAATGGCTTGGGTTCCGACCTTCAGGATCCGAAAGTCAGGCTGAGCTTGAATTGGGTTTGGTTGAGGGGGGGCAGCCCCCGGGTCCTGTATACTTTGCCCATTATACCCCAGTTGCATCTGGACAACCCCTTGTTAGATGGCCGCTCCGCCACACCGACTTCCCACCTATGGACAACCAGCAACAAATCGAAATTGAAGCCGCTGCTTTTCGGCGCCTGATTGAACACCTTCAATCGCACACGGAGGTTCAGAATATCGAATTGATGCTGACCGCGGATTTCTGTCGCAACTGCCTGGCCAAATGGTATAGCTCGGCGGCCCAGGATCTGGGGTTTGAAACCGACTACGAAGAGGCGCTCAAGGTGGTTTACGGCATGCCTTACGCTGACTGGAAAGCAAAGCACCAGAAAGAAGCAACGCCCGAGCAACTCGAAGCCTTCAAGCGCAGGCAAGCGCAGCAGGCTCAGCAACAGTAGGATTGAGGCCATGACCAACCTGGCTTTGGGGCCTGTCATGATCGACGTGGCCCTTTTCGAAGTCGATGCCGTGGAACGGGAACGTCTCCAACACCCGGCTGCAGGCGGGGTCATCTTGTTCCGTCGAAATTACGAGTCGATCGAACAGATCACGGCTCTGATCGCCGAGATTCGTGCTATTCGTCCCGAACTCCTGATTGCTGTCGATCATGAAGGTGGACGTGTTCAGCGGTTCCGTGAAGGCTTTACCCGCCTCCCTGCAGCCAGCGCCTACGCGCTTGAAGGCGATGAGGATCTGGCGGAAGGCGCAGGATGGATCATGGCCGCAGAGCTTCGCGCCGTTGGCGTAGATTTCAGCTTTGCCCCGGTACTTGATGTGGAGTCAGGCATCAGTCAGGTCATCGGAGACCGGGCCTTTGGAACGGACCCCTTCACTGTGACCCGGATGGCCGGACGATTCATGATCGGGATGCACAGTGCCGGAATGGCTGCGGTCGGCAAACATTTCCCCGGACATGGCGGGGTGGTCGAAGACTCTCACAAGGCCTTGCCTGTCGATTCCCGTGACCTTGAGACCCTGGACGCAAGAGATCTGATTCCATTTCGCACCCTGATGGGACACGGTCTCGAAGGCGTCATGCCGGCCCATGTCATCTATTCCGCCCTGGATACCCAGCCCGCGGGATTCTCAAGCTTCTGGATTCAGAAGGTCCTGAGAGAGCGTCTTGGTTTCACCGGCGCTGTCTTTAGCGATGATCTCTCCATGGCGGGTGCCGCCTTTGCGGGAGGCTATCCGGAACGCGCGCAAATGGCACTAGCTGCCGGCTGCGACATGGTTCTGGTCTGCAACGCGCCGGGGGCCGCTGACGAAGTGCTGGAAAGTCTCTTGAAGCACCCCCAAGACCCTCAGCGCATTGAAAGGCTGGAGCGCTTCAGGGGCCGAACCCGCTTTAATCGCGCGCATCTTGAGGCCAATCCCGCCTATCAATCCCTCTCGGCCCGACTCAACCGACTTGCATTCCAAAACTGATGGATCTTTCTCAAGAAATCCGCCTTGTGGCGGAAGAAGCCGAATGCCTCCATGACCTCAATGCCGTTCGAAAAACGATCGAACGCTTGGGGCAGGAAATTACCGCCACACTGAAGGAAGAGAATCCCTTGGTTCTCAGCGTTCTCAACGGTGGAGTCTTCTTTACGAGCGAACTTCTGCTGCACCTTCCCTTTCCATTGGAGCTCGACTCCATCAAGGCAGGCCGCTATCAGGGCGCCACTCAAGGCGGCAGCATGCAATGGCAGGTCGAACCGACAATTTCAGTCCAGGGCCGGACAATCCTTGTGCTGGATGACATCCTTGATGAAGGGATTACCCTGGCTGAGATCCATCGTTACCTTGAAAATAAAGGCGCCCAAAGGATTGTCAGCGCCGTTCTTGTGGACAAGGACCTGGGGCGAACCAAACCCTATCGCGCTGACCATGTGGGGCTGGTGACAGAGAACCGCTATCTCTTTGGATTTGGGCTCGATTACAAGGGATATCTTCGCAATTGGCCCGGCATCTTCGCCTGCCGAACGATCTATTAATCAGGGAGCCTTATGGACTTCACTACAGCCATCATTGGCGGTACTGGTCTCACCCACCCGGACCGATTTTCGCTCCTTCGGGAGGAATGGATTGAAACCCCTTTCGGTAGACCCTCGGCGCCCCTGCAATACGGCACCCTGTTTGGTCACCCCGTCGTCTTTCTCGCACGTCACGGCAATCCGCACGTCATCCCCCCACACAAGGTGAACTACCGGGCCAACATTTGGGCTCTGCAATCCGCCGGCATTCATCGCATTATCGCCGTTGCCGCTGTTGGCGGGATCACTCCCCAAATGGGACCCCAAGTGCTCGCCATTCCAGACCAGATCATCGACTACACCTATGGCCGCCACCAGACCTTTCATGAAGATGATCTCAATGAAGTGGTTCATATCGACTTCACCCATCCCTACACCCAAGGTCTTCGCAAAAGCCTGATTGTTGCTGCAGATCAGGCGGGCATCCCCCTGATTCCTGAGGGGGTTTATGGGTGTACCCAGGGTCCAAGACTTGAAACCCCCGCGGAAATCCGCCGCATGGAACAGGATGGTTGCGATCTTGTTGGCATGACGGGAATGCCCGAAGCCTGCCTCGCAAGGGAAGCTGGGCTTGAGTATGCCTGCTTCGCTGTGATTGCCAATTGGGCCGCGGGCAAGCAGGCTGGCGAGATCACGATTGAGGAAATTCATGCCCACCTGGAAGTCGGCATGAACAAGCTTTTTGGTGTCCTCCAACACTGGTTCAATAAGGCCTAACTTACGCCGTAACCTAAAATCCAGCCCTCCCTCGCGATCATCTCATCGAGTCGTTTTGGCCATTGAGGCCTGAACCATGAGGAAAGAACGCCGGACTGCGAAGCCTTAGCAAAAGCTTCGGCAATCAAAAAAGCATCCCATTGATCCCTCGACCAATCCACCGGACAGCCCGCCCTGAACCAAAGAGCCGGGTAGGCCTCGGCGATCACGCTACAACCCTTCGGAATCCTTGCACCATCGTATGGCCAACAATGAAGGGCGCCTCCGGCCCTCTTCCGAATCCAGCGAAGCCAGGGAAGCCCTGCATGGGTGGATGAGGCCACAGATCCGGGGACGTCAAAATGAAAGACTGACTTGGCTCGGGCCAGCACCTCAACATGCCGCCTTGCCTTGCTATCCCCCCTTCGCAGGTTGCCTTCCCGCAAGGAGCGCACAGTTCGATCTCCCTGATCGCTCGGCCAGTGCGCACAAAAATCATCAAGGAATTGGTCCCAGCTCCCGCTTAGCTCATATTCATCAAAATAAGCCAAGGGAAACGAAAACGCGTGATCGATTCCGATCAGCAAAGGCTCACCTGTAAGAATGCCGTCCAAAAGCCATTCGGCGAGCCCTTGCCGCGTCCAGTGTCTAAGTGCAGGGCTTTGCGGCTGGACCTCAAACGGCAGAGTGTCATGCCGGGCTTCAAACACCCGAAGCCCTGGCAATGGGGTTACCGGGGTAGCGGCTCCCGAATAATCGATCCCAATAAATCGCTGAAAAAGGTTCACGGCCTTTTATCATCTTTTTCCTTCTGGGGAGTCCAGATCAGTCGATCGGTCACAATTCCCAGAGTTTGAGCTCGCTGGATCAACTGATCACGAAGCCCAGCTGAGATATGAGGCTCTCGGCTGAGGATCCAGAAATAATCGCGGTCAGGACCAACAACAAGAGACCAACGGTAGTCAGGATCAAGCGCCGCCACGTGGTAGCCGCCATAAAATGGGCCAAAGAAACTCACCTTGAGAGAGCCTTCATCACGCTTTCCAGTGAAAAGGGCCTTCCCGATGGCTTCTCGCCACTGACCATTTGAGATTTGAAGTCCCCGATTCAAAACCTTGACGGATCCATCAGTCTCCAGGCTATAGGTTGCCTGAATATCGGTCAGACCCTCTTCAAACCGATGATCCAGCCGGGCAATCTCGTACCAGGTTCCAAGGTAGCGATCGACCGCAAAGGGTTTCACGGGATGAACACCCAGGGGGGGTGAAGTCGAGCAAGCCATTAAACATAGGCCTGCGACCATCAAAAAAACCATGTGATGACCAAGAACCCAGCCCATCTTTCGTTCACCCATTGATACCTCCCATAAAAGCCTCTGAAACAGCCGGCCAGAGTCCAGAAAATCCAGCATAACTACCTGATCCCGGGGATCTTTTCCGGGCAATTGCCTTGAAGATCAAGCCATCGATATGGCATCATCTCAGGTTCCGCGGACAGCTGCTATCCATCTGAAAAGCGCTGACCCTCCTCATTGACAGCCAATCTGAAGCAAGGAATCCCAATGCCCGGTCGCAATCATCTTTATATCCCCGGCCCCACCAATATCCCTGATTCGGTTTTGAGCGCCATGCATGTCCCCTCAGAGGACCATCGCTCACCGAATTTCCCCAAGCTGGTCACCCCGATCCTCGAAAACCTGAAGAAGATTTTCCACACTGAAAAGGGCCAATGCTTCATCTTCCCGGCCACGGGAACGGCGGGTTGGGAAGTTGCGATCACCAACACGCTGTCACGGGGCGACAAGGTCCTGGCTTATCGTTTTGGACAGTTCTCTCACCTTTGGATTGACCTGGCCAAGCGTCTGGGGATGGACGTCGAATTTCACGAGGTCCCCTGGGGCGAAGGTGTTCCACTTGATCATCTGGAAGCCCGTCTCAAAGAAGACAAGAGCCACGAAATCAAGGCCCTTCTGATTTGTCATAACGAGACCGCCACGGGTGTCACCAGTGACCTTCCGGGTGTTCGTAAAGCCCTGGATAGCGCAGGGCACCCTGCTCTTTTCTTCGTTGATGGCGTTTCCTCCATCGGCTCTCTGGAATTCCGCCTGGATGATTGGGGTGTTGACGTCGGTCTTGCCGGTACCCAGAAGGGTTTCATGCTGCCTGCAGGTCTCTGTCTCCTGGGTTTCAGCCAGAAGGCATTGAAGGCGCGTGAAACCGCAAACTGCAACCGGGCGTTCCTCGACATCCATGACCACATGGTGCACAACCCCGGGGGCTATTTCCCCTATACGCCCGCCATTCCCCTGCTGCATGGGCTCAAGAAGGCCATGGAATTGATGCTTGAAGAAGGCATGGAAAATGTCTGGAAGCGTCATGCTCGTCTTGCCGAGGGCGTCCGTTGCGCTGTCCGTGGCTGGGGTCTTGAGATGTGTGCCAAGGATCCCAAGTGGTATTCGAACAGTGTCACCGCCATCGTCGTTCCGGAAGGGTTCGATGCCCGTGATGTCATGCATTACGCCTACCATCGCTATAACCTTTCACTCGGCGCGGGTCTGAGCGAAGTCCTGGGCAAGGTCTTCCGTATCGGCCATCTCGGTGACCTCAATGAGCTGATGCTGGCCAGCGCCATCACAGGCTCTGAAATGTCACTCCTCGACGCGGGCATCAAGGTGACTCCCGGTAGCGGAATAGCAGCAGCTTCCGAATACTGGCGTAAGACGGCGGCCCCGCTCGCCCCCCGCGCTTAAGGCCGATAACGGATCAGTGAATCGCTCTTGCCGGTGATTCACTGATCCTTAGTTTCTCACTCCCATCCCTCAAGGCCATGCACGGAAATCCCCGAATTCTGGTGACGCGCCGTTGGCCTCCCCCCTGTGAAAAAAGGCTGTCCGCACACTATCAGGTCACCTTTAACGAGCGAAATGAACCCATGGGGGTTGAAGCACTGAAGGCGGCCATGCGGGATTACGATGCCGTTCTTCCAACGGTCACTGATCCGATCAACTCGGAAGTCCTCTCACAGGACCCGATCCGCTGCCGATTCATCGGCAACTTCGGGGTCGGCTACAACCACATTGACATGGCCACGGTTCGATCCAGGGGCATTGTGGTCAGCAACACTCCGGATGTCCTGACCGACTGCACCGCGGACATCGCCATGCTGCTGCTTCTGATGTCAGCGCGGCGGGCCAGTGAAGGGGAAATCCTGCTTCGTACTGGCCATTGGAACGGTTGGCATCCCACGCACCTTCTGGGAACCAAGGTTGCCGGAAAAACGCTTGGGCTGATTGGATTTGGACGAATCGCCAAGGCCGTTGCCCAAAGAGCACACTTTGGCTTTGGAATGAAGATCCTCGTGATCGGCAGAAAGCCCATTCCAAAGGCAGAACTGGATCAGTTCAGTGCACAGGAAGCGGAAAGCCTTGACTCATTGCTGAGTCATTCGGACTTTGTCTCCCTGCATTGTCCAGGCAGCATTGAGAATCAT
>CAYQOJ010000150.1:0-8032 GCA_964419105.1 uncultured Methylococcus sp.
TATTCCGCCATGGAAGCGAGCTATAGGCTATGTGTTTCAGGATGCAGCCCTGTTTCCGCACCTTCGAGTGAGAGAAAACCTGGTATTCGGCATGAGACGGGCTGAAGGACGTTCGGAAACCCGTCACTTTGATCACATACTGAATTTCCTGGGACTCCAGTCGCTTCTAAACCGATATCCTGAATCATTGTCCGGTGGAGAAAAACAACGTGTCGCCATCGCGCGTGCGCTACTTTCCAAGCCTAAGTTACTGTTGATGGATGAACCACTTTCTTCACTGGACTCGCAAATTAAAAGCGAGTTCTTGCCTTACCTGGAGCGGCTTCATCAAGAACTAGATCTCCCCGTGATCTATGTCACGCATGCGCCAGATGAGCTCATGCGGCTAGCTGACTACGTGGTGCTGATGGTCAATGGTCGGGTAGATGCCGCAGGAGGCCTTGGAGAATTATTGCCAAGCCTTGGCGTTAGAAATGGGTTTGGAGAGGATTGGGGAACTGTCGTTTTCGGGACGATCGCTCAGCATCATTTAGACGGCGGCATCAGCGAAGTTCATTTCATGGGAGGAAGCCTTTGGGTGCCTCTTCAAAGGATTCCCAAAGGTAGCAGCGTGCGTTGCCGAATCTTTCCAAGCGATGTTAGCCTCTCAATTCAAAAGCCGATCCAGTCCAGCATCCTCAACGTGATGCCTGTTCGAGTGATTTCGATTCTGGAACGGACGGATGTCGCACAAGTCACTGTTCGGCTGGACTTAAATGGAACATGCCTCTATTCCTCAGTGACCCGAAAGTCAGCCAGGGATCTAGGACTTCGCCCTGGCCAGTCATTGTTTGCACAGATCAAGGCGACAACACTTTCGACGTCCTTTTCGGAACGCCCATGACGCTATCTGTCCAGAAACCCGGTTTGGATGAGATGACGATACCCAGCCGCGAACCCCAGGTTCTTGACGCTAAATTTTCGATCGGTGGTCTTCAAGACCGTTTGTTCGATTTGTTATCGGCGATTGAGACTGAGGGGTCACTTGTGGCTGCCGCAAAAACGGCAGGTCTCAGCTACAAGGGAGCGTGGGATATCATCGAGAGAGCAAGTCATTTATCGCCCAGACCGCTCATCGACCGCAACCCTGGGGGAGGGAGCGATCGTGGAACTCGGCTGACTGTGACCGGCCAAAAGCTACTGGATATCTACCGGCGATTAGAACAGCGCAAAAAGAGCGTATTGCAGGAACTCAATCGTGATTTGGCCTCTGATCCGATTCTGCTTCAGTGGTATAGAGGGCTGATTCTTCAATCCAGTGCCCGAAACCAATGGCGAGCAGAAGTCTTCAGTCTCAAGTTGGGAGTCGTGAGGGGCGAGGTGACTGTTCGGTTGCCTTGGGGTGCCCTGATCATCGCCAGTCTGACTCGCGAATCGATTTCGAGGATGGCACTTGATTTCGGTACGCAGGTGATCGTGCTCATCAAAGCGCCGATGGTCCATCTCACGCCGGGAGTGTCGGATTTTGAATGCTCTGCAGAAAATCAATTTGAAGGCGTGATATCGGAGATTATTCGGGATGAGATCTCCACTGAAATCATTGTGAAGCTGGTGTCGGGCGATAGGGTTGTAACAACCTTGTCTGCCGACGAGTACGCTGAAATCGGAGTTGAAGAGGGGGATAAGGTGACTCTCTTTTTTGATGCAGAGGCAATCGTTTTGGCGACATTGCCGACTTCCAGAGAGTCCAGCAAGTCATTGACGTTGAAGAGTGCGAATCGATGAAATCAAGTGCGAGAAATCACTGGATTGGACAGGTGATCAGCGTCCAATTGGGCGCGGTTACCGCCGAAATCCTTGTTGGACTGGCGGGTGGTGCCAAGTTGGTCGCCACCCTGACGGTTGACTCTGCAAAACGGTTGGGCCTTGAGAATGGCAAGGAAGTTCTGGTCCTGGTGAAGGCCTCCATGGTCATTCTGGCGCTGGATTTTGAAGGCTATGCAATTTCAGCCCGTAACCAACTTGCCGGCAATATCATCGCTATCAAAACTGGCCTGGTAACGACAGAAGTGACGATCGGGCTAGCTGGGGGAGATACTGTGACAGCTTCGATTACGAGCGAAAGCTGCCAGACTTTGGGCCTAAAGGCGGGGCAACCAGCCATCGCTTTATTTAAGGCAGGGTCGGTGATGCTTGCCACGCGACGGCAGAGTGAATGATCACCATTGAAGTTCAGCCTCAGAAGCGTATTCTGGGCGCCAGACGTTCAAACCCCATCAAGAGAAACATATGAAAGGTGACAAAGAAATTATCAAGCATTTGAATCGGGTTCTGCTTAATGAGCTGACGGCCATCAATCAGTACTTTCTTCATGCCCGGATGTTCAAGAACTGGGGTTTCCATAAGCTCAATGAGAAGGAATATCACGAGTCCATCGATGAGATGAAGCACGCGGACATGGTCATCGAACGGATCCTTTTCTTAGAAGGGCTGCCTAATCTTCAGGACATTGGACGGATCCGGATCGGCGAAAATGTAGAAGAGTGCCTCAAGGCGGATCTGGCTCTTGAACTGGACGCACTTCCCTGCCTCAAACAGGGCATAGTGGATGCTGAGAAATTGGGTGACTTTGTCAGCCGGGACCTGTTTCAGAAAATCCTCGATAGCGAGGAAGAGCATGTCGATTGGCTTGAAACCCAACTGGGGCTCATCGAGAAAGTGGGTTTGCAGAATTATCTTCAGTCTGCCATCTGAATCGCTTTAATTCAGCATGGTGGATAACGGGGGGTTTTCCGTGAGGGAAGCCCCCCTTTTTGATGCGGGGCGATAATTTGCCCGGATCTTGAACCAAACCGCACCGATGATGTGCAAGTGTCACTTAAATTCTTCGCCAGAATGGCCCGCTCCGACCTCGAAAAATGGCCCTTATCCACCTGATTTTTGAAGGGCCCCGCTGTTCTGAGCTTTCCCATTTAACCTCGGGTCTCTAGGGCCTAAGCATGCTCCGGGATGCCTATCCCTGAGGCATGAGGGCTTAGCCTTTCCAAAATGACGGACTTTTTAGTTTTGATAGCCATCCAGGGTCATAAAAATTAGCGATGGCACTATCCATGCAAATAAATAGGCGAAGGAAACAAGTTCCGGATTTCTTCAAGCTGGGTTAATGACCACGGGAGGGGAGGAATGGTCCCTGTCAATCAGGTGATGGGAGTGTCATTTCCACTTGTACTTGCAGCAGTGGTGGAGTTTTTTCTTCCCATAATGGCATCGTGTTTTGGCGATGTGAACGCTAACCATGGCATGGCTGTTGACCACCGCCGCATGCGGCGGGGCCAGGCCTTGTGAAGATTTGACGGGGGTACCCCTTCATGCAAATGCTCTTCAAGGAACTGGATCAGGCCTTTATCTGCACCATGGAATTGCGTTCCGATGCTCTGCGTGACGACCCCTACATTGAAACGCCTCGATCTCACCGGCTCGTGCAAAATGCCCATGGCCTCATCGGAGTTAATGCAAGCGAAACCCTCGAGAGGCTTCATGGAAGGCTGATGTTGCTGGCCAAGGAGGAGCGTTATTCGGAAGCACTGGGGGTCATCCAGAGGATGCTGGATTTGGTCACCGAGGAGCTGGGCATCAGTCGTGATGCGACCAAGCTCAATTCAAGTCATGTGGGCCATGCGGTGATGAAATCGATGACACTTTTTCGATTTCACCTGCAATTGATCAAGACAGAAGCCTACCTGCATAGCCAGATCGGCAATTTGGATGCCGCGAAGACTGCTCTTGAAAAGGTTCTCGAGTTTGATGGCAGTAATCGTTTGGGCGCACGCGAGCTTTTGGAATCACTGCCATCTTATTTGAACAGTTAGGCATCATTCGCCAACCCGGCGCCGCTGGTTGAGTCGTGCTAACCTCATCTCAATTAGGTCTTGTTGCAGCCCCAAGGGACATATGCTCCTGCATATGGATTTCCCGTGATGCGGCATGGCCGGTAAGTCACCTGATTTGAGGTTTTCGTGAAGTTTCTGATTTTGATCCTAAGCTTGCTGTCTTGCCCTGGCATCGCGGCAACCAGTGCATTGGCTCCGCTGGATACATCCAGTCCCCGTGGTCTTCTGTCCGGGTATTTGGCAATCTCTTCGGAATTTTATTCCCAAGGCAAACTACTCATCAAAGAGTATCTGGAGTCCGGTCGTCTTTTTTTGAACGCTGAGGAGAGGGAAAAAATATCTCAGCTTAAAAATGATGCGTTCAAGTTAGCTCCTGCAATTGATCTCTCGGTTTTACCGGCCATCACTCGGGAAGAAGCGGAGCGTCGGATTGTTATTCAAATCAAGGAGGTTCTGGATCGTGTGGAATTGCCACCGCTGAACGAGATTCCTGACGCCAGAACAATGAAAGAACTGGGAAAGACTCGTTGGCAGGTGCCTGGAACTGATATCGCTATACAGCAAATTGAGTCCGGGCCGCGCAAGGGCGACTATATCTTTGCCTCCGATTCGCTCGAACGACTTCCCGACACCTATGAAAGGGCGAAGAGCCTCCCATATATCAACAAAACGACTGAAAACTGGTACGAACGGCAACTTCAGTATCCCGTCGGGCCCATGTTTGCCTTGGCGAGAATTGTCCCATCCCGTTGGATCTTGAACGATCTGACGATTGCTACATCGAAGGTGGTTTTTCTCAATCAGCCGCTTTGGCGATGGGTGGGGATTTTGGTCCTCGCCTTTATTGTTGCGTTGAGCGCCCGTTCTATCCTCAGATGGAGCGCCCGTTTGCAACGAAAAAAGTCAGATCCTCTGGGTTACCTGACCTTGATTCGTCCGGTCACGGTCGTCATCCTGAGTGCTTTTTCAGCGCGAGTGCTGTCAGACGTCCTCAGGGTCTCTGATGCGGTGTTTCTGACCGTCATTCCAACGATATGGGCGATCTTTTTCGTTGCCCTGTCCTGGCTGTTCTGGAACCTCGGGGATGTGTTGGCGGAGGCCATCATTGCTTCTGAGCGGATGATCAAGGGCAGTATCAATAGTCAGCTGACGCGATTTTTGATGCGGTTGATCACTTTTTGTCTTGTGGTGGCGACGTTAGTCATTGGCGGCCAGAGTCTTGGTCTTCCCGCCTATTCCATCATTGCCAGTATCGGTGTCGGCGGTTTGGCGGTGGCACTTGCGGCGCAGCACACACTCGCCAATCTTCTGGCTTCTCTGATTATTATGTTTGAGAAGCCCTTCGTTATTGGAAGTCGCGTCAATGTTGCAGGTCAGGCGGGAACCGTAAAATCTGTTGGCTTCCGAAGCACGCAGATTCAGGCCGATGGGGGGACGGTGATCTCCATTCCCAATGATAAGGTCGTGAGTGGTCCGATTCAGGCGGACAATACCCGACAGCAAAATCACATCTCTGCCACCTTGCGTGTTCCCAATTACACCTCTGCGCAGACTATTCGGGCTTTCGTTACGCAAGCCCGAGATCATCTGAGCACCAGCAGCAGCGTAAAACCCCCATCGGTTAATGTTGGGGTTTCAGGACTTACGGAGGATGGGGTGGATATTCACCTGGAATTTATCCTGACAGGCCCCTTCGGTGACAGGGTGGCCGAGCGAAAAAATGAGATCCTGTTGGAACTCTTGGATCTTGGCGCCAAAAGTGGGATTCTTAAGGGCAAAGCCGATGTTCGACCGAACTGACCCCACACACTGAGGCTGTCCCCACAGGGAGCGAAGTGTTCACAGATCCTTGCCCGGGCAGGATCGGGGGTCATTGCAACAGCGCCATATCCCGCATTCGCCACGCATAGTCTCATGTCATATCTTCTCTATCGCCGTTTCAGCTCTATTTACCTGCTGCAAGGGATCCTGACGGTTATTCTGGGTTTTATCCTACAAAGCCATTCAGCCGATGTGGAGGCTGCGGTACGGTCCGATTCGATTCTTGAAACAGCGGATACATCGAGCCCTCGTTCAACTTTGAACGGGTTCATGGTGGTGATGAAAGAGCGCGTTGAAAGCACCATGGGCCCAAATAGTGTCTTTCAGACTTATCTTCGATCCGGGCGGCTGTTCCCGGAGCAATTCGACATCAAGGAAAACCTTGCTCTGATTGCAAGGGATCGCGCCATGTCGGCCAAATTCCTTGATCTGTCTGAGATTCCGGAAGCCATTTTCGAGCAGAGCTCCTGGCGCCTCACACTTCAATTAATGGAGATTTTTTGGCATATTCCGATGCCCCCTCTCAGCGATGTGCCTGACGCGGCCGCAATGCAGGGACAAACCTTCAAGAAATGGACAATACCAGGCACGGAAATCCGCATCGGTCTGGTTGAATCAGGCCCTCGGGCGGGGCAATACCTCTTCACCAGGGAAACCGTGGCGCAAATCCCTGTGCTATTTGAGCGAATCAGGAAGGCTCATGACGCTGAGGGCGAACCTAAGTTCATCTTCGACAAGGTTTTCAATCTTCCAACCGGTTTGGCAACTTATCTGGCCTACGTCGTACCCCCGAGATGGATTATCGGCATTCCCCCTCAACTGACTGCGACCTTCTTCGGTGAGCCGATCTGGCGCTTGCTATCCTTGCTGGTCCTGTTTTCCTTGGTCAGCTGGCTGTTTTGGAGAAGTGTCCGGCTTGCACGAAGAGGGTTTGATGTCCGAGGAGTGCTCGGGGTCGCATGGCGAATCTTGCCTGCGGTGACTCTGGTTCTTCTTGTCCCTATGATCAGTTTCATTCTCGGTGATGTCCTTCGAGTAACCCCCGCTTTTTACGGACGCATCACCTTGTCCCTTTGGGGTCTTTTTTACCTTGCCCTGACCTGGCTCACCTGGGGCATAGGGGAGATGATTGCCGAATGGATCATCGGGCTTGAGCGGATTCAAACCGATAGTACCGACAGCCAGTTAGTCCGCTTGACGGCACGCTTGATCTCGATGGGGTTTGGTGTCGGCATCCTGATCGAAGGGGCCAACCGGATAGGCCTTCCCTCGTATTCAATTATTGCGGGTTTGGGCGTAGGCGGCCTTGCGGTAGCGTTGGCTGGACAGCAGGCGCTCGGAAATCTTCTGGGTTCTCTCATCATTATGTTTGAGAAGCCCTTCCGGATAGGACACAAGATCAAAACGGGCCCCATTGAAGGGACGGTAGAAAATATCGGTTTTCGGACCGCCAAACTCCGAACTGCCGATGGCGCATTGCTGATTGCACCCAGTAGCGAGCTCATTCGACATTCCATCGAAAACATGACGCTAAGGGACTTCTGGCGGATCAAGAAGACACTTTACTTCAGGGTGGAAAGCTCCATTGCTGACATCATTACGTTCAAACAAGAGGCGTTGGATCTCTTGATGAACGATCTTGATGTGTTGGACCTCAATCAGCGAGTCTCTCTGATTGAAATTGGACCCCAAGGGTATGAGGTGCTCGTCGATTTTGTTCTGGGAACTTCGGATTACGATAAACAGCTACACGCCTGCGACCGAATCCTTTCCAGGTTGGCAGAAATTGCACAGAAGCGTGATCTTTGCTTTAGCGATGGGCATGGCTGAAGACTCCACGAATTCGGATATGATGGTGCAAACCGACGAAACCGCGCGGTTTTGAATCAAGCCCTCGAGTGACATCAAGACCGCGAGAAAAATACATGAATAACGGTCTGCCTTCTGCATCGGCACTGTTCCAAGTGATCTACGAAAGTCAGGCTTCGCGCCCTTTCTCCGAAGCGGATGTGGAGGCGCTTCTGACTTCATCACGCGCCTCCAATACCCGCAAAGGCATAACGGGAATACTGCTTTATCGTCACGGTACGTTCACTCAGGTGCTCGAAGGTGAGGAAACTGCGGTGAGGGCGCTTCTTGAAAAAATACGACGCGATCCAAGACATCGGAATTTTTCAATCCGACTTGAACAAGTCATTGAAAATCGGAGCTTTCCCAATTGGTCGATGGCCTATTCGAGGAGAGAACTTTCCGAGTTCTTGACCCGCTGACTCGGCGTATTCAAAGCCTTGACTTGCTCCCCTTCCTGAAGGAAGGGGATTCCTGATTCACTGAGAACTGCT
>CAYQOJ010000151.1:0-7961 GCA_964419105.1 uncultured Methylococcus sp.
CCGCCATGAAGATAACAAAACCGATAATGCCCTTGACGAGATTGGATTCCACGACGCGCCTCCCTGAGTAAGATGAAAACAGGTCGCGACTATATCAAAAAGCGGATGGCTCGGCCGATTTTCTTTAGCGGCCTTAAGGGAGTCTAAATCCCCTGGGGAGTTGCCGGCACCGGTTTGACGAGATCGTAAGGAGACGCCCCCCTGACGGGCACGGGATGGATCCCGTGCATCCTCATAATCACCTCAACGCTCAGTCAAGCTCAAGCGCATCTGCAAGATCCGGGGCCGTAGCATCGCGTGGGCCCAAAGGCGCAAGGTCAAAACGATGCTCAATCAGTTTCAGGATGGAGGAGGTCTCATAAGTCCGATGGTCAAGCCCTTTACCGCGGGTAAAGGGCGAAACGATCAGGGCTGGGACGCGAACTCCGGGGCCCCAGCGGTCGCCCTTGGGAGGCGCCACATGATCCCAGTAACCCCCAAATTCATCGTAAATCACGATGACCACCATGCCTGGCCATTGCGGGCTCTTTTCAAGCGCCGCAAGAAGGCGGGCCATTTTGTTTTCGCCAGTCAGGATGTCCGTGTCCGCGGGATGCTCATTCTCTTTACCCAACGGCTTGAAAAAGGACACAGGGGGAAGGGTTCCGCTATGGATGGCGTTAATGAAGTCGGACTCATCCCGGATATGCTGGCGCCTTGCGGGCATACCCGGCGCATAGGCTTTGAAATAGGCAAAGGGCTGGTGATGAAAGCGAAAGCTTGGATCATGCTCACCGGCCAGGGCATCCAGCCAGCCACCTGAATACCAGGCCCAATCCACGCCCTTTTGACTCAACCGATCCCCAATCGTTGGAAGGTCCTGTGGCTCGAGCAGCAGCGGCGATTTCAAGTCCTTCTTGCCATGCGGCCCATTTGCCGGAAGAACATTGTTGACCGCGTAGCCATCCTCAGTAAAAGCGCCTTCTTTGACCACCTCACCCTTGGGACCCAGGCGAATCACGAGGTTTTCCGGGACTTTTTTCTGATGCAGGACACAGCCACAGGCCAACCACACGTGGTTGATGAAAGAGCCGCCGAAGGCCCCTGCAAAAAAATGATCCAGAAGTCGATACCGTTGGGCGTAGCGCCACAAAGGAAGCTGATGGCCGTCGTAGTACCCCATGACCAGCCCGCCGGCGCTGGAGACACCGGCAAAGCGGTTCATCCGACCCCCGTTGATCTGTTCCTGCGTCTGGTAAAAGCGGTGCGTGGGATCGGCCACGATCCCCTCAGGACCCACATAGGCATCGACGGGAAAGGGGCCGTTCGGCAAATGCTGGGGAAAGCGTTGATCCGGACTTGGTGGCGAAGTCCGGGTATCCATCACGGTGGGCAAAAAAGGATAGGGACGCCCCTCAGGATCCACCTGAACTTTTTGCTCCAGCCGCGCATTCTCGATCCCATCCGCCCCGGGAAACAGGCCGTAGAGATTATCGAAGCTATGATTTTCAAGCACCATCACCACCAGGGTCTTGACCGCATCCAGTGACTCCTTGTCGTCATCGGCGCAGGCTAAGGTCAAGGAGGAGGCCCAAAGGCATCCGGTAAAAAAGAGGGTCAGGGCAGTTTTCATGGGGGAATGAGCGGGAGACCTCAGGATTTTCGGGTATAGCGGTGTTTGACGCCCAACGGAAAGTCCTCGGGATCACCAAAGGGTTTCAGCTGGACATGAGGCTTTTGACGATGGATCGGGGTGTAGGTTCGAAATTCACTGTTCAAACGTAAAAGCTCGGTTCGGATGGATTCAGCCACGGCCTCCGTCCTTTTAGGCGAAGCCGCCTCGCCCTGACGAAGCTCCGCGGTGATACGGAGTCCGGGCGCCCCATCGAGGCCTTCTTCGACCTCCAGGATAAATTTTCCGGTAAGAAACCGCATGAGCTCGGGGGTCTCAAGACCGACCGTCACATTTTCCGGGAAGATGTTGGCCCCATAGTAAGACACCGTGAAATCGGCGCGTCCGAAAACATAGACCAACGGCTGCTGCCGAATCACCGGATCGTCACCAAGCCAGAGCCGGAGGTCCGGTTCCGCACCCGCTTCTTTGAGAAACGCAGAGAAGGTCTCAAACGACAGAACGCCACCCTTATCAGCAATGTGGTAGCGAACCAGCGGCACCCCGTTACGGCCAGAGACCACCAATGTGCCGTCATGCACTTCGAAATACCGGGTCTTGGGATCAAACTGCACGAGCGTTGGGAGCCGAGACTCTCCAAACAGCTGACGGGCGACTTCAGGCTTTTGCGCCAGAAAACGGCGGGCCGCAATCGTAAAGGGCGTCTCATTGCCAAGCACGCCGCCATCTGCGGTGCCATAGAGCGAGGCGGTTGCAAATGCGGGTTGCTCCGCCCCCACCTTCTGGCAAAGGGCCTGCCGCCATTCTTCACTGAACACTTCACCGGCGAAGACCATCTTGAGTTTCAAGGCGGGCCAGTCGATCCCCGCCGCAAGGCCGGCATCCACCACATCACGAACAAAGGGCGGATAGCCAAGAAGCACCACCTGTTCGTACTGCGGCCCCAGAGCCCGGATGACTCTCAGGATCTCATCCGGATGATTGCCGGGCGTTGCGACGGTCAGGGGATAACCCTTGGCTGAAAGATGCCAGCAACAGGCGGTGGTGTAGAGGCCCCCGACCCAGTTACCCAGAGCAAAGCAGACCACCGCCAGCGTCTTCCGTTGATGCGCCTTGAAGCTATCCTTGAAGACCTGTTCAAAACGGTCTGCGACCGCCAGCTCATGGATCTTGGCGCGCGGCCAGAAAGTCGGCTCCCCGGTCGAGCCGGAGGACACGGCGATGCGGTCAAGAAGGGAGAGATCGCCGCCTTCAACCCGCTGCTCCAGAGGATAAGCGCGAATGTAATCGGCCTTGGTCATCAAAGGGAGGGTTCCGAAATCCGCAAGGCTTCGGATTGACTCGGGGACAACCCCCCGCTGCTGGAGGTAGTCCCGATAGGCGGGTACCGTGGCGGCGCTCTCCCTGAAAAGCCCGAGCACCTCGGCCTCGATCGTCTCACTGGATAAGGCGAGGCGCTCATCGAGGGATTGGTTCAGGAATCGCGCCTCAACGGTCTGGGTGTCCTTGGGATTCACGATCTACCTCCTCGTATCAATATCGTTCAGCCCGCCTGATGCCAAAATGGGGTCCCCAACACCGGCGTGCTGGCCTCCGCCGACTCCCTCTCCGGCATGGCCCCACCAAGATAGGCTAGGCGACCGGCCTCGATCGCCAGACGAAACGCGCGGGCAAGCCGTTCGGGACGGGTCGAGCGCGCTACGGCGGTATTGAGGAGCACCGCATCATAGCCCCACTCCATGACTTGACTGGCGTGGGAGGGGAGGCCGATCCCGGCATCCACCACCATCGGTACCTGGATCCGCTCGCGCAGGAGCCGCATCGCATATGGGTTGACAGGTCCCTTGCCCGTTCCGATGGGCGCAGCCCAAGGCATGATCGCCTCGCAACCGACATCGACCAGTCGCTGGCACAACACCAGATCCTCGGTGCAGTAGGGAAGAACCTTGAAGCCTTCTTGAAGGAGCTTGCCGGCAGCAGCGACCAGATTGAGGGTGTCGGGTTGCAAGGTGTAATCATCCCCCACAAGCTCCAGCTTGATCCAGTCGGTTCCAAACACCTCGCGTGCCATCTGCGCCGTGGTTAATACCTCGGCTTCTGAATGGCAGCCCGCGGTATTGGGAAGAAAGGGAATCTGAAGGCGCGCCAAAAGGTCGAAAAACGGTTGCCCCCCGATCTCATTGTGGCCCGCAGACTGCCGCCGCAAGGAAACCGTCAGCAATGCAGGCTGGGCGGCATCAACCGCCTGCTCCAGAACGGTGGGGGAGGGATAACGCGCCGTTCCCAGCAACAGTCGGCTGGAAAAAACCTCACCATACAGGATAAGGGGGTCGTTGGGTGTTTCAAGGGTCATGGCCTTTCAGCCTCCTGCAACCGGCTGGACGACTTCGATGACATCGTGGTCCTGAAGGGGGGTCTCCGCGTATTGGTGACGGTGGACGAAGGCGCCATTTCGGGCCACCGCGAAGGGTGGGGT
Organism: uncultured Methylococcus sp.; assembly: GCA_964419105.1. Classification (GTDB taxonomy): domain Bacteria; phylum Pseudomonadota; class Gammaproteobacteria; order Methylococcales; family Methylococcaceae; genus UBA6136. Next base: position 4,089 of record CAYQOJ010000151.1, read on the forward strand.
CGCGCCATATTGATCCAGCATCTCCTGAAGTCGGGTCCCTTCATCGCATTCAAAGGGGGTTTGATTAATCGTGATTTTCATGACATTCAGGCCGCCTGGTTCAATTGGTAGAGATCCGGAAAGGGCTGCTGTTCCCGCCAGCGATGGAGATCCAAGGGAGGGTCGCCGACCGCCTCAAGCAAGGCGAGAGCGCCATCTCGGACCGCAGGCGCCACGAGAAAGCCATGCCGGTACAAGCCATTGACCTCGATCAACTGGCCGCCGTTCCAGCGAATGACGGGGCGGTGATCGGGCAGCGCAGGGCGGCACTGTCTCAATAACTCAAGAATTCGGGCCTCTCCAAAAGCCGGGTCGACCGTATAGAGGGCGGAAAGTAGCTCCAGCGCGGACCTGACACTCATGGGCGAACGATCTTCCGTCTCAATCTGCGTGGCGCCCACCACAAAAATGCGCTCCGGCTTGGGGGCAATGTAGATCGGGTAACGTGGATGCAGGAGGCGCACCGGTCGCGTGAGCCTGACCTCGGGTGCCTGAACCCGGATGACCTCCCCCCGAACCCCCCGGAGCGAGGGCCACTCGGCCTTTGACCCAAGGCCCCGGGCATCGAAGACAAAGTCCGCCTGGACGGCATCCGGCGTCACCGACTGATTCCATTGGCAACTCACCCCTTCGTCAACGAGCGCATGAAGCAGGGCGTCCAGCAACTGCCGATTGTCCAACTGTCCCTCCTCTGGCAGGAACAGGCCTTTTTGAAAACGCCCCGCCAGTGAAGGCTCAAGCGCCGCCAATTCAGCGGCCGTCAGCAGCTTCAAGGGCCGCTTTGGATGGTTGATCGGGGAATCGCGTCTCAGGCGTTCCTCAAACAGCCGGGCCTCCTCACGATCCTGGCCGTGCCAGAGAACCAGTGTGCCCTGCTGTTGAAAGAAAACCGGATGCTTTAAGGAAGCGATCAAGGCTTGCCAGAGAGAAAGGCTCGCCTCTCCAAGTCCGACCACCAGCGGCTCTGCATCCACCGATTCGGCCACCGGGGCCAGCATCGCCGCCGCCACACGCGCGGCGGAACCCTGCGCGTCAGGACCGCCTTGATCAAACAGCGTCACCCGATGGCCCTGGCGCCGGAGCGCCAAGGCCAGCAGGCGGCCCATAAGGCCAGCACCGAGCACAGCCAGTTTCATGGGCGGCAATGCGGGGGCAGGTAAATGGGGGTGGTTTTAGCCATGTCAGGAAAAGCTCCGGTTTTGAGGGAGTCAACCGGGGGGGTCTGACGGGCCTTCCTTGGGTCTGTACCCGTGGAATCGATCACATCGACAGGGCCGTGAAACTCCCCACGCCGGCATTATCCGGATCGGGTAAAGGGTCTTTCTCAGCACAGCCCGCAGGCCGGCACCCCTGTTTCATCCATTCACTTGATTTAATCACAACCGTTCCGGCACCGGAATAGGCCTACGTTTTCAGGGGGCGCCTTTTCGAATCAGCACGATCTGGCGGAAGGCGAACACCATCAGGAGGCCAAACACGGTGGCTGAGACATCCATGCCGATACCGATCCAGAGACCGTGGGCTTGAAAATAGCCCCCAAGCAGTAGCTTGAGAATACCGTGCATCCAGATCAGAAATCCGCCGTAATAGATCATGGCACCCGCCAGAGCCCAGGCGATGGCGGGCTGCCCCTTGGACTCCGCCGTCCGATAGTACCAAAGTGCCGATAAAACCACGGCCAACACCGACACGATCGCCGTCATTTCGCGCTCCGAACATAACCTGTGAAAGCGCTAATCTAGCAACAGCGGGTGGCAGGGATCAATGACTTTGGACGGCGGCGTCTCTTGCTGTGCCGCTGGCCCTTCAAAGTAAAGCCGAGAGGCGATCCAGCGAGCTGCATCCTTTCATCCATTCATTCATTCGGGCCCGATTCAAGACCCATCTAGAGGCGGAGGTGTCCTCGGCCTGTCCAAGGGTCATCCCTCTCCCGGAGGTACCTGACAGATGGAGCCGTCTTGGCGAAGGCCCGATGGTCCGCGCGTGTCCCGCTGACTACAAGGCACCTTCTGCCGCGTCAGGGGGGCGGCACCCACGGGGGAGCGAGTGCTGCGGCCGCCTACCTTGGGTTTCTGCAACACGCCTAGCACCAACCATTCGGTGATGTCCCGAAGGGCGGTGTCCTGAGAGCATTTGTCGATCGCCGCCCACTTGCTAACGGTCCATGTGCCGTCAAAGCCATCCAGCAGTGGGTTGATACGCTTGACTTGCAGTTCATTCAGCGACAGGTCGCCCAGTGTTGCCAGAACCGGGCTTTCGTCAGGACAGCGCCGTGTCCCTTGCGCACCCTGCGGGCGCGCAAGGTGGCCTGATCGCGCAGAACCACCCCCAGATCGTGCATAAGGGCCAATAGGCAATCTACTCGCCGCATCCGCTACTCTCTGAGCAACCGAGCAAGCGGCAACCCTCCGCTGCGCCCCCTCGGTTAGGATTTGCTCAACAAGAAAGATGGTAGCCTGCTCCTAGTGATCCAACGGCTTTTTGGGGGCGCGCATGACCGTCTTTTTGGCTATTTACCTCGATCGGTACGAAACCGATGTTTAAACGCTTACCGCGAGGGCTATTTTGGATTGCGCTCAGTCTCTCACTTTCTGCCGTATTGCTGTCCTGGCTGGCCTCCCCCTTGAGTGAAGAGTCCACCCCAGAGGCTGACCCAAAATCCGCCCTCAAACCGGAGCCTTCGCCCCTCTCGACCGCGCCACCCGAGGCCTTGGTCCAAGAGCGCAAAGCTCCGGATGCCCCCTCCCCCAAATCCGCCATCGTCCCAGAGCCGATCCCCCCAAATCCCCCGGAGTCCCGATTCGTGCCCCGGCCTCCTGAGCCTCAAGCAGCAGAGGAGAGGGCGATGGATGCGCCGTCCATGGTCGAGGATCTGGATGCCGGCTATGAGGGGCCGGGAGGGCTATTGGAGGAAGTGGCTCCACTTGAAGCCGTCGAGGAGTCTATGGATGCCGGCGACCTGCCCTTGGAACGCCAGGACTAGGGGGTTCGGCGCTGAATCCGGGTAAGGATGCCGCGCAGCAGATGGACTTCCTCGGTCTCCAGTTGCGCGCGGTTATAGATCCGCCTCAAGCGGCGCAGGATCGACATTTCGTGCTTAGTGGCGTGAAGAAAGTGGATTTCTCGCAGCACGGACTCCAGATGGCCGAAAAAGGATTCCATTTCCGCTGCGGTCGCACCGCTCTCGCGCGGCTCGGGGGCGGGACCCTGGGGCTGCATATGGGCCTTGAAGAGCTCGTAGGCAACGACCTGGATGGCTGCCGCGACATTCAACGAGCTGAAATCGGGATTCGTCGGAATGTGGAGCAGGTAGTGGCAACGCTCCAGCTCCTCATTGGTCAGCCCTGAATGCTCTCGGCCAAAAACAATGGCGGTCTTCTCGGCCCGCTCGGCGACCAAGGCCGCGGTCTTTTCGGCATCCAGCTGAGGCCAGGCAATGCTTCTGAGGCGAGCACTGGCGCCGATCACCAGCTGCGCATCCGCAATCGCCTCCTCAAGACGTGAAACCACCTGCGCATGCTCGAGTATGTCATCGGCGCCAGATGCCCTCGCGGTGGCCTCGCCATCCGGGAATGAGTGGGGTTCTACCAGGGTCAGGTCATGAAGCCCCATGTTCTTCATCGCCCGGGCCGCTGCGCCAATATTTCCGGGGTGACTGGTGTTGATCATCACGATCCGGATGTTCGCAAGTGTGGGAGGCATGGTCGGATCACGCAGGGAGGGGGGTCAAAATATAGCAGAACTCTGCTACCCTTTGAGGCACGCAAGCGGTCGGCGATCGGCCGCTTTTTCTTTTACAAGCTGAACGTCAAAGGGTGCAATGGATCCCATTCT
>CAYQOJ010000152.1:0-2166 GCA_964419105.1 uncultured Methylococcus sp.
CTCATCAACCGCATCCAAAATGGCCTGCTGCTCGCAGTTATCAGTCTCATCTCCCTCCTCGACCTCGACCGGGCGATAGCGGACCTCTACCGGATAGGTTCTGCCTGAGACATTGATGATCGGAGCATGGCCAAAGTGGTTGGAAAATCGCTCAGGATCGATCGTCGCTGAAGTAATGATCACCTTAAGATCAGGTCTTTTGGGGAGTACCCAACGAAGATAACCCAGCAGGAAATCGATATTGAGACTCCGCTCATGGGCTTCATCAATGATGAGGGTGTCGTAGTCATCGAGAAAGCGATCGTGCTGGATTTCAGCCAGAAGGATGCCGTCTGTCATCAACTTGATGAAGCCATCGGCGATTGTTTTGTCTCTGAACCTCACTTTGTAACCAACCGACTGACCGATCGGTTGCCCCAACTCCTCCGCGATTCGGGTTGCAACCGTTCGTGCGGCAATCCTTCGTGGTTGAGTATGGCCGATGATGCCCTTGACGCCCCTTCCTGCATCAAGACAGATTTTTGGGAGCTGTGTGGTTTTCCCTGAGCCGGTTTCGCCACAGACGATAATGACTTGATGAGCGAGTATCGCCTCTAGAATTTCCTGGCGCTTGTCTGAAACCGGGAGATCCGGGTATTCAATCTTGGGAACCCGGCCGATGCGGGCTTTTACGCGCTGGATCGAGTCTTCTATCCGTTGGGCGAGTGCTAGACCTTCGGCTTGGATATCCTTGCCGTTTTTAAGATCGCTCTCTAGTTTCTCAATGGCCCTTCTCAACCGGAATTGATCCCGGCGATAGCACTCATCTAAACGATTTCTCAGGCCTTTAAGATTCAGGGTCATAGACTTGTTGTTGGGATAACTTCTGTTAGCCGACCTGTATACCGAAGCCGAAAGAAGATTTCCATTCGAGCCTTCCTGATAGAGAATTAAGCTAAAACCACCGAATGCAAAAAATCATGACGATCCGAACGCTCCCTCCCCAACTCATCAACCAAATCGCTGCAGGCGAGGTTGTCGAGCGCCCCGCTTCCGCAATCAAGGAATTGGTCGAGAATGCGTTCGATGCGGGAGCCGATCGAATCGAGATTGAGATTGAACAGGGAGGAATGGGTCTCATCCGTGTCCGGGACAACGGCTGCGGAATTGATAAGGAAGAATTGCCTCTGGCCTTGTCTCGTCACGCGACCAGCAAAATTGCCTCTCTGGAGGATCTTGAGAGCGTTCTGACGATGGGATTTCGCGGCGAAGCTCTTCCGAGTATTAGTTCCGTCTCACGCCTTCAATTGACCTCAAGACCCAGGGGCAAGAACCACGCATGGCAAATCCAAACCGACGGTGGAGAAAGAAACTTTGACCTCAAGCCAGCTGCCCACCCAGAAGGTAGCACGGTCGAAATTCGTGACCTCTTTTACAACACACCCGCCCGAAGAAAGTTTCTCCGCTCGGAAAAGACGGAGTTTCACCACATCGATACCGTTGTTCGTCGAATGGCGCTCTCGAGAATGGATGTGGCCATCACTTTGTCACACAACGATCGAGAAATTCTTAGGCTGCCCTCCAGCAAAAATCTTTCAGAGTCGCCCAAACGACTGGAGGCCATTCTCGGACGAGACTTTCTCGAGCAGAGTCTTCCCATAGAGCAGAACGCTGCTGATCTGAAGATCCATGGCTGGATTGGTCTTCCTACGTTTTCAAGGAGCCAGCCGGATCAACAATACTTCTACGTCAACGGCCGCCTGGTCAGGGACAAGTTGGTCAATGTAGCCATTCGCCAAGCCTTTCAGGATGTGCTCTATCACGGTAGGCATCCGATTTACGTCCTTTATCTGGAGCTGGATCCGACACTGGTCGATGTCAACGCCCACCCAACCAAGATGGAAGTGCGATTCAGAGAAGCCCGATTGGTTCACGACTTCCTATTCAGCAGCATTCATCGAGCATTAGGAAGCGCCACCGCTGGTGGCCCGACAGTCGGCCAGCCCCCCCCCAAAGTCGAGGAGAGCTTCCGCGAAAAATACCCGACATCATCCAGATCCGGGGTACGGGACTACCCCTCTGAACGCTTCACACATTTTTCTTCCGGCAAACAAGCCGCACTTTCTCTTGATACACCCAACCTTCTTGAGCGCTATGACCGTTTACTACATACGGATGAGCCTTTCT
>CAYQOJ010000152.1:2176-7904 GCA_964419105.1 uncultured Methylococcus sp.
GCTCATTCCGGCGGACTCGCAGAAACCGGACGACTTGGCCACGCCATTGCTCATCTTCATGGGGCCTTTATCCTTGCAGAAAATGCAGAGGGCCTGATTCTGGTCGATGCACACGCTGCGCATGAACGGATCACCTATGAAAAGCTAAAGGCTGAGCAAACGCTTGGGGATATTCCCTCGCAAAGCCTTTTGCTTCCCATACCTCTTGATGTGACCGAAACCGAAGCGGATGCAGCCGAAGAACAGCAGAGCAATCTAGCGACCCTTGGGGTAGAGCTACGCAGGACTGGACCCACCAACATTCTGGTAACGGCCCTGCCAGCACAACTGCCTATTGCCGATGGTGATCAGTTGATCAGGGATGTGCTGACAGACTTTGCTCAACAGGGCAGGAGTCGTCGCCTTGAGGAGACGTTGAATCAGATCCTTGCAACCATGGCCTGTCATGGCTCGGTCAGAGCAAACCGCCAGCTCTCCTTAGCAGAAATGAATGCTCTATTGCGTGACATGGAGGCCACTGAGCGCAGCGGTCAGTGCAACCACGGGCGCCCAACCTGGGTACAGTTAACTCTCCAAGACCTGAACGGGCTTTTTCAGCGCGGTCGTTGAGCAAATCTCCAACATCAGGACTTCTGGAATCAATCACAGCGGAAGGCGATAGTAGTCGGGATACCATTGGTTCGCCATCACTGCATCCCGGAGCTCTTCCTCAGTCGCCGAAGGCGCAACGCCATCTTTGACGGCCTGAAGCGCAACGGCGAGCGCAATCTCAATGGCAACATCGCGCGCATGACGAAGTTCCGGTAAAAGCGGCGCGGACGAGTCGGTAATGGCAGGCGAGAGACTTCCTAGAGCCTCCGCAGCAGCAATCAACATGGTATCGGTTACTCGGCGCGCTTTTGATGCGACTAGAGCTAGCCCAATGGCAGGAAAGATATAAACGTTGTTGCACTGTGCAATTGGCTTGCGCCAACCCTCCCAGAAGACCGCTTCGAAAGGAGACCCTGAAGCAACAAGCGCCCTACCCTGAGTCCATTTCATTAAATCAGCTGGAATCGCCTCAGAACGGCTGGTCGGATTCGACAAGGGAAAGATAATCGGACGCTCAACCTTGGACGCCATTCTCTCAACGATTGGCCGATTGAAGGCTCCGGAAACCGTCGACAGACCAATCAAGATGGTTGCATTGACCCGGTCGATGACGTCAGAAAGACCAATGATCTGACCCTCTTTCACCCAACCGGCTATTGAGCTGACAGGCCGCGCATACACTCGTTGCTCAGGCAACAGATCATTTCGAGCATCATGCAACAGGCCGTCCTTATCGACCATGTAAAAACGGCTACGGGCCTCTGCCTCACTTAAGCCCTGCTTGATCATTGCCGCGCGAAGATAATCCGCAACGCCCACTCCTGCAGAGCCTGCCCCAAGAAAAACGATGGTCTGTTCTTTAAGGCTTTCTCCTTTGATATTGACAGCGCTCAGAACGGCACCTAAGGCGACAGCAGCCGTCCCCTGAATGTCGTCGTTAAAGGTTAAAAGTTCATCACGATACCGATCCAACAAGGGCCGCGCATGGGCGGTCGCAAAATCCTCCCACTGAAGACAAACATCCGGCATTTCAATTTTCACAGCCTCAACAAATTCGGCGAGAAAATCGTCATAGTCCTTACCCGTGACCCGTTCGTGATGCCACCCCACATAAAGGGGATCATTTAAACGCTCTCGATTATTGGTTCCGACATCCAGAATGATGGGGAGCGTTCTTTCCGGATGGATGCCGCCAATCAAGGTATAAAGCGACAGCTTTCCGATCGGAATGCCCATGCCACCTGCACCCTGATCACCAATCCCCAAAATGCGTTCACCATCGGTAACGACGATGACGTCTACATCCGTAACCGGTCGATTGGCGAGGATTTTGCGAATGTTTCCACGATTGGGATAAGAGATAAAAAGCCCGCGGGGACGTCGATATATATGACTAAACTGCTCGCAGGCAAGGCCCACGGTCGGGGTATAAACAATTGGAAGCATCTCCTCAATGTGACCCAGGAGAAGACGATAAAAAAGCACCTCATTGGTGTCCTGCAACTGCCGAAGAAAAATATGCTTCTGAAGATCCCCAGAAGCCTCTTTGAATGCACCATAAGCACGCGCCACTTGCTCTTCCAACGTATCAACATGGGGCGGCAAAAGGCCTCTCAGACCGTATAAATCCCTCTCTGCCTCTGTGAATGCACTTCCTTTGTTGAAAACCGAATTTTCAAGAAGCGCCTGACCGTAGAGATAAGGCGGAAAATAAGGCGTTGGAGCCTTTGATCTTGGGGTCGTCATGCAATCGAAGCCGGATGTCTTGTAATTAGGGTGTCACCGTCCAAAACATGGACTCATTAATCATCAGCAGAATTCGTGCCCAAGCAACCACAAGAGCCTCAAAAAGATCGAAAGCATTTAGTCAGGCATCCGCGAACGTATTCTGTGCAAATGGCCTGATGTGACTACGGGGACCTGAGTCCCCGTAGTCAGTACCAAATCCTTGGCGATATGCTCAACGCTTAGGAACAAATCTCCCAATGCGATCGGTGTTGAGTTCCGTCCAGAAGATAACACCCTTGAGAGAATCAGTTCGGTGCCAAACGGAATTGGTGGTACCCAGACTATATTCATAGAGCTGGCCCTTGGCCTTGTTCAGCTTGATCATAAGGTCAATGTCAGCGCCCCCGAACCACACTTGACCTGCAGGCGTAACAGTAGCCCCAGCAGGCGTAGCACCAACGGTTGGAACGGCGAACTGTCTGATCACACTGGTGACCAGCTTTTCATCTCGCCCTTTTGCATATTTTGGCGGGATATACCCGAGCGCATTGGCATCGGCTTCAGTGAACCAAACGCCACCGGTGTTATCCGTTTCAATTGAAATCGGCAGCGAATTCGGTTGTGGCAATGTGATTTGAGTCACAACATCATTCCTGATTCTACCAATCGCATTCCCGTTCAGTTCAGTAAACCAAACATCATTGTTGCGGGCTACATGTACATAGATGGAGTTGGAATTAGCAGGCAGATCGTAGTACTTCACCTCATGGGTTTTTGGATTCGCTTTACCGACAAGACTGCCCTCTTTACCGGAGAACCAGATGGTTCCATCAGGAGCGATATCAATCCCATGCGGACCAGCCCCTGATCGTAAAGGAATGTAATCCAAAACATTACCCTCAGAATCAAGCTTCTCAAGCGCATTTTCTGAGGTTGGATCCTCAAGGGTAATCCATACATCTTTTCCATCCGCAATCACGCCATGAGGCTGTATAGGCGTTGGAAAGACCTTCATCGAGCTTTGATCAATGACCGTGCCCTTCACCTTGAAATGGAGGATCCTTTGGGCCGTCATCTGAGAAACCCACAATTGTGTTCCGTCAGGAGAGAAACTCAGTTCGTGGGTCGATCCGTTATCACAGGGGGCCGCGGTTCCGCTCGCGCACGGCAACTGAACATAAGACACATTGCCGCGGTCCTGAATCGGGATCGGTTCACTCACAGCCGACTGTGTATGCGCCTGATGAGCAAACGCTGTCCCTGCTGACGCCAACAGCAAGCCAAAAGTCAGCGCTTCCAGCTTTGTTTTGTAAATATCTCGTTTTTTCATCGATCCGTGCTCCTTTTTTATTCTGTAATTTGGCGATTCAGGCATAGGGCAATATTGATGTGCCACCACCCAAATAACCGTCCCCCGATTTGAAAAGGGTTTTTTGACCATAGTCCTTTAAGACACCCAAATCAACCATAAGAAAAGCATGGTTTTAGAGGCGGTATCTGACAGACCCCAATCTTTAGGGACGATTATCGGGAAGTGGAGCAAATAAGAAGTGAACGAATCCGTCCTTAGACGTAATCGGTGAGATCCTGGGGACAACCCAGCCATTGATGGCGGAAAAAACGCCTTGGCCATCGGGTATATTTCGACATCCAAGCAACCCATATCAATTCATGGGTTACAAGTAATTGGCGGAGAGAGAGGGATTCGAACCCTCGATACGTTGCCGTATACACGATTTCCAGTCGTGCGCCTTCGACCACTCGGCCACCTCTCCAGTTAGCCGTCTATTGTACCCCAATTTCAACCAATGGATAGCGCTTCAGGCCCGATGAAATGGAAAAGCGAGGACATCTTCAATACGGTTCGCAGCGGTTAAAACCATCAATAAGCGATCAAGCCCGACCGCAATTCCAGAACAATCCGGTAGGCCAAGACGAAGCGCATCGAGCAATCGATCGTCCAGCTCAGGCGACTTCAGCCCCTCTCTTGTTCTGACCTCAAGATCTGAGAGAAATCGAGCCTCCTGCTCAACGGGATCGATCAATTCATGAAATCCGTTGCCAAGTTCCATGCCCCCAAGAAACAATTCGACCCGCTCCACCCACCTCGGATCATCTTGAACCCTTCTCGCCAGGGAGGGCAACAAGGCAGGGTAACGACTAACCATGGTCAGAGAAGTGGCGGGGAGATTTGGCTGAATGAGGCAGCTGAAAAGAAAATCCAGCCAATGCCCACGGTTTTCGCCACAAAGCGACTGTGCATCGTAAAGTCCGCTCTCCTCAGCCTTCAATCTCAAGGCATCAAGAGAGGCATCCAAAGGGTGAAGACCCAAAAACCGCTCAAAGACTTCGCAATAAGTGGTTCGCTCGACAGAGATTTGCCGCCTGAAGGCCTGCGCAAGCCGAGTCAAAAGAAGTTCGACTTCATCCTGGAGCGCATCAAGGTTAAAACCTTCCCGATACCATTCAAGAAGGGTGAATTCAGGATTGTGATGCCTACCAACCTCGCCATTGCGAAACGCTTTGGTAATTTGAAAAATTGATCCAACCCCAGAAGCTAAAAGACGCTTCATTGCAAACTCGGGGGATGTCTGGAGGTAAAGAGGACGATAGGCGTTGTGACCTGCCGCCTCGTAGCGACTCTCAAACGCCGCCAACAGCGGATCAGTTACTGTTCTTTGGGATAGAAGTGGGGTCTCCACTTCAAGGACAGATCGCTCTTCAAAAAAGGCTCGAATGAGAGCGTACAGCCTAGCTCTCGCAACGAGAGCCTCGCGAGAACAAGCACTTAGGCAGTCTGCCACTGATGTGAAGGCAATTCGGTTATTGACTGGGGCCCAGACAGGGCCCCAGTCAACTTGAGATCACTTGACCCTAGAGACGTATTCCCCAGTTCGGGTATCGACCTTGATGATTTCATCCGTCGAGATGAACAAAGGCACTCGTACGACAGCTCCGGTCTCAAGGGTCGCGGGCTTACCACCACCACCTGAAGTATCACCGCGAACTCCGGGATCTGTCTCAACAATCTTGAGCTCCACAAAATTCGGCGGGGTCACGGCAATCGGCACTCCATTGTAGAGAGTGACCTGACATTCATCCTGCTCCTTCAACCACTTCTTGGCGTCAGCGACAGCGGCTTCATCTGCAGCATATTGCTCGAAAGTTTCAGAAACCATGAAATGCCACATCTCTCCATCGGAGTAGAGGTACTGCATGTCGGTATCAACGACATCAGCGGTCTCAACCGTATCACCAGACTTAAATGTCCGCTCAATCACCCGACCGCTTTTAAGGTTGCGCAGCTTGACGCGATTGAAAGCCTGACCTTTGCCTGGTTTTACAAACTCGTTCTCGAGAATGGTGTAGGGGTCTCCATCCATCATCAATTTGAGACCGCCCTTGAACT
>CAYQOJ010000153.1:0-5934 GCA_964419105.1 uncultured Methylococcus sp.
TGGAAAAGAGAGCGGTCTGTGCGGCTATTGCCGATATGGATGCTCGCAAAGTCTTCCTTTTGTCTCAACCTATCGCAGCGGCAATTGGTGCAGGTCTCAACGTCAAAGACTCTGCAGGACACATGATCGTGGATATCGGTGGCGGAACAACCCAGGTCGCCGTCATCTCGAACTCTGGAATCGTTGTCGGCGAAACGATCAAGGTTGCCGGGGATGAACTCAAAGACGATTCCTCGTCGGAGACCGAACGGGTGAAGAAATCAAATGTCGGGCAGGCTCGGTGCTACCGGTGCCGGATATAGAAAACTTCCTCGCAAGAGGCAGGGACTTGACTATCGGAAAGCCCCGGGCCATTGACCTGACACCGGAGGAAGTTCGCATGGCTATTGAGCCCGCCGCAGGAGCCATTCTCAAGGCCATATTGAACGTTTTAGAAGTCACGCCGGCCGAACTGACCAGCGATCTTATTGAGCGTGGCATTCACCTCACTGGGGGAGGTGCATTGCTTAAGGGACTAGCTCAACGTATCAGTGAGGAGACAGGACTTGATGTCCACGTGACTGACGACCCCCTGAGTGCCGTGGCGAGAGGCACGGGCAAGGTCATCGAAAGCCTGAAAGATCACAACAAGCTATTCCTGCGCTGGGGCTGATCAGCCCCAAACGTTCCTTCGCTTCGGCTTCAAGCGCGGAACGATTAATCCCAGAATGATCCCCGAGAACAGCGTCCCTGCCCCCATGGCAAACCAGAGCTGCTTCTGATCGGCATTCAATGCAGCCTTCTCCAGTCGGACCTGCTCAAGCTCGACCTGAAGTTGCCGTGCCGTAATTTGAAGCTGATCCCTTTCTTCCTGCATACGGCGCGCTGTTAAGGACGCCTGCCTCACAATATTGAGCTCGGTCTGAGTGTTGGCTATTTCCTTTTCAAGTTGCTTTGGAGGAAGTCCGAGGAGATTTTGACTCGCTAGAATCAACTGTCCCGGATCAGGCGCCTGGTCTGAAAGACGGGTACTTGGAACCCAACCGACCTCACCTGTTGTGAGTTTGATTTTGGTAAATCCAATCTTAGGAAGGCGACGGACTTCTTCCACCTCAGTGCCTCCCTCAACCATCCGAATACTCTTGCTTGAAGGTCCCAGATCTGTACGAAGGTCGACCGGCTTTCCTGCCGTGACAAAGAGATTTGCCAGCGCAAGCGAAGGCATCCCGAGAATCAGCAGACACACCCCTGCGGTCCAAACGCGCCGAATTGGCTGATTAACGTGAAACATGAATCCTCCCTGACAACACATCAAGAATGAGCAGCGGGGTCAGTCGATTCAATCTGATCGCGCGCCGACACACAAAAACCATACCCCAACTTATAGCATAGTTACCCAACTGCTTGATATATCTCAGGTCAGGCTTGATATCCCCGACTGACGAGGTGGTTTAGGACTTTCGTGGCCCCATCGGAAGCACTTCTTCCCGAAAACGGAATGCGCCCTCGCGACGATCATTGAAATAATATTGAAGCGTTAATCGGACAGTTTCAAAGGCGAGGCTATCCCAAGGGATTTCCTCCTCACTAAAAAGCCGGACCTCCAAACTTTCGGTGCCCGCGCCAAATGCTGGGCTGGCCATGGTGGCACGATAGAAGACATAAACCTGAGAGAGCCCTGGGAGGCTGAGCAATGTGTAGGCTTCATCGAGCTCAACCTCGACCAGTGCTTCCTCCCATGCTTCCCGTCGCGCGGCCTCACTGACGGATTCCCCAAGCTCCATAAAACCCGCAGGCAAGGTCCAATATCCAAGGCGTGGCTCGATGGCTCGGCGACACAAAAGAACCTGATCCTCAAAGACTGGCAAACACCCAGCAATCACCTTAGGGTTCTGATAATGGACAGTCCCGCAGCCTATACAGACATGGCGATGCCGGTCATCGCCAGAAGGAATCTCAAAACGAACAGGTTCGCTACAATCAGGGCAGAATTTCATGACCCTATTCTGAACTGGTTTCGATTTCCTGTCCCCCAAATTGCCGAGATAGCACCATGTCCCATTCAACCTATGCAACACACAGCATGACGGGTTTTGCCACCCGAAAAATCAAGTGGAATGATTGGGAGGTCGTTTGGGAGCTAAAAAGCGTCAACAACCGATTTCTTGACGCTTCTGTAAGACTCCCGGAATGGCTGCGCTCTCTGGAAACAGAAATACGATCACTGATAACCAAGAAAATACGGCGGGGGCGCGTCGATGCGACCCTGACCGTCAAGCGTATTAGCGAGACCGGGAACGGCTTATCACTAAATCATGAGGCATTGAAAGGACTGACAGAAAGCCTGCGGGAAATCCATAAGATCAAAGGTCTACCTGTTTCAGCGCCCTCTTCGCTAGATCTTCTCAAGTGGCCCGGTATTGTCATCGAGGCCGAAATCGATCGGGATGCACTGAACGAGACACTGCTGGTCCTACTAAAGGAATCTCTTGATGATCTGATCAATTCCAGAAAGAACGAGGGAGAGGCCATCGCCGAACTCATCGTGCATCGCTGCGAAATGATTCAGAACGAAATCGATGGCGCCAAAAGGCGGATGCCGGAAGTCATGAAACTTCTCAGAGAGCGCTTAAAAGGCAAGGTGCAGGACCTCTCTCAGGATTTGGATCAGGACCGACTGGAGCAGGAAATTCTGTTCTATGCGCACAAGCTGGACGTTGCCGAAGAGCTTGACAGGTTAGGCCTTCATCTTTCGGAGATGATCCGTTCATTGAAAAGCCCAGATCCCATTGGAAGACGTCTTGATTTTTTAACTCAGGAATTGAACCGGGAGGCCAATACGCTGGGTTCAAAATCTCAAGACGCCGAGATGACCCGTTGCTCAGTCGATATCAAAGTCCTGATCGAACAGATTAAGGAACAGGTGCAAAATATCGAGTGACCCTTTCAGGTTTTGAACTTGAGCGCCCTGATCGCCGAGACATTGGATCTGGCCGTCTTAGTGTAGGTCAGGTCATTACTGGGTAAATCAGAATGAGTGATGCTTTTTTGTCTCTGATCGGTCTGATCCACCGCCTGAATCAGTCTGACCGTCGCCATTCCGAGGAAAATAAAAGACACGATGATGCTCAATACAACAAGAAGACTGATGATTTCCATGTCGACACCCTGTGTTGTGGTTTCACACGGACTACATTGCGCTTATTTGTGAGCAAAATCATCCCATTAAAGAAATAGTCACTATCAACATTTATTACATAATCGACGCTTATCCAATGCATAAGGCCATCAAACCATTCACAAGACCCCGTCGCGTGATTGCTTTTCTCATCATGCTGTTATCTCAAGCCTGCAGCACGCCCTCAGGAAAGGCGCCTATGCAGCCAGACCCTGAAATGGTTCAGCAAGCCTCCATCATGACCAATAAATGTCTTTTGAATTACCACAATGTCCCGGGCAGCCTTTCCCAGCGTCAGGAATGCCTGAATCGAGCATCAGCGCTTTTGCTTGATGCGTACGGACCCGAGATTCAGAAAGTGGCGCGTCTTTGTGCTCAAAAGCTAGCCCAGCTTGCCGCCGATACCGACGCAGGTCAGTTCGATCTTAAGAGCTATCAACAACAGAAAGAAAGACTACAGATCGACTGCGCTCAGGCTGCTCAAGCCGCCCAAAGATAATCACGGCGAGCCTTCACCTGGTGAAGGCCAACCAATCAACCTTCAAACGGAGTGATGACAAGATGACACTGACCACGCGAAAAATCCGGCACGAGCACCAGGGGGTGACGCTTGAAGGCTATTTTGCATGCCCGAGGGACGTCAAAGCCCCCCTGCCCTCCATTCTGATCGCACCTGCCTGGGCAGGGTGCAATCAACAGGCCATGGAGCGGGCCAACATTCTTGCCAGACTCGGATACGCTGCATTTGCCATTGATCTCTACGGCGAAGGCCGAGTAGGTCAAACTCGTGAGGAATGCAATGAACTCATGAACTCGGTGGCAAAGGACCGAAGTCATCTCCTCGAACGATTGCTCAGCACACTCGCGACGCTCAAGACGCAACCCGAGGTCGATCCCAATCGAGTCGCTGCCTTGGGCTACTGTTTTGGCGGTCTCTGTGTCCTTGACCTTGCAAGGGCTGATGCCCCATTGCGTGGCGTCATTAGCCTTCACGGCATTTTCTCAGCGCCTGAAGGAGCCCCAACACCCGCGATTCATGCCAAAGTTTTAGTCCTGCATGGCTTTGAGGATCCCATGGCAACACCGGAACAAGGCATTGCTCTGGCCCAAGAACTCACTCAGCGCGGTGCCGATTGGCAGCTTCATTTTTATGGCGCGACGCTTCACGCATTCACGAATCCCGAAGCAAACGATAAGGCATTCGGCACGGTCTTTAACCCACTAACGGATGAGAGGTCATGGCGTCTGGCTCAAGATTTCCTGAGTGAAGTGTTAAAATGATCCGATAGCTCTTATTGGACATCACGCATGGATCTCAATTTCCTCGAATTCGAACAGCCCATCGCCGACCTTCAGGCCAAGATCGACGAACTTCGCCGCGTGGGCTTCGACAATGAAATCAATATCAGCGAGGAGATTGCCAAGCTTGAGGAAAAAAGCCGAAAGCTAACCGAACAGGTTTTCTCAAACTTGACCGCGTGGCAAATCTCTCAATTGTCTCGCCATCCTCAACGCCTCTACACATTGGATTATGTTGACCTGATCTTTCAGGATTTCAAGGAACTCCATGGTGATCGGACCTTTGCTGATGACCCAGCAATCGTCGGGGGCATTGCCAAGCTGGACGGTATACCGATCATGTTGATTGGGCACCAAAAAGGGCGTGATACGAAAGAAAAAATTCACCGGAATTTCGGGATGCCGCGTCCTGAGGGCTATCGCAAGGCGCTCCGTCTTATGAAGCTTGCGGAACGATTCAAACTTCCGATCATCTGCTTGATCGATACCCCTGGCGCTTATCCCGGCATCAACGCAGAAGAGCGTGGTCAAAGTGAAGCTATTGCCAGAAACCTCTTCGAAATGGCTACGCTAAATACGCCCATCATTTGCACAGTTATTGGGGAAGGGGGTTCCGGTGGGGCACTTGCAATCGGAGTTGGCGATCGCTTGTTGATGCTCCAGTACAGCACCTACTCGGTCATTTCACCCGAAGGCTGTGCATCGATTCTGTGGAAGAGCGCAGAAAAGGCGGAGCTTGCCGCAGAAGCCATGGGTATCACTTCCGATCGCCTGATGGATCTTGGCCTCATCGATGAAGTCGTAGCCGAACCCCTAGGTGGCTGCCATCGCGACCGGGAACGGACTGCTGATAACCTGAAGGCGATTCTGAAGCGCAATCTTGACGAACTCGCCCTGATTCCCAAAGAACGACTTCTTTCCGAACGCCACCAGAAGCTGATGTCTTACGGGGTGTTCGAAGAGGCCGTTGCCTAGCCATCAAGCCAATCGATCATCTGCTTAATCCAGACCATATCGCCCGGAAACTGGATCGTTTCCAGGGAAAAACAACGGTCTGGATCGCCCTGAGTGGAGGACGAGACTCATCCGTCCTCCTCGATCTTTGTGCCGCCACGCGCCATCACCTCCACGATCTTGCCTTAAGAGCCATACATATCGATCATGGCCTCCAAGCGTCTGCCCAACAATGGGCCGTGCATTGCCAGGTTCTCTGCGATACCTATGCGATTCCACTGACGATTCAAAAGGTCAACGCGCATGGCAAGTTCGGCGAAAGCCCTGAGGAAGCCGCGCGAAATGCCCGATATTTAGCCTTCACCACCCTCCTTTCTGACGGTGATTTATTGCTGATGGCTCACCATCAAGACGATCAGGCGGAAACGGTCCTCCTTCAACTTTTACGAGGTGCTGGACTTGAGGGAATTTCCGGCATGCCGGAATCAGCCCCATTGGGCAAGGGCACCCTTTTGCGGCCACTC
>CAYQOJ010000153.1:5950-7881 GCA_964419105.1 uncultured Methylococcus sp.
TGCAATGGATAGAAGATCCCAGCAACCGGGATCCACGATTCGATCGCAACTATCTCCGGCAAATCATCATGCCGTTGATCCATGCCCGTTGGCCGGCAACATCACGGGTTCTTTCAAGAGCGGCTCGACATGTCGCTGATGCGGCCGATCACCAACGCAAAAAACAATGGGAATTGGCATCAAAGATAGCTCCTCATGGCCATTTTGTCCTGAGCGAGGCCAGCGGGCTTGAGGAATATGAGCTTCGACTTGCCATTCGAGGTTGGTTTGATGGCTTGGGTCTTCGAATGCCTTCGGAGCGGATGACCCAGAGCATCATTGGAGAACTGTTTGGCGCGGGAAGCGAACGACTCCCCAAGATCACGCTCGCCGATGGCAGTCATCTTGTCCGATACCGGAAAATTGCCTATCGAATTCCCCACTCAGAGGAACCCTCCCCTTGCGTCTGGCCGGATTGGCGAATCCCCCTGCAGCTTCCAGGGAATAATGGAACGCTGGCTTTAGCGCCCGCCGATATGGGAGCCAGCGCTCTGAATTTCTGGGATTCAGCGGTCATTCAGATTCGGTATCGGGTGGGTGGCGAAAAGATCCGCCTCCCTCACCGTCAAGGGCATCACAAGCTAAAGGACTTGTTTCAGGAACAAGGCATCCCCCCCTGGATCAGAACAAGGATCCCTCTCATTTACCTTGGAGAGCAGCTGGTCTGGGTAGCCGGCTTTTGGCCCAACGTTGAGGCTTTAGGGGCCGCTGAGAGATCATCGGAGCCCCGCCCCATCTGGAATCCTCCCGAGAGTTTAGATCCCTCGGGAGCACTTAAATCTCTTAAAGGACTAACGCGTTGATGCCCCTGGGCACCGGTAGACATTGAAGGATTGCTGTCCTTCCTTGGGCTTACCGATGGCAACCACGCCGTTCCCACCCAATTCGCCTGCATGATTTCTGGCCAGACGGGTCAGTTCATTGTTGAGTGACTCATCATCCCGAGGGATGCCAGCTATTTCAGCCGCCGTATTGGACTCCACATGACCGATGCGCTTACAACGTGACGCCTCTGCAGGCGTTAGGACCTTCACCTCTTCCCCCTTTGGATTGAGGTCAACCCAAACGCAGCCCGATAGAGCCACCGAAACGAAGACAAAGAGCATGGATGACTGAAGCACAAATCGCATGGAACACTCCCAGGATATGATCAATTGACTGATGTTAACCCAACAGGACGAAGAAGGTGGGCCAATCACCATGACTGATGGCCTCAGCTGAAGTAAAATAGAAGGATAGTCTGGTCCGGACATCCAGCATCAGTTCGTGGGACGTTCCAGGCGCCCTTCGGATCGCCAAACACTCCATCATCCCGAATGACCAAATACATTTTCATCACCGGCGGCGTCGTATCTTCGCTGGGCAAGGGAATTGCAGCCTCCTCATTAGGTGCCATTCTTGAGGCCCGTGGACTCAAGGTCACTATGACCAAGCTCGATCCCTACATCAACGTGGATCCAGGCACGATGAGTCCTTTTCAGCACGGCGAGGTCTTTGTGACCTCTGACGGTGCTGAGACCGATCTTGACCTTGGTCATTACGAGCGCTTTCTCAGAAGCACGATGGGCAAGGTCAATAACTGGACCACCGGTCAAATCTACGAGAATGTGATCCGCAAAGAACGTCGGGGCGAGTATCTCGGTGCCACCGTTCAGGTCATTCCACACATCACCGATGAGATCAAACGCGTCATCCAGCTGAGCGCCGAAGGTTATGACGTCGCACTGATCGAGATCGGTGGCACGGTCGGTGACATCGAGTCTCAGCCTTTTCTTGAAGCAATTCGCCAAATGCGCGTTGAACTTGGCGAAGAACAAACCCTATTCATTCACCTGACGTTGGTTCCTTACATTGGAACGGCCGGTGAACTGAAGACCAAACCAACCCAGCAT
>CAYQOJ010000154.1:0-7746 GCA_964419105.1 uncultured Methylococcus sp.
CTGACACAGCTCCTACACCACCAGATACAACTCTAGAAGTAGTAAACTCAGTAGCGGGTTCGCTTGAGCTAAATGCAACACCTCCGTCAAAACCTTGAGCTGATGTTCCAGTTCCTCCCGCAGATGTAGCACCAATGCCACCACCGCCACCTCCACCAGCACCTCCAGAACCTCCGGGATTGCTAAGGCGACCACCTCGCCCACCACCGGTTGAGGTGATGGTAGAAAAAACAGAGTTGCTTCCAGCATTACCATCAGAACCCGGAGTTGCACCAGCTACACCAGCACCACCAGCTCCGACAGTTACTGTGTAATTTGTTCCTAGAACAATATCTGTTCCAAAATTTAGTGGAGCTTCTGCACTAGAACCTCTACCAGAAGTTTCGCCTGTGACATTTGTGCGGTATCCACCAGCACCACCTCCACCACCTCTATTGCTACCACCAGAAGCACCACCAGCGATGACAAGGTAAGAAAGCAGGGTAGATAAAGATGACCCTGCCTGAGCAAGAACTCCTATTGGAATAGGCATTATGCAGTTATCTTTCCAACTACTCGATAGGTGTTAGCTGCTACCTTTTGGACAGTTGCAGCATTATATGTTTGATCGATCTTGAAGCTCACGCTGGTGCCGGCTGTACCCGCACCTGCCCAGTCGGTTATGCCTGTTCCTGCGGCGATGGTTACAGTTCCGCCAGCGTTACGCCAAATGGTAATCGTGTCCCAAATGTCAATCACATCGGGAACTGTAACTGTTACAGCCGAAGTGCCTGAGACATAAATCGTTGCGTTCTGTAGGTCAGAGGTTGCGGTCATTGAGGTAGTAATGGAAGTTCCGCTACCGACAACATCCTTAGCTAGAACTGTTCCGGCTACCGAAGGCCAGACCTGCTCCCAAGTAGTTGTATAAACATCTATGCGGTTAGAGTCGGTTAGGTAAGAAACCATACCCTCGGTCGCTGTACCGATTTGAGATCCTCTAGCGGCTGTTCCGGAAAAGACCATGACGGCCTGATCCATGAGGTAATCCTGCACATTTGCGGCGCTAAGCACCTCACCAGCGGTAAATATCTTGCGGCCTGCCATTATTCTCCTAGAAAGCTAGAGCGTTGCCCGCATCTAGCTTACCAAACTGTGGGTCATCTAGTACGAACAGCGCAAAGTCAAGGGTCGAGAACCCAAGGCTCATTATGTGATTTGAAAGATCTATTGAGTTATCTATGCGGATTACTTCCGCAAACTTCTCAATAGCCGGAGCGATTCCGTTAGGGGTAAATTTTATAGAGACTACATCGCCGAGTTCCAAATCTAAGAGATCGGCTTGTTGCTGGTCGGTTAGCTCATCTAGAAGGATATCTACCGATTCGAAGCGATATTCGGGCTGAGCATACTTATTCGCGTAGAAAGTAGCAAGACTTTCCACATCTTGATTAGCATTTATAAGAAGTCCGGTGCGGGTAAGGTTAAAAATTCCATAAGTATCTATAGAAGTAAGGTCTAACGCGGTTGCTTCGAAGTCGGTAATAACAGAAGAGACAACTACCTCATTCGCTAAAAGCTCGGATCCATACTGAACTTTTAGAGACTGATACGGGATGCCTGAGCCATCATCGGCTAGAACTAATCCTTCGGAGGTAGGAGCGGCAATACGATCGCGGAAGATTACATTACCTCCCTTACCGATAAAGAAAGATCCTGGCTCGCTTCTTTCGATAAGTCGAAGATAGGTAAGAGCATTTGTATTATCTGCTATAACATCTGCGCCTAAAGTCATAAGACCGGTATCGACATCCCTAAGGCTTGCCGGCCAATTTATTTCAGGTAGATCGAGGATTGCATTTATTCTTTCGCCAGACTTTTGAGCGGTATTTGTTCTAGAACTAATAGTCTGAGTAGCAAAGGCCGAAGTAGCATCAGAACAGGCCGCAGAAGCTATCGAATCTCCATTAGGCTCGTATGAAAGATTCCAGTCATCGACTAAACCAACAAACTGGACTATTCCTCCGGAGCTTATTCTTATCTGTCTCTTAGGCACGATCTGGCCCGCATAGGGAGATAATCCGTATTCTGGATCAAAAGTCCGGTCATTGTTATTGAAAACAATGTTTGCTAATCCTTGATCGTATTGGTCTAGCTGGCGGTTCTTACCGCGCTGGATTGCTACAGATTGAACCAAATTAGTTACATCGAAGAATAAAACTCCGGCTAAGAGATACTCGGTATTATCTAGAACTCCCTTTATAGGATCGTCCAAAATAAAGTATGGACCCAATCCGGAAGATAGGATATCGAAACCTATCTCTACTTTTTGAACTGGCTGGCTCAATTTGTCGGACTAACTAGGACTTGGCCTCCGGCGGAGACATACTTAGTAATCGTATTACCCAAAGACTTACCGACCATAGCAAGGCTTTGAGTCGAGTCGGTCTTTACATTTATGTTTATAACTGTTCCGACTGCGGCCGCTCCTAGCCCACTTAGTCGAGCTTGCTCGCTTCTAAATAGGTTTCTAGATTCGATAGCGCTCATCGCGGCGGCTGTCTGGCCGGCAATAGCCGCTCTATTAGCAAATTCATTAGCGGCGGTAATTCTCTCGGTTAGATACGCTAAAACCTTTCCGATATCCGAAGCTGAGTCAATAAGGATTCCGGTCGCATCGGTAATTGCCGAAGCGGCCATATTTACCCCAGATAACGCTCCGGCTGTACCGCCGGTAGCGCCTGTAGTCGCTGGCGCTGTAATCTTCTCGATTCGACTCTCGGCATCGGTTTCGACTTTGCCGAGTTTGCGCATAAATTCTTCGACAACTTTTCCAAGCCCACCGAGATCTCCCTTCATAGAGGCGATATTCTCAGTAAAGGCTACGCGAATCTCTTTTACCGCTTCGACCAAGCTCTTATTTGCTTCTAGAACTTCATCATTGAAAGTTTGTTGCAGATCCTTTAGGGCCGTCTTTAGATCCTCATTGGTCTTTTCATAGAGGTTCTTTAGGGCTGTAGTCGCTAATCCGGCATCTTCATAGATCTGCCTAGCTAGCGAATCCATACCGCTCTCGGCCTCGGACTCGATCGCTAAGAATAGGGATCTTAGTTCTGCCTGAGTCTCCGGTGTAGCGGCTAGAATCGCTCCTGCTAGCTCATTACCGGTTTCTGTTCCGGCGGCTACTATCTGCTCAATAAAGGTTTGAGAAAAGCCCTGAGAGGCTAAAGCGGCACTATTAGACAGAAGTTGTCTAGAGGCTATTAGTTTTGCCCTTAGCTCCTCTACTAAAACATCTACAGGATTCTCTTTTGTTAGCCCTGCCTCGACTATTTTATTTAGGCGCTCAAACTCGCTCTTAGCGGTTTCGAAGGCCTTAGTTGCCGAGTCGATTTCGCGCTTAGTGCTCTTGGGATCGGCGAGAGTTTCCTTTAGCTTCTCATCGGCCTCTTTTAGTTTTTCCTGAGCGGTCTTGATATCCTCGGTCGCTTTATCGAAGGCTTCTTTGCGCTCAGCCTCCTCTTTCTTGAAGGCATCAAATAAAGAAGCTACATTTGTAGCAACTGCCGCTTGATAAGCGGATCGAAGCCTATCCTGCGATTGCCTAACAATATCGGCTAACTTATTAGCAAAACTCTCTTCGGTTTTCTCAATTGCATCGGCATACTTTTTCTGGGCCTTCGCAACTGTCTCTTGGTAGTCAGATTGAGCTTTAGCTAAAGCCTTCTGGGCATCTTTGATAAACTTCTGGACTTTCTCAGAAGCCTTTTCTGCCTTAGGGTCGATTATTGGGTCATCTTCCCCATCATCCTTAGGAGCGATAGAGGCCGCAATGTTTCTAAATCTATTTAACTCGCCAGCGGTATCTCTAAGCTGATTCCTAAGGCCATCGAGGCGAATGTTATTGAAGCGGTTTATCTCTCCACGAGTAGCGTATGCCGCTCCTCCGGCTTCTCTTAGTTTGCCCTCTAGCTCATCTAGTTTCTTTTGATACTTATCCTGTGGAATTAGACCATCTTGGTAAGCCTCACGAAGTCTGCGGATCTCTTCTTCAATGTAAGCGACAGATTGAGCATTTTTATTACCCTTTTCCGTTGCCTTAGCGGCATAGTCGGCTACTAAAGCCATACCTCCGGCGAGAGCAATAAGAGCGGTAGCCGCAATAACATAAGGATTAGCTCTAACTGCGGTATTGAAAATAAGCTGAGCGGTTGTGGCCAGCTCTAATGCGACCTTTAGGAATTTTAGGCCTGTTACAAATAGACCGATTTTTATAGCCACATCGGCGATCGTGTCTATGTTCTTGATAATAAATTCGAAGAAGTCACCGACAGCCTTAGCGGTGTCCTCGATAATCTTCTTACCCTCAGGCGAATTTAGGAATTGACCAAGATCCTCGAATACAGGAATAAGCTGATCTGCTACCGCTTTGACTAAGTTAGTAACCGCAGGTAATAGAGCAGTTCCAATTTCAGCCTGTAGATCTATAAATCTCGCTTTTAGTATTCTCTGCGAGTTAGCTAATCCATCGGAGGTATTAGCAAAGTCTCCGGCGGTTTTAGCTGTAGATTCGAGAAGCAAGCCATAGCGAGCCTGTACTTTTTGCTGTTCGGTCATAGTTTGACCGACTGCGATTATTCCTTCCCTTAGAGCGTAAGCCTTAACCTCGGACTCTAGAAGATTTATACCGAATCGCTTTAGCGGTTCTGCCTCTCCGGAAAGACCAGACTGGAAAACCCTTAGGGCTTCGGATACTTCGATATTGAAAACGGAAGCAAAGTCTGCGGCGCGGGTCGTAATGTCTTTGATAAATCCAGCAACATCCCCACCCTCACCAACTATCCGCTCGGCAAAAGCGGAGAATCTAACTGCGGCCGCGTTGAACTCGGACTTAGCTAAACCTAGAGACTCAGCAGAATTTTCTCCAACCGCTAAAACAGCCCTAGCCGAATCCCTAAAAGCTACATTTACGGCATTTGTAGATTCTGCGAGATCCGAGGCTTGCTTTATAGCATCGACTCCGAACTTACTAAGAGCGGCGGTAGCTAAACCGACTCCGATAGTAACTGCTCTAAAAGCCTTATCTACTCCCTCGCCAAGTTTTGCAAAACCAGACTGGGCTTCCTTTAGGCCTTTATCGTCAAAGACAGATTTGAGAACTACGCGAACTTGTGCCATTTATCTATCCTTATAAGCCAAATCAAAATACTTTTGAACTATGTCATCTATCTCTCTAGCGACAAAATCTATTTTCGCCTCTAGAGCCGCCCAACCAAATCTAGAAGGAGCGCCATAGCGCTGAACCATTTTGCGAATTAGGTTAGCTCCCTGGCCATTTACTGTATGCCGCCTAGTGCTAATTTCGCCGTTACGCTTGCGATAGGCATAAGCCCTAGATCGAGTTCCATAATTACCGCTACCGCCTCGACCGGCCATATCGACCATAGCGACTGCCGGACTCATAATAATAATCTTTGCAATAGGAGTGGTAAGGCTTTTACCGCTTGGCTTTATCGCGCTGGAAATAGAAAGGGATTTTGGCCCTTTAGCCTTGCCCTTTGTAGTTGCTAGGGTATGTTGGCCCGATCCAAGCCAGTTTAGGCGGCCCTCATTTATCGAATAAAGAAGGCTTCCATCTTTTCTACTTCTACGCTGAATAACAAATCCCATGCCGCTAAGTGGAGGCTCGCTAGGGATTCGAGATTTTATTTCATCGGCTACAGGCTTAGCGATTTTATTTATCTCTTGGCGATACTTCTTTACAAGATCAGGCTCTACTTCTTTTAGCTTTTTCAGCATAGCCTTCATATCAGAAGCATCTAAATCTAAGACTCTATAACTCAATGCGCACCTCTAGTAAATTCTACCTAATAGAAAACCGCCTCAATCGAGGCGGCTTCTACTTCTTAGACATCTCTTGCGCTCTCCAGATTAGGTATCTGCCCATCGTCCAAAGCATACGCTCATCTAATTCCATTAGCTCTCTTGGGCTTATTTTGTATTCATAAGCAAGATTTACTAAATACCAATGAGCGGAACTATCGCCTAATCCCTCTATGCTTTTGGGTCGATTGCACCAATAGAGGCAACTGTCTCGATCCACTTATCGAAGTCGATAGAGATAGCCTTCTCTCTAGTTAGCGCCGACCATGCAAGCCAGAGCAGGTGAGTAACTTTCATCTCCTGCCCTAGCTTGGCGATGCTGATATTGAATTGAGATTCGAATCTAACCATGTCAGCCATAATGACTTTGACATCTTTTTTAGATCCATCATTCAATTCAACTTCTAGTTGCATTCTCATGGTGGTCTCCTTTCTTATTTAGTTATTAGGACTCGTTGCGAGCAATAGCTCCCGTGATGGTCCAGGTGAGGTTTTGCACTGCGAGATCACCGACTGCACCACTTACCGGAGTTAGGTTGTCGATTAGCGCCGTGAATTCATATTCAGGTGTCGAGGTTCCAGTTGGGGTTCCAGCAGGGTTAATCGTTACTGTAGCGATGGTGTTGAACAGCGACCATAGAACATCGTCAAGCGCGGTGTTTGCATAGTCGTTGTGGAAGCTCAAAGTAACCGAACCTGATTTTAGGCCACCCTTGTATGTTCTGAAACCGGAGTCTCCGAAGCTGGTGGTCTCGATTGCATCTGCGGTTACTGAAAGCTCAACGCTGTTTACCGATTGTGAAATTGCAGTTCCATTTAGGGCCACAACAACATCGGTCAGGATTTGCTTTGCCATTTATTTATCTCCTATGTATTAGCTAGCTAAAACACGAACATTGAACTCGGCGGCTAGATAAGTTATATCAGAGACCACCACAGCTCCATAATTCGTCATTTCGGTTACTATCGTGTCGAAGGCCTTACCAGATAGTTTCCGATCCGATTCTACAGCAAGGGAGATCGAAGATTCTCCGGTGCTTGCGCAGTAAGCATCTAAGCGCTGTTGCGCACTTCTTTCATCTACTCGACCAACTATCACTTGAACTGTGAAGTTATATTCGGTCATGCCGCGCTGAAAATCTTGATGGTATGCAACGCGATTTAGTTGCACGATTGCAATAGGAGGATTAGGCATATCCGGAATAATTGCAGAAGTTCTAAGCCCTGGGATAGTAGCTAGGTTTTTTGCAATACCTTCTCTAAGATCCGTAATGTCTGCCATTACGCCATCCGTATTTTGCGATATGGCTCAATAAGGTGTTGCACATCGGGATCGAGGCGGAAGCCTACCCGCATAGCTCCTAGTTCTCCGGAGATTATTCCTAGAGGCGAATCCAGTCGTTTGAAGATCCTAGATCCGAGAATAATGGTCGCTTGTGTAATTGCAATTGGCACGCTAGACCAGCCCCAAGTTCCAGTAAGTCGAGCGGTTGCTTCGCCTCCGCGAACAGGGAAAAGATAGTTATCGACAGCCCTAATCTGGGTATAGGCAGAAGTTAGACCGCCGCTAATTCCATTTAGGGGTTCAGCTTGCCAGTCGGTAGCGCTCCATTCGGTATCCCAGCTTTCGCCATCCTCCGAGGTTTCTACTTTTGTAAGGGTTATAAAGTCATCTGTAGGAAGTAGGTACTCATCTAGCGGGCTAAAGATCCTTACCGCAGTTCCCGCATTGTAAAAACTTCTCTCGGTATAAGAGTCGATTTGCCTAGAGGCGGATTCTACGGCCATCTCTAGAAGACTGTCATCGAATCCATCGGATACGCCAATAGCCGCTTTGATTTGATTTAGGGTTGCATAGCCATTAGATATTGCCATTATTCCTCC
>CAYQOJ010000155.1:0-7742 GCA_964419105.1 uncultured Methylococcus sp.
TTTTCGGATCCAAGGGGATCTGACCTGAGAGATAGACGGTATTTCCGGTCTGAATGGCCTGAGAGTAAGTGCCAATGGCTTGCGGGGCGAGGTCGGTGTGAATGGCCTTCTTAGTCATGAGTGCTTTTTTTGCGAAGTTCGGATTTAACACGTGAAATTTTGAGCACAATCGAAAGTTTGCGCAGTTCCTTGACCACCTGTGCCAGATGGTTTCTGTCTCTGACCATCAGCGTGATGTAGTCGATCGACAATTGACTGTCCTGGTTGACGATCTGCACGTTCTCGATGTTTGCGCGCATTCTCGAAATGGTGGCTGCGACCTTGGCAAGGGTTCCCACCTGATTCATCAGTTCGATTCGAATTAATGCTGGGAATTCACCTCGAGCCTGCTTATCCCACTGGACATCGACCCAATTGCCATGGCGTTTACGTAATTCTTCGATGTTGTTGCATTCGGTGAGGTGAACGACGATGCCCTTGCCCGGGTTGAAGAAGCCGATGATGGGGTCGCCTGGAATAGGGCGACAACATTTAGCGAGATTCACCACCATACCCTCGGTTCCACGAATGATGAGGGGGGTCAGTGAGGGATGCTTTTCAGACGGTTTAGCGCCGATCTGTTCAGGGCCCAGATCGACCAGCTGTCGAGCAACCAACATCGGGAGGCGGTTACCGAGGCCAAGGTCCTCAAGGAGTGCATCCCGATCGGGAATATCCAGTCTTTGGAGCAGCTTTTGGATCTGATCTTCGGGGATGGTTTCGTAGTTATAACCGAGTGTCTCGAGCTCCTTTTCAAGTAGTCTCTGCCCCAACGCAATACCTTCCTGCATCTTGAAGTTCCGCAGGTGATTTCTGATCGCTGCACGAGCCTTTGCAGTGACGACAAAGCTGAGCCAGAGCGGATTAGGTCGTGCCCAGGGAGCGGTGATGATCTCGATGGTCTGGCCATTCTGAAGGACGGTCTGGAGCGGCGCGAGTTGACGGTCAACTCGCGCCGAGACACACGTATTTCCGACATGCGTATGGACGGCGTAGGCAAAGTCGACGATGGTGGCCTGTCGCGGAAGCTTGATGATCTGCCCTCGCGGGGTAAAGACATAGACTTCGCGCTGGAAGAGGTCCACTTTGAGGTTATCGAGGAACTCGAGGGAGTCGCCGGCACTTTTCTGGATTTCCAGAAGATCCTGGAGCCATTCATGGGCTCGTGCCTGACTCTGCGCTTCGGCGTCCTTCTCGTCACTCTTGTACAACCAGTGGGCAGCAATTCCTGCTTCTGCCAGTTGATGCATGGCGCGGGTTCGGATCTGAATTTCTATGGGTTGGCCGAAAGGACCTGCCAAAACGGTGTGGAGTGACTGATAGCCATTCGCCTTGGGAACGGCAATGTAATCTTTGAAACGGCCAGGCACCGGCTTGTACAGGTTGTGGACGACCCCGAGGGTTCGATAGCAATCATCAATGCTTTCCACGCTGATGCGAAAGGCATAGACATCAAAGACTTCCGCAAATGGTCGGCGTTTGCGCACCATCTTCTGATAGATGCTGAAAAGATGCTTTTCGCGGCCGATGACTTCAAAGCTACCAATCCCCGCGTCATCCAGACGCTTCTTGATGGAGTTTTCAATACTCGTTACGACTTCTTTCCGGTTTCCGCGTGCTTTCTTTACGGACTGGGCGAGGACCTTGGCCCGCAGGGGGTACATGGCTGCGAATCCGAGATCTTCAAGTTCAAGACGCAACTGGTGCATCCCAAGCCGATTGGCGATCGGCGCATAGATATCGAGAGTTTCAGATGCGATTCGCCGGCGTTTATGGCCAGCCATGGTCTCGAGCGTCCGCATGTTGTGAAGACGATCGGCGAGCTTGACCATGATGACCCGGAGATCCTTGACCATCGCCAGGAACATCTTTCTGACGTTCTGGGCTTGGGTTTCTGCGCGGGATTTGCTGTCAATGCGGCCGAGCTTGGTGACGCCGTCGACCAGTTCGGCGACCTCCTCGCCGAATTGCTCGGTGAGTTCAGCCTTGGTGATCGGGGTGTCCTCGATCACATCATGCATGATGGCTGCCATGATTCCACGCATGTCCATGCGCATGTCGGCAAGGATCAGCGCAACGGAGAGGGGATGGCAGATGTAGGGCTCCCCGGTTAGCCGGGTCTGTCCCTCGTGGGCACGATTAGCAAGATCGTAAGCTCTGACGACCTCAGCGACTTGCTCGGGTTCCAGGTATTTGGAAAGCGCCGTGCAGAGTCGCCGGATCAGCTTTTCCTGGGGTTCTTCGATTTCCTCACGAGCCGCGAGCATGCTTTTAGGGGTATGTCATGTTGCGGTTGTAGTCGAATGCCCAGGGATAAAATCAGTCGAAATCCTCGTCGTCGAGGTCAGGACCCGGGGTGGGAAAGGGGGGGCGGGCGAGAGTAAATCGGTCCTGCTTTACCGGGACGCTCAGGTATTCACGGGTGATATCGCCGGAAGCAATTTCGCGCAGCGCGACAACGGTCGGCTTGTCATTCTCCCAGGCAACCTTGGAGTCTTCGGGATGGATGGTGAGCTGGCGCGCACGCTTTGCGGCGACCAATACCAGCTGGAAACGATTATCTACATTGTCGAGACAATCTTCGACAGTCACTCTTGCCATGAATTTTTATACTCTCGATAAATAACTTTCTTTTGCATGGGTTTTACCCCAAACATCACGTTTTGTATAGACCAAAAAGCGCGCAGGCCCTCAGCGAATCTGGGGCTGCGCGCGATTTTTTTGGACTACTTGTTGCGGCTTTCCAGCATGGCAACGGCCGGCAGTTTCTTGCCCTCGAGGAACTCGAGGAAAGCGCCACCTCCGGTTGAGGTGTAGGAGACGTCCTTTTCGATGCCGTATTTTTCGATCGCAGCCAGAGTATCCCCGCCGCCAGCAATCGAGAATCCCTTCCCCGTGGCCACAGCCTTGGCAACGGCCTGGGTGCCATGGCTGAACTGTTCGATTTCAAACACGCCAACGGGGCCATTCCAGACGATGGTTCCGGCTGACTTGATGATGTCAGCATAGCGAGCCGCTGTCTCCGGCCCAATATCAAGAATCAGATCATCATCGCTCACATCCTGAACCTTCTTGATCGTTGCGGCGGCCGATTCTGAAAATTCCTTGGCGGTAACGACATCGGTGGGTACAGGAATTTCACCCCCACGCGACTTTGCCTTTTCCATAAGACGCTGGGCCTCCGGAATCAGGTCGGCTTCATACAGTGACTTGCCAACAGGGTATCCCGCTGCAGCGATGAAGGTGTTGGCAATGCCGCCACCGACGATCAACTGGTCACAGAGGTTGGATAGTGATTCGAGTACTTCGAGCTTTCCGGAAACCTTGGATCCTCCGACGATAGCAAGCAAGGGGCGCTCCGGACTTTTGAGCGCCTTGCCGAGTGCATCCAGTTCTGCAGCGAGAAGCAGCCCTGCGCAAGCAACTGGCGCATGAATGCCAACACCATGGGTCGAAGCTTCAGCTCGATGCGCAGTTCCGAAGGCGTCCATGACATAGACATCGCAAAGCTCGGCCATGCGCTTGGCCAGATCTTCGTTATCCTTCTTTTCGCCCTTGTTAAAACGAACGTTTTCGCAAAGGACGACCTCACCGTTGGCGCTATCAACACCGTCGAGCCAGTTCTTGGCCAGCGTTACCGGCTTGCCTAAAAGGGCGCTCAGGCGATCCGCCACAGGCTTCATCGAGGATTCTTCAGAAAACTCGCCTTCCGTCGGACGTCCCAGATGGGACATGACCATAATCCGGCTTGCGCCAGCCTTGAGGCAGTGTTCGATGGTGGGGACGCTCGCGCGAATGCGCGTTTCGCTGGTCACCTTGCCGTCCTTGACCGGCACATTGAGATCGGCACGGATCAGAACACGCTTTCCGGTCAGATCAAGTTCGGTCAGTCTCTTGAAGCTCATGTGAAGATACCTGCTGGTTGGATGTAATGGAGTGAATTCGGTAAGGCTAACTTAGGCTGAGCGCCATTTGATGGAGCAGCCCATGCTGGCTATTTGTTCAGAAGGACCAAGGCCTGTTTCGGCAATCTCTCGCATGGCCTCATAAAGGTCGCGCCGGACTTCTGGTCCTGCGGCTTGGCGACCACTTTCGTCGATTCTTCCCCGGTACTGGAGACCTAAGTCCTGGTTGTAGCCAAAGAAATCAGGTGTGCAAACTGCGCCATAGGCTTTTGCGATCTCCTGGGTTTCATCGAGGAGATAGGGAAAGGGATAGCCAAACTGATCGGAGATCCGCTTCATGTTTTCAAAGCTGTCTTCGGGATATTCGTCAGGATCGTTGGACATGATGGCGACGCTACCGATGCCCAAGGTTTTTAACGCTCTGGTGTCGCGGACCAAGCGTTCCTGAATGGCTTTGACGTAGGGGCAATGGTTGCAGATGAACATGACCAGAAGGCCATTGGGTCCCAGACAGTCTTGCAGCGTCCAGATTTGACCATCCACCCCGGGTAGCGAAAAGTTTGGGGCGGGGGCACCGAAGTTGCAGACGGGCGTATGGATCAGAGCCATCGAGAATTCCTTGATTAACCCCCTTATTCTAGCAAAAACCACACCCGAAGGCCCGTGGATTGCGGTTTTGAAATCGGTCAGAAGTCAACTGATCTTCATTCGCCAGAGGACCCAGGAGACGATGCTGAGAGCCAGAAATCCGGGGAATGCGACTGAAAAGAGGGGGTTCATTTCATAGACGAGCCCCAAGTGTCCGAACATTTTATCGAAGAGATGGAAGCCGAGCCCAATGACAACCCCAGCCACAATACGTTGCCCCGTGCCGACCTCGCGTCGCACGGTCATTACGAAGGGGACGGCAACCATCAGCATGATGAGAGTGACGAGAGGGTTCATGATGCGGCCCCAGAAGGCCTGTTCGACAATCTGCGATGCCTGTCCGTTTTCCTTGAGGTATTCCATGTAGTGAAGCAGTTCAATCACGGAAAGGTTTTCGGGTCGAATGACAAAGGCATTCAGAAGGTCTGGTGCAAGCACTGAGGACCAGTCCGCGTCGTCCTGATGTTCCGTGACGGTTTTATTGTCCTGAAAATGGGTGGTGCTGATATTTTTGAGTCGCCACTGAAGCCCTGTGTGGACAGCCTCCTTGGCGTGTGTGGCCTTGAGCAGATCGCGATTCTCGCCGATGTCATAGATATTGATCTTGCCAAGAGTTTGTCGCTCGTAGATTGAGCGAATATTGATAAATACATTGCGGTCACGAACCCAGAAGCCGTATTTCGATCGGGAAGTGACCTGATCCGTCTGGGCGATGGATTTAAGGTTCTGTGCCGCCCGCTCGGAGGGTGGGGCAATCAGCTCTCCGACGAGTATGGAGAGGATCAACAAGACAACCCCGCCCAAAAGAACGGCGCCGATGATCCGAATCCGCGAGACCCCCGCCGCTTGCATCGCGACCAGTTCACGATTGTTAGCGAGTGCTCCGAGAGTGACCAGGCTCCCTACCAGGGCTGCAGGGGCCTGTAGTTCATAAAAGTTTCGGGGCAAGGTCAAAAGCAGATAGGCAAAAATTTGCTTCATACCGTAGGCGCCCTTGCCCATGTCGCTCAGCTCATCGGCAAAGCTGAAAAACGTCAGCAAGGTCAGAAGGACCAAAAGAGCGACCAAGGCCCCTTTGATAACTTCGCCGGCAATGTAGCGGTCGAGACTCCCGATCATGAATTATGCTTTCCTGCTAAGGCGGTAACGGATCCAGCGTGGTCCGAGATTCTTGAGGAAGAGGACCACAGTCATCAGGCCGAGAAGCCCGTAGATCAGGGCATAGGCGGACCACCAGGGCAATTTGCCACTCATGAGCATGCCCTGGGTGATTTTCTGGACGTTCTCATACACGATGTAGATGATGAAGGCATAGAAAACGCTGCCGTATGGACCTTGCCTGGGCGAGACGCGTGACAATGGAACCGCCAGAATGGCCAGGGCAATCACGCCGAGCGGTATGCCGATGCGTTTTTGAAATTCGGCCAATTCCTTCGGCGTCGCACTCATTAAAAGGGCCGTGCTTGGCATCGCTTCGCGTTTGAGGCTGTCAGCTACCTCCTCAGGGCCACTGATTCTCACACCGTATTCGTCAAATTCGCTAATCGTGTAGGTCGGATCACCCGGCACCCCCTGATAGCGCTTACCATGGTTCAGAATGACAAAGTTGTCGCCGTTGGGGACCTTCTGAAGCCTTCCGGAATCTGCGATAACGACCGATGTGGAGGAATTTTTACTGCTCTGGACGAAGATTTTTCGCATGTTCTGCTCTTCATCCATCTCCTCAGCGTAAAGAACGATATCGCCAGAGCTAAATTCATTGAATCGCCCCGCCTTGATGCCTCGGATGTCATGCGTTTCGGTATCGCGATTGATCAGTTCCTGACTTTTTCTCTCGCTCCAGGGCATGACTTCAAGCGCCATGACGATCGAGAAAATAAAAACGGGGATCATTACCCAAGATAAAGCCTGAAAAATGCGTTTGGAGCCGACTCCGGCAGAGGCAAGGACTGACATCTCATGATCCCGGTACATTCTCCCCATGACACTTAGGACGGCCATAAAGGCTGAAGGAGGAATCAGGATTGCTATGGCGGAGAGCGTTTTGAGCCCAAGGAGCGAAAATACGGTTTCGGACGCGACTTCGCCTTCGATCGCCTTCGTCAGGATTCCAAGGAATTTCCGGCTGACAATGATAGTCACCAGAACCAGGAGGATTGAAAGCAGGGTTTTGAGAAGTTCCAGCGCGATCATTCGGTCGATGACCGTCATGAGTGAACGACTAGCGCGGCGTGTGGTCCTAACGATCGGGTCGTTCATGCGTCCTAGCTTGGCTGAGGTTCTCGGAATATGGGGGTCGGATTATGGCTTTGGCCCGCAGCGGGATATCGCCTTGGACGGACGGCCAGTTTGCTTGCTATGCTTCCGGGCTAATCATTTCCGGGGTGATATGTGAGCAAATAGACGTGCCCGCAACCTTCCCGAAAATCCAGCTATCCGGAGCAACAGTTTACTATGGACTACCAGGTTAAATCTGAATTTGTGGAAAACCTTGAGGCGTCATGCGTCATCGTGGGGTTCTTTAGCAAGCGCAAGCTCACCCCGACTGCGGAAGCACTGGATGCTCGCCTTCAGGGCCTTCTGGAGAAACTGTTAAAGCGCGATGACCTTTCCGGAAAACCCGGCGACATTCTGATCATTGGCAATACCGGGATCGAGGGAATCGAAAGGGTCATCGCAGTAGGTTTCGGTAAGAAGGAAGAGGTGACAGTCGCTTCCTATCGCAAAGGTCTCGCAGCGGCTGCAAAAGCCGCTCTGGGAACCCCGGCGAAGCAGATTGTGACTGCCGTGCATGAAGTTCCAGTCAATGGACAGACGGAGTCTTGGAGCATCCGGCAATTCATCGAGCTTTTTGAAAGCTCGGCCTATAAGTTTTCCGAGCTCAAGACGGATCCACCGGTCGCCAAGAGCAAGGTGTCGCGCGTGACCTTCCTGGTATCAGGCAAAGCTGACGTCGAAGCGCTCCAGCAGGGTGTTCGTGAAGGCAAGGCGATTGCATCGGGCATGAATATCGCTCGGGAACTGGGCAACCTTCCAGGCAACATTTGCACGCCAAGCTACCTTGCCGCTGAGGCCGAGCGGATTGGTAAGTCGCACAAGAAGCTCAAGACCAAGATCTTGGACGAGGACGAGATCGCCGAGAACGATCCG
>CAYQOJ010000156.1:0-7735 GCA_964419105.1 uncultured Methylococcus sp.
TCAGGATTTATCGAGACCGCCAAGAAGAAAGAAGCTGCCTAACGTGAGATGTTGCCAGTGACTCCGGCAAGAGAGTGAAGAAGGGGGTGACTGATGTGCCCGGCGAACCCTTGTCTGGGCTGGAGTCCAGCCCGCATTCTTATTATTCGTCCGCCGGATGAGTGCAATCCATCAGCCATTTTTCTTATTGTAGACCCCCAGAAGGAAACGGGAGCCCGAGAATTCTGAACATTTCCTTAGTATTTCTCGATACGTAAAAGTACGTAACCTGATCGCTGACGCTTTGCTTACTGTGAAATCTCATGTCTGGTCTCGTTGGGATGGAACCTCCGACGTACCGTCATCCCAGCATCATCCTAATCTGATTGATCGCCTGCTTCATCGCTGCCGCTGCGACCTCCATCTTCTGATCCACCATATCCTCCAGCATGTCCCAGGTGTCGTCCGACGACTCGATCCAGTCTTCAACATTGCCTTCAGTGGCGTCGTAATAACCTTTGAGGGCCTCCAGTGCCTGTCTAGATTGCTCCTGTACGGCACCCCCAGCGTCCTCGGCTCTGTGTTCAAGCTCTAAGATTTCTGCCTTCCACTGATCAAGTTGCTGGCTGAGTCTTTCGATGTAAATGTCTTTATCACCCATCGCTATCTATCCATGGCTGGTGCGAGATGTTTTTTGGATTTTTATTCAACTCGTGATGCGGGGGATGGGTTCCGCCCTCGTCGTTCATGGGTAAACCCAGGTCTTGAAGGCTCTCTTGGACGAGCTTCATTGATCGTGAGAATCCGGCCATCGACCTCTTTGCCATTGAGTGCCTTGATTGCAGCAAGCGCATCTTCACCTTTCATTTCGACAAAGCCAAACCCCCTGGAACGGCCAGTTTCACGATCCATGATGACTTTGGCAGAAACGACATCACCAAACGGGGCAAAGATGCCCTGTAATCGTTGATTGTCGATCAGGTAACTGAGATTAGTGACGTAGAGATTCTTCATGATAAGGGGCGCTCAGATGCTGTAACTATCGATTAGATGCTGCGGGGCCCACTTTTGAGAAACCTTTGCAACAAAGGCTTTGTCATCGATAGGTCGGCAAATGTTCCCTAAAACCCGCTTTAGCGAAGAGGCATTTGAGGCTCCCGATTGATCTGCGGATCGGGTCATCTTTCTATTGACTGCAAAACTGCGTTACTTCCTAATGACAAGGAAAGCGGCCACTTTGGCTCCATAGCCCCCTTGGAGCCCAATCCCCCCCGACCGCTTCCCCCCTGATTCTATTGAGCCATCCAGGGCCATTCAGTAAGAAACTTTACGAATCGTCTATTCATCTGAAAGGGCTTTTCGGTTTGTCGACACACCCTTCTCATTGCCACCGAATTCGTTCAGACTTCGTGTCGATCGGATGCATTCTGCTCCGTGTGCATGCGGTTAGCGCCCTAATGGCACCCCAAGACCATTAGGGCGTTCTTGATTTAATTCCTGCTGCTACTGTAATGCCGGTTCTTGCTGCGTGAGCAACGAACCGATTACTCGGGGGCTGAATGCCATGCGCTTTTGGGATTCCCTTTTTCGTCGAAAGACATCGAAATCAGACACCCCATCGACTGAGTGGCAAACTTACTGTGGGTTCTCGCTCGCCGAACGGTTTGATCAACTGGACAATGATCAAGTTGTCTTTTTGAAGCAGATTCGATTTTCAGACTCTCGGGATGAGACGCTGACGCTACTATTGATGCTAGCCACAGGGGAGACGATCGCTCCGGGAATGGACTTTGAGGCTGCCGTCTTGCAGATTTTGGATGCGCTTAATGCCAAAGCGCCGCATGAACCCGGGAATGTCAGGAGAGAGTTCCGGAAACTCATGGATCAACATACGTTGATGAAAAGATCAGGGTGATGATCTGGATTAAACCAAAAGCTCAATCCCACTAAAGAAACATGGCGCTCGGCGTGGCTGAAGGTTTGCAAAGTCCTTAACGCTCTAGGGTGAACCATCTGCAACCTTTTGGAGAGACAGATGGTCAGATTTGGGTTATCCCATCCATAAACCATCGCTACAGGTGCTGAAATGCCTTACCCCCAGTACGAAATCATCGACACCGTGGAAACTCCTGGTGAACCCGACGTAAAAGCATTCATTGCGGTCGATGACCTCGATCAGGAGATCGAGTTTGAAGATATCGACGATTCGCCCTGATGTATGGCATTCCGTTCTTTTTGCAATCGAACAAAGTGCCTCGCTGGTTGGGGTTGTATGAGGACTGGTCCAAACGACGGGAGCGGCTCACTGAGCAAAGAAAACGGTGAATCGCTGGATTTTCTCGAGCCTCTGGAATGAGGTCATGCAAATGGAATGCGCGATTTTGTGGTTCAGAAATAACCTCCGTCTTCACGATAACCTATCCTTGTTGAAAGCCATTCAATGTAGCGAGACTCTGATTTGCGTCTATTGCCATGAGCCCAATGAAACCCTTGAAGTTTGGGATTTCCAGCGTGTTGGGTACCACCGTCAGACCTTTTTGCGTCAAGCGCTCGACTCGCTAGATTCCGAACTTCGGGCCCGTGGTCAGGTGTTGGTTGAATGCTCGGGGGTGCCCGAGGTTGCCTTGTGTCGCCTAGCCAAAACCGTAGCTGCTATTCATATTTTCACGGAGGACATTCAGGCGCCCTATGAAATAGACGCCATAACAAAGCTCAGAGAGTGCGGTTTTCAAGTCATGACAACCTGGCAATCTAGCCTCATTGATCCTGGGTCACTTCCTTTTGAACTCAGCCAGCTACCTGATGTATTTACAGGGTTTCGGCATCAGATAGAGAAAGGCGGTGTCAGGCCCCCCGCACCCCTGCCTCCGCCTGCAAGAATCCCCGGTACTCCAGAAGAGGTCGTACAAGAGATAATCACAATTGAAGCAAGGACCACTTTTCCGGATCCAAAGTCATCATTCCCTTATGACACGGCATCTTTCTCAGGGGGAGAAAATGCCGCTCTTTCTCATCTGGCTGAGTATCTTCAGCGCCGCTTACCCGATTCATACAAGCAAACAAGAAACGGGCTATCGGGTGTCAACTTTTCAAGTAAATTCTCGCCGTGGTTATCACAAGGTGCTCTTTCACCGCGCAAGATCTTCGATTCCATCCAATGCTATGAATCACGATTCGGAAGTAATGAAGGAACCTACTGGTTATGGTTTGAGTTGTTGTGGCGCGATTACTTTCGCTTTCTTCACTTAAAGTATGGAAAGAGGCTGTATTTCGCCTCCGGTCTTGGGCCTAGAAAGACACTTCGGCATAACCATGCTGCGTTTAAGGATTGGTGTCACGGAAAAACGGGGCAAAGCCTGATCGATGCCGGAATGAAAGAATTATTTTTGACTGGCTACCTCTCCAACCGAATGCGCCAAATTGTGGCGAGTTTCCTAGTTCACGACCTCCAATGTGATTGGAGAGCTGGTGCAGCTTGGTTTGAATCTCAACTAATCGACTATGATGTCTATTCAAATCAGGGGAATTGGCTTTACATTGCGGGCCATGGAACCGATCCGCGAGGTGGGCGTCACTTCAATCCTGATAAACAAGCTAAAACCTATGATCCGACCGGACAATACCAATCTTACTGGGTAAAGGCCGAAGCAACTTCCCAGGCGATAGGTCATAACGGGTTACAAGAAATGCGGTGACTCATCCTCTGCAACCTTTGCAAGGGTGGATCATCAAATGGGTATGAAACAGACAATGCCCTTGATGTTTTGCCTCTTGATTGCTCTTTCAGGGTGTACTGAGACCCGGTCCCCCGAAAGGTTCTTGAGTCAACTATTAGAAAGACTTGCAAATGTTACCGAGGTGGCGGCCAACCCGATGGGACAGATTGACGCTTTGCCTCCCTATCCCCGGGCACGAGATTTGGTGCTGTCAGTCGAAGACATGCGGGTTGGATTCAGCACCTACATAGGGCTTGGCCGTTGCGGTTTGGTGGGAGAGGTCAGTGCCCGAAACAGCTCGCTTGGAAAATTTCAATCAGCCACGGCTCGCCTTCTTTATGAAAGACGGTTTCTTCACCAACTTAAGCGATGTATTCAGGATCTTCAGCAATCAAACAAAAGCGAACAGAATAAGTTTCTTGCTGAGGTCCAATCAATTGCTGAGAGAAAAACGGCAATCCTACCCGCCGTTTTTTGGAATGCAACATTTGGCAGTCCGGAATTCAGGGTGCTGTTGAGTACTCAAACAGGGCCGCTACCAATGCGTTCCAACCCGTCTGCGACTGATCTTGTGACCGCCCTACGTTTCATATCTGACCAAGCTTCTGAACTTCAAGCCGATCAGGAGCCCTTGGCTGATAGCACCCTGGAATCCCGATATTACGTCCTTCAATCTTCAAAGCTCATTGGGCAGTTATTGCACGGGATGGTCGTGACGACCGACTACATGGAGCGAGGATCTGCTCTGCTTGAGACAGTATCAGAGCAAAAAAAACTTTGCCCTCTGGGCAAAAAAACAGTCAAAGGGGATTATCTATTCAATGTCTTTCGGAAGTTCTACATAGGCGAGGCACAGCCTTATATCAGTCTAATTCACACGCAAGCTCGCCCACTTGTGGAGGCTATTCAGGGATTGGTTGAAAGCCAAGAAATTGATACTCCGGAAGCCTTCCAAAATTTTTATGATCAAACTTTGAATCCTAACTCAAAAGCGAGTGTATGGTTCAAGTTCAATCAGGCAATCGCCCGCCACACTCTAGCATGGCAGTCTGTTCTCAAGCAGTGTGACCTCATGCCCCGAGCATGAGTGAGCTCGTGCCATAGAGTTAAGCTGTTTTTCAAGCTTTAAGTGAAAATCGTTATTAGAAAAAACGATCGGTAAAGGATTGGTCTTGGCCCCTAGGAGAGCATGACATCGGAAGTCTTGATCCGATTTATGCAGGGCCTGATTGAGTATGTGCGAAGGAGGGTGTTTCTGGTTCTGAATAACCAGAGGGTTCACCAGAGCCAAGTGATTCAGGCTTCGCTTGAAGAACATCAAGCACAAATCGAAGCGTTGTATCTGACGGTTAATTCGCCAGAGCTCTATGTGGATGAGTTTATGAACGGCGACCTCAAAAAGAAAATGAGCACGAGCGAGCCGACTTGGGGTGTAGCCCATCTCCAAATAAGGCGCCTGCCACCCTTATCCTTCTATGATGATAGCGTCGCCATAGCGGATCATGCCGCCGGATATAACGCGGGCATAGACTCCAATCGAGGGGAGGGCTCTCCCAGCAAATGGCACCATCACGCGATTTTGCAAAATACCTTTGTTCATTACATCAAGATCGCGGGGCAAATCACCCTGCGCTAGGGTAGGCATGATGCAACGTGGACAGGGGTCAGTGATGTGCAAGCGCACAGAGTCTCCAATGCGGATTGTTTTGCCAACCCAATCGTTTTCAACAAAGCCATTTTGATCGACGGTGTCGATGACGATGTTGGGACGAAAGCGGCGGGATTCGAACCGTCCCTGAGGGTATAGTTCGTTCAGCTTTGTCAGCGATGCGGTGGTCAGCAAGTGTATGGTGGCGTAATCAAAGAATGTGCCTTTTGGGGCGTCGCCGGCAACGGCCTCTTGACTGATTTCATTCGCCTCACCGGCGAACTCCGGCCAAAATTGTTCTAGGATTGGTTTTTCGGGAGCGGCTCGGCACAGCGAGACCGTGCGCTTTAGTGCTCCGGATAGTTCAGCATCGGCGTTGGAGGCGTCACTGAGTAGGCTCTTGCCACACGGGAGTGTGATGCGGATTGGTGGCAGCTGATTACCCAGAGGCGGAGTGACATAAGCTGCATGATAGAAAAAGATGTCTGGCCATTTCCGTGGATTTTTGGCGCTGACAACCTTACCGGTCTCAGTATCAACCAGAGCGTAGGCTCTGTCACCCAGCACACCGTGGGGCGTTATTTCGGAAGCGTTTAGCTCTTCGCCCATCATGGATTTTACGGGATACCGCCAGATTGTCGCGACTTTTTGTATTGTATTCGACATCCGATTTTCCCCCTCTCCACATTGATCGATTTCACACTGGTTAGGTCAGAGTGATCCATTTTGTATTTTAACCCTACCTACTCGCTTGGAGACCAGCATCATGACGGCCGAATAATATGGTACGAACATGGTAAGACTTGCTAAGGAAACAGACGGATCCCTGAGTTGGCAATTGAGCCGACTCAATTTCATTTGAGTTCCCCGCTTGGGGTTTAATGTCCATCAGAAGGTTAAATCCACCGGCTTTAGCCGGTCAGCTTTAGCTGAGACAATGAGTCTCTGTAAGGCGGAGTCGTCATGGAGTACCGCTACGGCAGCCACACGGTTTACCAGATTGAGTACCACTTTGTGTGGGTGACGAAGTATCGCTACAAGGTGCTGACGGGTGAAGTTGCGGAGCGGGTGAGAGAACTGGTGCGTCAGACCTGCGAGGCGTTTGAGATACGGATAGTGAAGGGAGTGGTTAGCAAGGACCATGTTCACATTCTGGTGAGCGCTCCGCCGACGATGGCGCCGAGCGAGATCATGAGACGAATCAAGGGTAGGTCGTCGGGCTATCTTTTTGAGGAGTTTCCGCATTTGAAGAAGAGGTATTGGGCCAGCATTTTTGGGGGAGAGGGTATTTCTGCGCCACGGTTGGGCAGATGACGGAGGAGATGATCAAGGAGTATCTCGAGTATCACTTTGAACCTAACCCCAACGATGATTTCAAGATGGAGCCCAATTAGACGCGTCGTTTAGTCGACGCGTATCCGGACTTTCAGTCCGTAATTCGAACCAACCGTCTTTCAGACGGTGGTTGTTTAGTCAGATCAATGAGGCTTTCCAGCACTGATACCTAGAGAGCCTCATTAATCGCCTAAAGGCGGCTAGGAAGGATCGACGTTATTTCGTCTTTGCTGGTTCTTGTGCCATTTCAAGGTGCTTAAGTGCTTCTTTGGCGTGCTGGATCCCAGCCTTTGCATCGTCATTCTTAGCTGAATTGATGGCCGCTTCCAAGTGAATTATTCCCTCAGCCGTATGTGGGTTGGGTTCGGCCTTTTCGGATGCTTTGGCGTGTTCGAGAGCCGTGTTGATGTTGCTCATCAACGGTGGCACATGTTCGATGCCATTGTGGTTGGTAGCTTCCCCATGGGCAATCGCCGCCTTTGTGTGTTCAATTGCTTGAGGGAGATGGACCGACTCAGCAAGTACGAATCCTGTGCTCATCATGCCCGTGAGAGCGATTAAAATTATTTTTGCGTTCATAAGGTTGCTCCAAAGAGTTTTCTCAAATATCGCCATTTGATCAAATGGTTGCGGTGACATCGCCGTGAGGTTCTCTTCATTTTCGCCAACCAATCGTAACGTAGGGCTTGACACAAACGTTTACGAAGCAAAGAAGTCGGTTAGAGATTCCAAAGCGATACGGAATCTTGGAGTCCAGAGAACTCGTGAGGTTCCATTGAGCCGCCCCGGTTTTTTGGAGGCTCGACTGTGATTCATCCAAGGGCCATCAAGGCTAAACATCTATCCTCGAGTGAAGTGTGGGGCACTTTTCCAACTTAGAGGGGCTAGGCATGCTCGGTCGGAGGAGAGCGAATTGACGCTTTAGCTGATCAATATCAGGTCATGGACAAAACAAGTTCGAATTGGCCGGCTATGCCAGTAATCACTGGAGGAGAGTTAAACGCCTACTCGTAATGTTGTGCTGACCGACCAGTAAGCTGATTTCGTTGAACCGCTG
>CAYQOJ010000157.1:0-7660 GCA_964419105.1 uncultured Methylococcus sp.
AACGACGCTTGCTATAGTTGTACCCAGTGGTGTATAATGTGAGCATCAGAATAGTGCGTTGAACGCTACCTCAGATACTTTAACACCCCAATGAATCATCCAAACAAAGGAGGCAACGAAAATTAATCTGTCTAGTGTTGAGTACCTCATTTGGTGAACTTGCGTACCTACTCATTATAGGGGTCAATCCACCCCCTTTTGGGGTGAGGTGTGCCAGTTCCTAAACTGTCTACTCAGTATCAAAAAAGAACATATGGAACAGTCTTGAATCGTATTTGTCATATCCAAAATATTTTGATGCTGAGTGTGGGCAACGACCATCCCAAATCACAAGACGATTATAGACATTTGCCACAACATCAATATGTTCCCAAGGAGTTGGATCTAAGTGTTTCTTTTCCCAGATAACATCTGATCCGATAGTATCAACATGACGAATACCAGTTTTCTTGTGAGCTAGCAGAGAAGTTCCGCATTCATATGGGGCATCTGGAGTTAAATATACTGTTGCTGCCCACATTTGAGCATCGGCATGATAAACTAATGCATCTTCACATGTGCAATGTTGGAATCTGCCGCACATTCCATGAGTTTCCGTCCAGTTAGTGATTTTGAGACCCATAATCTTCTCAAATTCTTCTTTTGTTCCAGGGATTTCAAACTGATCTTCAGTTCTTCTACCGCGATGGTAATCACTGAAATGAAAATCTCTTGTTAGTGCAAATCTTCTGATTGAATCTGGATCGCTGTAAAAGTTATCTACAACCCAAAGTGTTGGTTTCTTCTGCTCATTTACCGATTGACCAT
The DNA here is from genome assembly GCA_964419105.1 of uncultured Methylococcus sp. Classification (GTDB taxonomy): domain Bacteria; phylum Pseudomonadota; class Gammaproteobacteria; order Methylococcales; family Methylococcaceae; genus UBA6136. The sequence continues at coordinate 808 of CAYQOJ010000157.1, forward strand.
TAATATAATACATCATAGCGGTTTCTTAGCATTCTCACAGAATCTGCAGAGATTGAAGCAAGTATTATCTTCGGGAATAACCTCCTCATAATCTTGTTCAAATAGATTTCCTAAAATATGCTCTAATCCATAATCCATGCAGCATAGTGATACATCACCATTTGGAAGCATTACATTGTGGTAGAGTTTTTCTAAGCATCCACAAGTCATTGGTTGCTCTCCATGATACACTGATTTGTATTCATCTTTGCGATTTAGAAGTTCGGGTTTCATGATACTTTCACCTAGCAGATTTCCTGCTCTTGACCACATTTGATAAGTTGCTGCTTCTGGGAATACATGTCTGACTGATTCATGAACAGTTCCCATACACATTAAAGTGAAGTTTTGAATCTGCGAATGAACTTCTCCAAACTTTTCAATCACTTTGATATAGCGATCTGTGATTGGATGTTTTGCTTTTCTTTCTTGATCTGGTAGATGCAAAACAAATCCTCCATTTGGATTTCCTGCATAAGGAATGTGAAGGATTCTCTCTACATCTTCAACATTCATTCCAATACCTGTTGTAAACACAGATATTTGGTGATTCTTTTCGTGTGCATAGAGAAGCATATCAGTGCATTTTGGATTTAACCAAGGTTCAGTAAAACCAGCAAAGGTGATTCTGATTTCTTCTGGAATCTTGTCAACAACCATCTTAAAGTTATCAAGACTCAAGAATCTTTCTCCTTTATATGCTTTCTGCAACGTTCTTTGTGGACAGAAAACACAATCAACTACACAACCATTCTTAGTATCAATGGATGTTGTAAACTCCATTGTTGGTAGAATAGAGTTCTTCCACTTCTTATCTGGTTGTGGATTACGATTATCAATATAAAGATTGATGAGTGCATAGTGCTCAATAAACCAGTCATCCCAGAGACTCCATTTAATATCAACATAGTCAATAGAATAAACTTGGTGATTTGGAAAATCTCTAAGGTAAGTATCTCTAAAGTGTCTGAACTTTTCTTTTTGTTCTGGTGTAGTTAAGTGCCATTCTCCAGCAATCTTTCTAACATTCCTTTTAATCCAAGGTAGATTTTCGTCATTGAAGATGTCATATTCACCACCTTCACAATCTGATTTCAGAAAGTCAATTCTTTTAATATTATTCTCTTTGATAAATGTAGAGAACTTTATTGAAGGAACTTGTTGGAAATTACTTTCTGCTGCAGTTTCGGTTAAATCTTTATTGAATAGTCCAAATGTCCCAAACTCTCCATCAACAGGACCGATTGCTTTATTAATACAAACTACATTATCCGATTTGACATTATTTGTGAGATTTTTAAAAAGTTCTGAATGTGGTTCAAAGCAATATACTTTTGATGGATTCTTACCTTGGATTGAATATGTAAATGGTCCAGAACTTGCACCAATATCAAAGACTACATCATTTTTTTCAACTTTAAAGAATTTTTCATAGACTTTATCCACAAAGATTTCATTCTCTACTGTATTTTTAAACCACTCATTTTCTGCTGCATGTCCCCAATCAAATCCATTTTCTTCTTTTGATTTGTAAATAGGATGTAGATTTTTACTTGTTAAAGAAAGTTTTTTAATATTTTTTTCTACCGCAACTTTATGAATCTCATCCAGTTCATAGTTATCTCTCAGATCAAATAATATATCCCTTGATTCATCACAAAGACCACACCACCAAGCAGAAACTGCCTTCTCAAAAAGGATTCCATAAAATCCAGGATAATCAACATAAAGTTTGAGTGGTTCTAGATTTCTATCCGCAATCTTTTCGCCAAGTGATGCAATCAAATACGAGTCATGATGGTTTCCTTGTTTCTCATAAAAACGACTTAGTAAAAAATATGCTTCAGGTCTCTTAGGTAAAATCGCTAATGAATGTTGAAGTAATCCTTTTACTGTAAAGTTTCTGCATCCTTGAACATCAAAACACATTGCAGCACGAAGTAATGACTGGTACTTGATTTCGTCAAACTTCGTTCTTTCTGCTGTTCTAAGATAATATGAAACTGCAGAAGCGGTTTGTCCTAGAGAATCATAATAGATTGCTAACTTAAAGTTATTATCAGCATTTTCTGGATCGTTAACAAAGTTATGTAAAAGACTATTCAGATTTAGTTCAAGAACTTCAGACATTTAAAAACTCCTCTATGACAGATTCAGGAAACTTAAGTAGGTATGCGGCATTATCTTGAAATCCAAAAGTCATAAGAAAATCACTTCCCTTTTGAGCAAGACCAACACAAAACTCAACATGACCTCCCATAATTGAAAAGTCATTGGACCATTTGACAAGATTCCAGTTCTTATCCCACAAAACGATTCTGTGGCGATAGATTGCATCTTTTCTCCCAACTTCACTATTGAATAAGTCAACTTCGTGAGTGATTGCTAAGTAATGATCTTTCCAAGATAAAACTTGAGATCCACCTCTTAAATCTCTTGGAATAGATTTCCATTCTCCCGTAAATGTTGTTTTTGATTTTTGAAGAGATGGAATAACTTTTACGACTTCTACTGGATTTGACCATTTTACATAATGAAATGGCATATCCAAAATAGGCATCCAGTTCTTTTCACAATATGAGTTTGGATCCAGTGGTGGTGGTATTCTGAACCGATCGACTTCAACCACTGAATCTTCACGAACTTCAATCTCGCAAAGTTCCATCCTACCAATACCAGTAGGATCTAAATCTCTACGAACTCCAGAAATATATAACTTTCCATTCCACCTAAAGATTCTTGCATCTTCTAACCCAACAAAGTCCCATTTTTCTTCATCGGGAAACTTTGAAGTGTCTATTTTATTAACTCTAGAAATCTTATATTCTTCATCCAGTTCAAGATAATAGTTCCATGTTCTTAGATGAATATCATTCTCTGGATGAACATATGTCAAAGGACCATATTGATGCTGAAAAAGTTTTTCTTCAGAATGATAAAAAGTATAGTTAACTGCCCTCAGATTAACTATGGTTTTGTCGCCATCAATAAAAATAGATGGGTTCATTAAACCCAGTCCATTATTAAGTTCTGAATCTATAATGAGTGGATATATTTCTCCTCCACATTGCAACGCACGTTTGGCAAAAGAGTTAATAAAGTCCATAATAAAAAGTATTTCTTGTATTTATTGTATGCACTAAAACATAAACTTAAAGTTAAATGTTACAGTAGTCCTTGGTTTATTGGATTTATGTTGCATAACTCCATGTAACATATGTGACGGAAAAAACAAAATATCACCTTTTTTGTGATCTATGACATAGTTATGTCCATATGGAAATAATATTTTTCTCCAATTTGAAGAAAGTTCTGTTATGTTTCTATTATAAAAAAAGAATCTTGCGAAATCTTTTTCTTGATCGTCCATAAAAAGAACTGAAGAAAAATCACAATCTTCAATGTGATCGTGAATTTCTTGAAAGCATCCCTTCCTATATACATTTTTCCAGACATCAACAAGTTCAACATCAACAGTCTTTTTAAGATCTAAATCTCTTAAAAATAAATGTAAAGATGGTGTTATTAAATCAGAGATTTGATTTTTATCCAATCTTTCAGTTTCAACATCACATCCAGTTTTCCAAGAAAAATATTGATTTTTAGTTTTTTGTATATTTTTTAGTTTACTTAATAAATCTTCCTTATTTGGTGGAGTTATTAACGAATAAAAATTATGCGAATAAATTGTGCGAATCATAAATTATGCTTGATAACGAATAACAACAATGCCAGAACCACCCGCAGAGGCAGTGCTTCCCCCCCTTAAGGAGAAATAGAATCCACCACCTGCACCACCTCCAGAATACTGCTGCCCCGCAGCACCATAATCATTTGGGAGACCTGGAGTAGGGGCACTTGGACCACCACCACCAGATCCACCTGCTAACGGACTTGATCTTGAACCTGCAGCACCACCACCAGCAAAAAAACCATTTAGTGGATTTAATCCAGGCAATCCAATCAATGGACCAGCAAACTGAGGATATTGTCTTCCTGCACCACCAGTGCCTCCTGGACTACCTGCACCACCTGCACCACCGCCTGCACCACCAATGGGATCTCCTCCAGGTGATCCATTAAAACCAAACTGGGAGAAGAATGGACTTGGAGTAAATGGAGAATTTTGTGCTGGTTGAGTTGCGGATCCTGGTGCTGGTGGTGAAAATCCTCCACCAGAACCACCAGAAACTTGATTGGGTGGGGTTATACCATCTGTCCAAAAAGGAGCTCCACCACCACCACCAACAGCAGTCATTCCACCAAAAGTTGAATCTGATCCCTTAGAACCCGTTGTGTTAGTTCCTGGAGTTCCTGGTCCTGTTGCACCTGGACCACCAGCACCGACAGTTACTGGATAAGTTCCCGATGTGATGGAAAATGCTGAATGATAAACTAAACCACCTCCACCACCACCAGATCCAAGAGGTGCTCCAGCTCCGCCACCACCACCAACTAAAAATACTTCTATAGTTCCCGGTGTGGGAGCAATAAAGTTTCCTGGTGCGGAAAAAGTATGATATCTAAAACCATTGCCAGGAGTTAATCCATTTGCAATGTCACCTCCAGTAGCACTTAATCTTGCCCCAGCTGCAGCAATAAAAAATCCTCTAACGGTTCCTGTAAAGAATGGTGCCATATCAATCAGTTAAAATTAAGGTCTAATATTTCCAAATCTAAATGATGAAACATCTGTAGCGTATACATTATAGTTAGTCGTTGTAGCAGAACCTGCTCCATTGTAATGAACAGCAAATGTTACTACATCAACATCATTTGCTGTAGTTGGAAGTATAATCGTACTTGCAGAAGAAACTCTTGCTGAAGTTGTAATGCCAAGAGTTGTAGTAATACCTGTAGTTCCACCGTAAGGAAATAATCTGATATTTGTTCCAATACCAGTTAATCCTGTTGTATTTGCAGTTCCAGTAGAGTTCTGAGTAAATAAAACGGTAAAAGTTGTAATGGAGTTTTTTGTTACTGGGAAGTTTTTAAAAGACATAATCCCAACAACACCATTAACCAAGTTATGTGTAAAAACTGTTCCTCTACTTGCATCACACTCCACAATAATGTTTGTCCCAACAACATTTTGATACGTCGTCGCTATAGAAACGGTTTCGACTGCACCTTGAATATCAGTGGTTCCGACAACTGTTAAAGTATTTGGTGGAGTTACTGTTCCTATCCCAACTCTTTGGTTTGCTGCATCATAAACAAAATTAGTTGCACCAACTGAAACATTGTTCTGATTGTAAAGAATCTGAGAGTTTATTCCACCAATAGCACTAGCACCTTGAATGCCTTGTGTTCCAGTAGTGCCTTGAATACCTTGTATTCCCTGGAGACCTTGCAATCCCTGAGAACCAATAAAAGAAGTACCTATAAGAGCAGATAATGTAGGCATAGATTTTTAAAAATATTTATCCGAGGATATAGTTGACCGGACTAAATTTACCAAGACTTCCACCAGTAATCGTTGAAAATACCTCCCAAGTAGTTCCGTCATATATCAACTCTAATATTACTGAACCAATATCAACTGTTAAATTTTCCGCAAGACCTTCAATTGTCGATCCATTTCTTGCAACAATCAAGTTGTTTGTTCTCCAATTTGCCCCATCAGAAATTCTCACATATGCTCCTGTTGTAGGAGTTGCTGGTAAAGTCAATGTCCAAGAACCTCCTGAAGTATCTGCTACAATCTGATCTCCAGATGCTGCGCTATATGTGGTTGTTTTCCTAGACCAACCAGGAGCACCACCTTGGACACCTGTAGAACCTTGAATTCCTTGAGCACCTAAAACACCACCAGTATAAGTTAAGAAATCTAAAACATCACCTACACTTGCACCAACAGCAAGTACAACTGTTGTTCCATTAGTTGCCGTATATTCTGCAGATGATAAACGAATACCATTCATATAAACTTCAAGGAATCCAACTGAATATGTAACATTAAACGTTGTTTGTCCTGCAGTAGCAACTTGGGTATTTGTTCCTAATGTAAACTGAACACCAGAAATACCTTGAATGCCTTGAATGCCCTGAGTTCCTTGAACTCCTTGAACTCCTTGTCTACCTTGAATACCTTGTGCTCCAGTGATACCTTGAGCACCTACAGTTCCTTGAGTTCCAGTAGCACCTTGTGCTCCAGTGATACCTTGAGCACCTACAGTTCCTTGAGTGCCGGTAATACCTTGAGTTCCAGTAGCACCTTGTGCTCCAGTGATACCTTGAGCACCTACAGTTCCTTGAGTGCCTGTGGTTCCTTGAGTGCCTGTTGCACCTTGAGCACCTGTGGTTCCTTGAGTGCCTGTTGCACCTTGAGCTCCTGTGGTTCCTTGAGATCCAGTAGTTCCTTGGGCACCAGTGATACCCTGAATACCTTGAGCACCAGTGATACCCTGAATACCTTGAGCGCCAGTGGTGCCTTGTGCTCCAGTAATACCTTGAATACCTTGAATACCTTGAAGACCAGCAGCAAAAGGAGATCTCCAAGAAACTCCAGCACCAGTAGAAGTTAGAACTGATCCTGCAGTTCCCACATTTCCATAAAAATCTCTCAAAGAACTATCAAGATCTACTAGTCCAACAAAAGTTGATGCTCCAGATACTCTTATGTCACTTTGGAATGTAGAAACACCTGAGACGTTTAGTTGCTTAGCAAATAACGTTGATCCAGTAACTGTGGTAATGCCTGCGAATGTGGATATGCCAGAAATATTAAGTTGTGGAGAGCTGATAGTACTATCAGTAACTTGCATTCCACCAGCAGCAAGTCTTACTCCATTAGGAACTTGAGTACTTCCAA
>CAYQOJ010000158.1:0-7639 GCA_964419105.1 uncultured Methylococcus sp.
GATCAGTCTTCATCCGAGTTAATCAACAATTGTACCCTTTCAATGTTACGGGAGCAATTTCGACATCACGACAACAGTTACAGGGTGCGAGGGAGCTCAGATCCCGACGAATTTTCCAGCCAGCTGGCAGAGCGTAAGGTCGGACCCTGACGGCCCGATGAGCGAGACGCCGACAGGGAGTCCATTCAGTTGCAGCGCCGGAAAACTGACTTCCGGTCGCGAGAAAAGACTTGCAAGAGACAGTTGTCGGACCAATGCCGCTCGGTGGACCTCAAGATCCTCATCTGAGGACGAGCGAAGGGGGGCAGGGCCAGGTGCACTCGGAAGCATCAGAAGGGCATCGCTCGAAAGCGCTTCGAATTCCTTTTTCAGGGATTCTCGCTCGATGCAGGCCGCCTGATAGGCCTCTGCCGAAATCGAGGCAGCGTATTCGAATCGTTCGGCAATGCCAGGTCCCAGTGCAGGGCGAACGCGCTCAATCATCGCGCCGTGGGCCCTCCACGCCTCAAAGCCTTGGAGGGTTCGAATGGTCTCGACCCAGTGATTGATTGTCTGCGCATCCAGAGAAAGATCCCCCACCTCCCCGAATTTCGCGGCTGCTTTTTCCAGAAAGGCATCGAAAGCTCCGGCAACCCCAGGTTCCAGTGATTGCATCAGGGCGCGGGGGACTAAAAGACGGCTGACCTTGAGAGGCGGTGATGAAAGAAAGGTTTCCGCCAGCAGAATCAATGTGGAGGCATCGCGAGTCAGCCAGCCGCCGGTGTCGAGTGAGGGGGCTAAAGGCCTTGCTCCTGCAAGAGAGAGTCGGTCATGGCTCGGCCGAAGTCCGAAAAGGCCACAGTAGCTGGCCGGAACACGAATCGAGCCTAAGGTGTCCGTTGCGAGCCCGATATCGGCAAGCCCCCCTGCCACTGCAGCGGCCGAGCCGGATGACGATCCGCCCGGGAGCCTGTCGGGAGCGCTGGGGTTGATTGGGGTTCCAAAATGAATGTTCCTGCCGGTCAAGGCAAACGCCATTTCCACAAGATGGGTTTTGCCGACGAAATGGGCGCCCTGGTCCAAAAGTGCCTGAACCATCACCGCGCTTTGGGGTTTTATGCCTGATTCAGCTAGCACATGGGGTTGCCCAAAGCTGGTGGGGTAACCTTCGACATCAAAGAGATCCTTAACGGCGAAGGTCTTGCCCGAGAAGATGCCTTGCCTTTCACGAAACGAGGCCGAAGGGTAGGGCAAAAAGGCGTGAAAGGGATCGTCCTCGAGGGCTATTGAAGGTTCCGACATGGATGTTCTACCCCAAAGCTCTAAACTTTCGAAGCTGCCAGGGCAGAACGATGAGGATGGTCATTGTGACCAGTGACCATTTGAAGCCGACTTCAGGGATGACGAAGACCCCGACGGTCTTGAAAGTCTGAATGAGCGTCAACATGAAAACGGCAACGGAAAGCGTGATCCAGAAGTAGGTCATTCGGGCACGCTCAACGGCCTTCTCCAAAGCCTCCTCGAGAACTTTTAGTTTCTCCTTCTCGGTTTCTGCGCTTTTGATCCGGTAGCGATCAATTTCATCGGAAATAGGGCGTTGTTTCTGCATGTAAGATCCTCCTCCTGATTCCATCCTAGTCAATTGCAGCCATTCTGTTTATGCGCATCCTTCTGGCCTATGTTGTTCTTGTCCTACTGTGGTCGGTGACGCCGCTCGCAATCAAGTGGAGTGGCGAAGGACCGGGATACCTCTTTGGCGTAACCGGTCGCATGGTCACAGGACTTATGGCGCTCTTCGTGTATCTTGGGGTGACTCGAACAGCGATGCCATGCGATCGGCAGGCCCTTTGGACCTATCTTGCCGGGGCAGTGCAGATCTTTGGTTCCATGGTCCTGACTTATTGGGCCTCTCAACACCTGCCTTCAGGATGGATCTCCGTCGTGTTCGGTCTGACCCCGCTGTTGACCGCACCATTGGCGGCCTATTTTCTGGGCGAGAAAAGTCTCTCCCTGAGACGACTTCTCTCCTATCTATTGGGTATTGGCGGGCTGGGCCTGATGTTCCATTCAGCGCTTCATTTTTCAGAGTCAGCTAGTCTTGGCATCGTTGCGGTTTTGTCGGCGTCTTTGTTTCAGGCGCTCAGTGCGGTCTGGGTCAAAAGGCTTCAAAGAGGTCTTGGCGCCATGGTTCAGGTCGCTGGGAGTTTATGCATTGCGGTTCCGCTTTATCTGGGGGTCTTTTTTGTCTTTGACGGCAACTGGCCCCAAAACATTCCCGACCGGGCGCTTTATTCGATTCTTTTCCTGGGCCTGATCGCCACCACCTTGGGATTTACACTGTATTTTTACATTCTCAGAAATCTACAAGCAGGGCGTGTCTCCCTGATTACCCTGCTCACGCCGATGCTCTCGCTCTATGTCGGAGATCTCGTCAATCATGAACCCATTACTCCCTCAGTTTATGGCGGCACGACCTTGATCGTTTCGGCTTTGGTGCTCTATGAATGGGAGGGGCTGAAGCAATGGCTTATTCCCGGGCCAAAATCCCCGGTCAGGGCAAAGAGCCCCCTAAAGGGAAGACCGAAACGCTCAAAAAAGCGAGACAAGCGCCGGTAAGTCGAGAAATTTGAGAGCAATGCCAAAAACTCCCCCGGCCACGATGGCCCTAAGCGGGGAGATCCGCCCGCGGGCCAGGAGGCCCAGTGCGCCGACGCTGAGCGCCATCATCGACTGTCGATCCATCCCAAGGGATGTGGCCTCACCAAAAACCGCGGCCGCGAGATAGACCCCAAGGCTCATGATGACGCCCACCACAGCGGCCGATATGGTGGCCAGAATCGCCTCAAAGTCGGGGTGACGCCGGAGCCGTTCTGAAAGAGGAGCACCCATAAGAACCATGACAAAGGAAGGCAGGAAGGTATACCAGGTGACGACGGCAGCACCGATGAATCCGGGAAGCGGGGCAGGGAGACTCGCAAGCGCGGCGGATTTGGAGGCGGCAACATACCCCATGAAACTGAACATCATGAGAAGCGGCCCCGGGGTCGTCTCTCCAAGAGCGAGGCTATCCACCAATTCCTGACGGGTTAACCAAGCGTGGTGCTCAACCATCCCCTCACTGACATAAGGCACCAAGGCGTAAGCGCCCCCAAATCCCATCAATGCAGCTTGTGTGAAATAGACGCCAAGGTCGGTCAGAAGATTGGGAGCACCCAGCCACAGGTTCATGAATCCCAATGGCATTCCCCAGGCAATCGCTCCGCTGAGGAGGATCAGGGGAAGGATCCAGCGTGCGGAGGGGCGAATGATCGAGATTTCAGGATGGATTTGGGCCCGGGTGCCGGTGGGCAATAATCCCCGCCGATAATAACGCCCTGCCAAAAAGCCCGTGACAATGGCGACCGCCAAGACCCAGGGGTATCCGATACCTGCAACACGGAGCGCGATAAACGAAGCCAAGGCTATTCCCGCCAGGAGAGGCGTCTTGAGAACCTTTCGAGACAAGCGGTATGCAGCAAATACGACCAGCGCCACCACAATCGGGCGTATCCCATCAAAGCACCCTTGAACCGCGGCCAGATCTCCAAAGGTGAGATAGACCCAACCCAGAGCTGAGAGCATGAAAAGCGACGGCAGAACGAAAAGGCTGCCGGCGAGGATGCCTCCCGGTATGCCGTTCAGAAACCAGCCGCAGTAGATGGCGAGTTGCTGGGCCTCAGGTCCTGGCAAGGCCATACAGAAATTGACGGCATGGAGGAATCGCGATTCGTCGATCCACCGGCGACGCTCCACCAATTCCTGGTGGAGTAGCGCAATTTGACCCGCCGGGCCTCCAAAACTGATGCAGCCGATGTACGCCCAAAAGCGGATTGCTTCCCCAAAGCGGGGTGGCTGCGCCAAGGCGGGAGATTCTTGCTTCCGGCTCATGGCCTGGGCAACGCTGCGCCAGGTTGTATCTCTCCTTGGTGCTTTGCCGGAATCTCCGTTTTGGATGATGGGAGTGGAGTCGGTGGAATCACATCGCCATTTCGGTAGCCTTCCACCGCCTTTAGGAAGGCCCTGAAATCCTTGTTATGCCGGACCAGTTCAGCCCCGGTTCGTTCCAGAAGATCAACATCCGTGGAAGACAGCTCGAGCGAGGTAGGAAGGCTGTTGAGATGCTCCTTGAGTGACTTGCCATGCACTGACGAAAATTCGATGGGGACTTTGTAGAGGGTGACCGTATGCCCCGCACTGGCGAGATGATCCCTCAGTTCCTCAAGCTTGTGATCCAAAAGGATTCGGGTTTCATTGTTGAAGAGCTGGAACTGGATGTTCGAGAAAGCTTCCAGGGTGTCGCCAAGGGACGGTTTGTCCGGCGACTCATCGACACTGTGAACCGGCTCGACTTCGGCATCGACCGTGATCATGACGATATTTTTGGGTTTGTGATCACCGAGAAGAAGGCTTAAACCGTTCTGGAAGGCTTCAAGCCGTTCGGTCATTGCCCGGGCACCCAGATTGTCAGCAACCCCCCCATCAATCAGATGGATGTAGGGATGGTTTTCATGGTCCATGTAACGCCGCATGCGACGCTGAAGTTCGCGCACCCGCGGATCCGGATCCTGAACACTCATGAGATTGTTGAAGAAGGGATTTTGTTCAATATGGCACTGCCCTGCGTAATTTTGGAGTACTACGGGGGCGAACATGATCGGGACAGCAGAAGAGGCCGTCACGGCCCGTGCGACCTTAAGATCCATCAGATCCGTGCAGATGAGGTCGAAGTAAAGCTGAATGAATGAGAAGCGGGTTCCCGCGCCGAGATTGGTGGCATTGATCTCGATGAAAGGCCTTTGCGTGAGATCGATGTCGCGGAAGCTCTTGCCCTCGAAAATGTTGCCATCATAGTAATCGATCGCCATTTCCGTTCGGTCAAATCCGCTCGTGAGACTTTTCCACCAGTAAGAGGGATCAAACATCTTTTGGATCAGGATGCCCTGTATGCTCTTTTTGAGGAACACATCCTCAAAATCCGTGAAGATGCGATCCCCAAAAAGTCCGTAATAGGCCGCAGTAAAGCTCCCGCCTGAAACGGAACTGATGCTGTCGACATCATCCAGGAGACGAACGCGCCGGCCACCTGACAGGATGGTGGTGTCTCTGAGTTCCTTCAGAACGCCGAAGGCCAGGGCGGCAGCACGGGTACCGCCGCCGGAAAAAGTCAGAAGGATCAGGTTGTCTCCGAGTTTTCCGCCACGCGCCTTGTTGAAGCCATAGCCGTTTCCGTCAGCGCCGTGATCCATGGGCTTGTTCTGTGGCGCGAAGAAATAAGAGCAACCGCTGATCGCCGCTGCCAAGAGGCCCATCAAGAGACTGGAGGTTAGAGACTTGATCGCAGAGGAGAGTTTTGTCATCTGTTCGAAAGCGGGGTAAGCAACGTAGGGGTCTGGTGTGTCAATGCCATGGCTCTCGTGACAACAGAAGGTTCCGCCAGGGTGCTGACTAAGCCCACGATGCGCTGACGGATGCGAGGCCATGCACCTTCTTTCGTCTACCTGCCCTTGATTCAATCGCCATGATAAAGGCAGTTAATTTCTTTGTCCTTAGGCCGTATGACCTGCAGGAAGGTAATAGAACCCGACAGCAAGCATCAGGTACATGATGATCAACATGAAGCCTTCAAGCCAGCTCGTTTGCTGATCTTGGAGCAAATAGCGCGCAACCACGACCGATACGAAGATGGCAATCAGCTCGAAATGGTTGAACACCAGGTCCATCTTCATTCCGATCAGCCCCCCGGTCAGGACAAGGATGGGTGCGACTAAAAGGGCCAACTGCGTCACCGAACTCAGATTGACCGAAAGTGCCAACGTCAACTGATCTTTGCGCGCAAAAGAAACCGAATTGATGAACTGGGGAATGTTTCCGACCATTGAGAGGAGGAACATACCGGCAAAAAACGGGGTCAGGTGGAGCATCTCAGCTGCCGGCTGCAGCGAATCGGTCAGAAGGTCGGAGGTCAGCGCGAGGGCCACCGTGACCGAGAGAAGAATGCCAATGGCTTTGTTTTTTCCCCAAAGTGAGCCCTCCTCTTCGGTGTGCTTTGCTTCCGGTGCAGCGGACTTTTCCGCATGGTTGGCCTGGCGGCAAATGGCTTTGGCCATTCCGGCCCGGTCAATTGGAGGGTTCTGGTGATTTAAGGTGTAGTAGATGCTAGCGACATAGAGCAACAGCATAAGAAGGCAAATATGGACGCTGATCTCATGATCGGCAGTCGTACTGAAATTGAAGATGGCTGGAATCAGGAGGCTGAAGGAAGTTACGGTGAGTAGGCCCATGTTCATTGCGACCATCGGGGCATCGAAGGTTCTGGGGGACCTTCCCATGTTTCCGGTGAAGATCGAAAGTCCCAGTCCGAACAGCAGGGTGCCTATGATGGCTCCAGCAATCGAAGCCTTGAGCATGTCGATAAGCCCGTTACGGAGGGCCGAAATACCTATGATCAGCTCAGGTGCGTTGCTCATCGTGGCATTCAGGAGCCCACCGATCGTGTGACCTAAGATCTTTGAAAGCACGCTGGTTGCCTCTTCCATGAGTTTGGAAAGTGGCACGATGGCCAGAGTTGATGCGAGAAAGACGGGAATGGGTCCTGCATGGAAGTGATCCAACGCAAATGCAATCGGCATGAAGAGAAGTAACCAGTTCATGGGGCAAAGCTCCGTTAGGGGATGAATCAGATACCATGACGAACTGCCGAACCCGGCCTGTAGAAGCGAATGGCGCTTGGACGTTCAGTATCCACCATTGCAGGAGCATCGACTATCTATGTGGCAAAAGTATTTCCGTCGATCCGGTGAATTTCGGCTTTTACTGTTCCTCTTACTTGTTGGATTCGGGTTGAGCATCACGCCTTTATCGGGTCAAGCTCAGACTGCGAGCGAGAACCGTCATCAGGTAGTACTGCACGAACTTCAATTAACACCGGCCGAGGAAAAGCAATTCTGGCCAGTCTATGAGGCGTATTCAAAGGCATTGCTACAGACGTTTGAACAGACCGCTGACGTCGCATATCAGCTCTTTCAAAAGCGCGCAGGGGTGAGCGATGAGATGGCCGATGAATACACCCGGGCACTCCTCAATGGCGAACTGCGTCAGGCCCAGATTCATCTGGAATTTCAGCCGCGCTTTCGCGGTGTGCTGGGGGCACTGAGAACGGCGCGTCTTTTTCAGTTCGAAAGGCGACTTCAAAGTTATATGAACGCAGAAATCGCTCGCGAGTTTCCCCTCATCCGATGACCCGCGCAATTCTCCTCCTGGTCCTCGGGCTGATGAGGACAGGTTTTGCCGACGCAGTGGCACCTTCAGGAGCGCTAAGTCCTGATGAGACCCGCGAGATTCGTCTGAAGAACACCCAAATTGAAACGGTGGCCATAGACCTCGTCCACGAACTCATGGCAACATTAACAACGCGGCATGGGGAAATTGAAGGGGCTTCATCGTCGGATGACCGTGAGGCCATATACCAGAGGAACCTCGGAATCCGAAAGCTGGTCAGCCAGCGTTATCAGGAGGTCAAGGCGGACTTTCTCAAGGGTCGCTACGATCGCTCCAAGGCGCGTCTGCCGGAGAATGTCGATCGCTGGCGCGCGACCCCCGACATCAATAACCCCGGCGCTGA
>CAYQOJ010000159.1:0-7627 GCA_964419105.1 uncultured Methylococcus sp.
CAGGCCCGTGGTCGGGTTTGGTAGGGTTTGCGTTAACCGTTAAACCTCCTCCTCCAGCGACGAACCCCCGCCCTCGGTCCCCCCGCTCTACAGCCCGGCCACCGTCGGCTCGTGCCAGCGCGTCTGCGCCAAGTGCCTGGTGTTTAAGCTCGGGTCCGGCCAGATGATGCGCTGTCCGTGTCGCGAGGTGTACTACTGCTCCAAGGAGTGCCAGCTCGGGGACTGGAAGGTCCACAAGGCGGTGTGTGGGGAGAAGAAAAAGAAGCACGAGGGGAAGAAATGAAGTTTCATGATTTTTTGTCTGGATTATCCCTTACATGCAGAGATGGGATATTGAACCTGTCATGGATACACTGAGCACAGTAATCAGTAAGATGCAGGAACCACTGGCTACATGCATAATCAGTAAGGAATTGGTTGATTCAACTTTCAGATATCAGAGAGTGATCATAGAATCTAAACAGAAGCAAGCCAGAAACCTGAAAACACTGGAAGATTCAGAATACATAAAAAAACAGATAGAAACCCTTGAACAAAAGAAAAAAGAAATGGTTCTGTACATTGAAAAAAGGAAAGGAAAAAATCAGACCATGAAAGCTCAAATAACGGAAAGTCGTTTAAAAATGAAAGAATTGGATGAACTGGCATTTTCTATAGCGAGAAATAATATGCGTTGTCGACCCATTCCAAATGAAATCATGCTTAAATGTGTTCAAGAAATCAAAGCTTTTAATGATGATGCAGATTTAACCAATTGCTGAAAAATAATCTATCAGTTTTGCTTCAGTCAGGAAATGATCAATCAGTGTTGCGATCGTCAGAAATGATAGATTGATGTTGCGATCGTCAAAAATGAGAGATCGGTGTTGTGATCGTCAAAAATGATAGATCGGTGTTGCGATCGTCAGAAATGATAGATCGGTGTTGCGATCGTCAGAAATGATAGATTGGTGTTGCGATCGTCAGAAATGATAGATTGGTGTTGCGATCGTCAGAAATGATAGATTGGTGTTGCTGCAGTAGGGCAGGGCTGTTTGTGAATTAGCCATTAAAAAAATACATGTAGTCTCTTACGCCCAGGAAAACCCCTCAGAAATAAGTATGAAAGATTCATCTGAACATTCCACTGCTAGATTTCTTTCTTTTGCTGAAATAGTTCAGGATCGTGACCATGTAGTCAAAGTCTCAGAGGATGGATTACTCTATGCTGTAGACTTGGTCATGGTTATGACAGGGAAAAACAGAGATATGGCTGGAAATGTCCTGAGACGTCTACCAGAAGACTTATTTCAATCAAGCAAGTTCATAGAGAGACGGCCAGTTAATGGGGGGTATCCAACCAAACTTATCAGTTTCCATGATGCCATCGATTTGGTTATGGTACTTCCAGGAAAAAAGGCTAAAAAGGTTAAAACCCAATTCGCAGATGTCATCCGGCGCTATATGGCAGGAGACCAGACACTCATATCAGAAATTAGGTACAATGCTACATCCACATCACCTGTAGCTCAGCTGGCCAGGGAGTCCATAAATTCACCAAATGAACACGAGACAAACGCTAGAATCAAACGCAAACTGGAAGAGAGTGATGCCTTGATTGGTAATGAAAATGTCACGCTTGCAAAGCAGATGGTGTTTGTGGAAAAAGCGTTTGAATATCAAAGAACAGCATTGGATTTAATTGAAAACCAGCACATAATGGAACAAAACGAAAGAACGATGACAGATTTGATCAAAAAGAAAAATGATCTTCTGGAAGAAATCAAGGAGTTAGACGAATTAGAAAAGGAACTGGATCTTGAAATCCAAACAATAGAACCTGAATATAAAGGCATCAAACCCCAGCTTGCAGACAAAATCAAAACAATAAGAATTCTGAGTGGTCTACGAATCGAATCAGATCATGTAGAGTAACACAACACAATGAAAACAGTCTAGTTGATTGCATTTTTTCCCTGTCAATGCTTTTACTTCTACCTACCATTGTTCATTGCGCAAGTATGCAGTGCCCAGCACCCAACATCCACAACGCAGACGACTCCAGCGACAGAGCAATTACGTATCTGTTTGATCACAGAACATACTTTCTCAAGTTCACCATGAGACACAACATCACTGTCTTCACGGGCGTCACTCTTCCACACTGCTTCAACGGCATCACATCAAACGTCGAAAACGTCCAGCGACTGCAGAGAGCGGTGCGCTGCTTTTTAGGGCGCAGGCGCGTGTTGGCGCTGATGATGGGACTGCATCCCAGGCTGGGGGCGGGGATTTGCATGGTTGGGGTACCGGCTGATGTGGTTCGGCTTATGTTGTCAATAAGTGAAACTGAATGTTGGGATGCCGGCTGATGTGGTTGGGCTTATCTTGTCAATAAGTGAAACTGACAACCAGTTGGCTTGTACTAATACAGCCAGTCCCAGCGTATAACATTACCGGCCACGATATATACATGTTATTGAATTGTGATCTCGTCTATCTGCACTATATATTACACTGATCCTTCCCAAGCCACTGTACGCCCAATGGACTCCACCACATCAAATGGAATGCGGATTGAAACCACCTTCGAAGAATACGATCTCATACGTGTGGTGTTCTTTCTCCCAGGGGGTAGAATGCCAAACACCATGTTTGTCTCTGTTGAAATGCTAGACGAGACGTTGGAGAGAATCCATGAGGCTGGACGGAATGCTCAGACTGCTGAAGAGGAGCATCAAATCCCTGAGTCCATGTTCAACGACTATGAGCCGCAGGCAAGTGATACGTGCAGCATTTGTCTGGAGGAGGAGGGGGGAGACGAGACAGCCTCTTGGATCTCCCTTGCCCGCTGCAAGCACAGATTCCACGCTCACTGCATCCGCAACTGGCAGCGTTCCATGTGTCCGTATTGCAGGGAGAAGTACCCAACCCTTTAGTCAATGATTTACAAAATGTGTGAATTAATTTACTCATCACGATTCATGAAATAAATACCAACAAGGCCCAGACCCATGCTCAATCTCCCCAAGCTCCCTCTTTCCACACACCCGCCTGTGCACAGGATAGTGCGCGAGCTGGCACGCCTTGCTGCAGTAGCGCGCGCTCAGGCCGAGCAGCTCCCAGCAGCGGCTGCACTTGCGATACCTCTTCTTCTCGCCGACGCGCAAGCAGGCTGCACAGTGGTACGGGTAAATGGCGGTTACGGCAACAATCTCCGGGGCTGAACTGCCGGAACCCCCCCCAGCCGTTATGTTGATGCTTGCGGCAGGAGGATTGTCAGTTTCGTTGCCTGTCTCCATCAGATACATTTTCCGTGTTGGTGATTCCTTCATTTGAGCCACGATGAACAGCTCACCACGCGGTGTGGCGAAGCACATCAGAGCAATGAACGGAGTGAAAACCGATTTTTCCAGCACGACGGACGATGCATGCACGCCTTTCATCCACAGGGGGAACGCTTTTCCAAGGGAAATGTAAGTGGTTTTCTGTGTACGGTTGAGCTCACAGAAAGAACTCATGGGCGCTTTCGCTTTAAGAAATTCAGGCCGATGATGTGCCCTCAGAAATGCGCGCATCTCGTCTCTGAAACGCTCCCTGAAATTGGGAACATCCCTGTCCATTTTATTCATCCAGTATACGCTGCTCATTGTGGATTCAGCAGCAGACACGTGTTGGTTTGGTGTGGCCGTTGTTAACGGTTAACCTGAACACTACCAAACCCTACCATTAGAATTCAAGAAGAAAAAAAAAACAGTTTCAATGGCCGAATGATGATGGAAGCCTTCAGAGTAGTAGCTGGAATAAAGTGAAAAAAATTAACCCCTCTTCCACCCACACACTGGCTTGTGCATAGGCCAGTGCGCGTGGTGGCACTCGGTGCAGCAGTACCGCACGGTCTTGCACGGGCACTTGTACAGGTCGCTGGCGGCGAGGCCGCACTGGGCGCAGACCTTGTCGAAGAACTGGATGACGCCGTGGGCGCGGATGAACTCGATGGCCTGCTGGCGCTCGCCGGCCGGGGCTGTCACGAGGGCGAGGCGGTCGGTTTCGGCGCGGGTGAAGAAGAACATGATCTCGCCAAGCGCGGCGCTGCTGTTGCTGAAGTAGGGGAAGAAGCCCTTGAAGAGAACTTTCCTCCTCACCCCTCCCCCTCCTTCAACGCGGGTCTCGCACGCGAAGCCCATGTTGACAAAAGGGCTGACATCGTCGGTGTTGCGCTCGATGAGGTTCTGCAGGATGTTGCGGTGATTGGCCTTGACCATCTGCTGCGCGGCGACGAAGATCGGGCGGTAGGGGGCGCGGCTGCAGTGTGAAAGCTGGGGGGTAAATTTTCCGTTTTCTAATTTAAAAATCTCCAGCGCGCTGAACCGCATCATCCCGGGCAGCTCGTAAATGCGCTTGAAGGTGTTGGGGTTGTAGTGGAGCGCCTTGTATGCGGCGGGCGTGTAGAGCGTCTCCAGCATTTCGCGGAAGAAGGGATTGATGCTGGAGTACGCGCTCCATTCAACGGGGCTGCCGGGGCCGATGCCCACGCTGTGCATTTCTTCATAGGCGTAGACGATGCTGGACATTGTTGTTGCAGTGCTGAGAGATCTGTAGAAAAAATTGTGAAATGTGATTTTTAATCTAAAACATTTTAAATTTTCTTAATTCCACAAGATTTTTTTTTCACAGAGCTTCACAGTGGAATGGTATAAAACTTCTCTGATCAACAACAACCACAACACCAACCAAGTCGAACAGACCAAAATGACAGGAATGATACACTTAGAGTATGGAACCCGTGAATTCAGCCACACCATAGATATCCTGCCTAAAACGCAGGCGCTGGTTTTCACGCGCCCAAGCATGCCTAAGCTGGACGGGTTGTACATTCCTGTCCCCATCATGCCCTGGACCATGGCGAGATTCAGGCCGTATGGAGAACTGCTGGAATATATCCAACGCAATAAGAACAAACCACGTTTTCGATTGTTCTACACGTACGACGAGAATCACGGCCAGACCATGCGGATAAATCTAACGTTTTGGCAACACTCGGAAGACTCGGGCAGCCAATGCTACATCACCTCTTTCGTAAAGGTGTCAGACTTCCACATGCACGGCTTCCGACTGGCGCAGCGCAGGATCCGCGACAACCCCAGACGCCTTGCGCTGGCCATGGCGCTGCATCCACGGCTAGGGAAGGAAAGCCCATTTCTTCTGCTCTGTGGCGGAATTCTGGCAGAGGAGATTCTGCAGATGATCGTTGTGCTGCTTTATTGAAATGGCGAACGACGGCGCGAAGCAGTGCCTGTGTTTTGTATTAAATTCACCTTAGTACACCAGAAAATATAAACATGGATTTTAAACTTACTGCTGTTACACTTTAAACTGTCTGTGATGGTCTCACATCCAAACGATGAGTAACTGTTCCTGCTGTATTAGTATTAAAGAAGCACTCCTTCTTGCCACCCCAACCACAGCAGCTGTAATGACTATGCGATTCGAGTTTGGATTAGGGAAGTCCAAACACAGCATTGAAATCCTACCACACTCGCAGGTAGTGATCCTCACGCACGACAGCATCACCCAGCTAAACGGCCTGTACACCCCCGTTCCACTCACCCAATGGCCAGGGGGTTGGTACAAGTCTTTCAACGACCTGACAAAATACATCGGTGCAGACGGCCGAAAGCCGAGGCTGCAAACATTGTTCGATGCCCATGGTCCATCAAGGCAAATCTACATCTGTTTTCACAAACCCACGACCAACGACCTGGCTGGCATGGTCCCATTCGTGAAAGTTTACGACCGTTACATCACAGACGGCCTTCGGTGGGCGCAGCGCAGAATCAGAGATAATCCCCGACGCCTAGCCCTGGCCATGGCGCTGCATCCGCGGCTTGGGAAGGAGAGCCCGTTACGCGGTGGGGGCGAGGACGTCCTGCGGATGATTGTCGCTGCGCTGCTTATTTGTTGATGAAGCGTTGAAATAAAGTGATTATAAAAGACCCCCTCTCTCTGCCCTTCCACCCAGCCACCAATGCTGCATTATTATTCTTTCGAGTTCGGACACGGTGAATCCAAGCACAGCGTCCGCATCTTGCCCGGAGCGCAGGCCATCGTCCTCACGCACGCAAGCAGGACCCAGCTGAACGGGCTGTACACACCTGTGCCCATCATGCCATGGACCGGGGCGTTGCACAGGCCCTTTTGCGAGCTGGTGGAGTACGTCGGCGATAATAAAACCAATATCAAACAGCCCTGGCTTCGAGTGGCGTTCGGCCGGCAGCGACGGCTTGATGTCGAGTTCTGGCCCTACTTCAACCCTTGCGATCAGACGAGCGTCCCCTTCGTGAAGGTGTCCGACTGTTGTTACATGGACGGCCTTCGGCTCGCGCAGCGCAGGATCCGCGACAACCCCCGGCGCCTCGCGCTGGCCATGGCGCTGCATCCGCGGCTCGGGAAGGAGAGTCCGTTATTACGCTGCGGGGGAGAGGACATCCTGCGGATCATCGCCGCGCTGCTGTGAAGCACTGATGATTATTTGGTGGGGTAGTGTGGAATGGAGATTTTCAGGCTACCCTCACTGAGTACATAAGACGCTGTTATCTCAAGCACAGTGATGGGATTTTTGTCTGATTGCTATCTTTGCATAAATGACAACGTATGCGCCAAAACCCTATTGATACACACTAATGCACCATAACCTAAGGTACCTAAGACAGCCCCCAACACAGCCCACCCCTGTCTCCATACAGCAACCCGAAGTACAAATACAACTACCCAACCACCCCCCCACACATGGTCCGAACTTCCGCCGACGACACCATGTTCAAGATAGCGTGCGGTTTCTCGCTGGTGCAGCTGCCCATCACGCTGGCGCTCATCTCGTATCGCAACGACCCGCAGTTCTCCATGTACACGACGCAGCTCCTGAACACGACGACGAAGCAGATGGAGGTCGAGGTCGAGGACTTCAGCGCGTCCATCCTGTACATGGCGGCCTCGGCGGTGACGGCCCTCTTCGCGCTGGCGTCGCGGAACCACCTCACGTTCCTGAACGCAGACACGCACTACAGCATGGAGTCGCTGCAGGAGGTGTCGATGTGGGACCTGACCTTCTGGACCGCGCAGCTCCTCCAGCACGCGTGCCTCGTCGCGTACATGTGCTCGCCGCTCGACTGGTACT
Organism: uncultured Methylococcus sp.; assembly: GCA_964419105.1. Classification (GTDB taxonomy): domain Bacteria; phylum Pseudomonadota; class Gammaproteobacteria; order Methylococcales; family Methylococcaceae; genus UBA6136. The sequence continues at coordinate 7,157 of CAYQOJ010000159.1, forward strand.
TCCTCGCGCTGGAGGTGTCGGGCGTCTCGCTGCTGCTGCTGCTCATCTCGCGCCTGCCGCTGGTGAATGGGGGCAGGTCAAGGGAGAACATCCTCATGCTCCTGTTCGGCATGATCTACTTCCTGCTGTACACGGCCGTCCGACGCCACGCGGGTGGGCACGGGGTGGTCTTCTTTGTCTCGATGCTCTTCCTCGACGCGCTGCTGCTCATCGGCCACACCTTCGACCAGAATCCGAACATGCAGGTCGTCGGCAATTGCCGGATGTGCTACTGCGCGGGTATGAGCGTGGTGCTCATGGTGAGTTATGGGAATGACTGATTGATTATGGTTGGGAGGAGGGGAAGAGGGGAAGGTGGTAGTAGTAGTAGTAGTAGTGGTAGTGGTAGTAGTAGTAGTAGTGGTGGTGGTGGTATTGATATATTATTTGAAATTACCTACCACTTCTGCATTGTTTAGTAGTATTATTTTT
>CAYQOJ010000160.1:0-7602 GCA_964419105.1 uncultured Methylococcus sp.
AGCCCGCAGAAAAATTGCCGCGGCCGCCCGCTACCCCTCGCAAAACCAGCAGGGGCGTTGATCGACGCATCAACGACAATGAGATCATGATTCAGGGGGTCAGAAATCTGGTCACCCACATCGCAAGATGCTGCCAACCCCAGCCAGGCGACCCGATCGTCGGATTCGTGACCGTCGCCAGAGGAATTGCAATCCATCGACAGGACTGTAAGAACGTTCTGAGCATACCCGCCTCAAGACAAAACCGGCTACTAGACGTAACTTGGGGTGCAGAGGGCCACGGTGCGGTCGTCGATCTCCGTATCCAGGCCATTGACCGCAAGGGCATCATCAAAGAAATTACGCATCTTCTTGCAGCGGATGGCCTCGAAATCCTTAAAATTCAGAATCGACCGGAAGCCGACCAGCAAAAAATCCTGATCGAGGTCCGGGTGGCCGGCAAGAGCTCTGCCATGATCAATCGAACACTCGGTGAACTGGTTGAACTTCCCGATGTTCTCGAAATCCGCAAAGAGGACTCTGCATCGCGAGCGGCATCCCCCAAAAAGGCACCAAAGCCGCCGACTGAAACAAGCGGCTGAACCAAGACTCGCGATACACCGACGCGATAAACCCTAAACAGCGGGAACCTGGCGATTCAGTCTGCCATCGACTATGCTCCCACCCCCGAATCCTGAGCAGGAAACATGCAAAAAAACGCCTCGAAGATCAAAATCGTCCTCTATATCCTGATCGCCCTGCTCGTTCCTCCGCTGGCTGCCTTTAGCTACCTCAAGGTCACCGGAGCCTCGCTCACGAACCCCAAAGACGTGGTCGCGGAACTGATCGGAGGCAACGCAAGCACGATGCCTTCTTGGCGTCCGGCAACCCATGGCGAAGATCAGCACATAGAGATTGGCTTGGATTCGCCACGCATTGGGATTATTGACGAATCCATTAGCTTTCATCGCGTGTTGCCGGAAGGTCTGATCAAAGACTCCGCGGAGTGGAGCGTCCGCCGCACCCTTGGGAGTCTGGATGCGTCTCGGTTTGATTATCTCTCGCTCTGGGTCCGCGGGGAGCCCAATGCAGCCACTCCTTTAGCCCTCGAAATTACATTTACGCTGGCGGACTCCAATAAGCCGGCAAAAACGATTGAAGGCCATAGCTTTGCACTTGGGCTCGGAGGCGAATGGAAACAGGTCCTAGTCCCCTTAGCCAAGGTTGAAGGGGTCGACGACTGGCATCGGCTGACCGGTATCAATATCAAGGTGATCGCAGGCAGCACCCGCACTTCACCGGTGAACGTCTTTTGGATCGACGACATGGCTTTGCTTGACGCCGACGAAGACGAGGAGGAAGGCGCCGTCGTTGCGCTATCCAGGCTTCCTAACGTGGGTACTCCAGAGACCCCTGAAGAGCACAAGGCTCGCCTAAAACAACGTCTGGTAGGCTGGCCCAAACAGCTTCTGGTCAATCCCGCCTCGCTCCCCAACGATGACGCCGGCCTCCTACATCGGCTGGCAGCGGACACCTGGCGTGGCATCGACCACTTGACCGATCGTGAGACTGGATTACCTCTGGATCGCATTCAGTTTGCTGGCGAAGGGGCCGACGTCGATCAGGTCTGGATTGGCGACTACACGAATATCACCAATATCGGCTTCTACTTCCTTTCACTGGTCGCAGCCAATGAACTGGGGCTCATCCCGCGTGAGGCTGCCATTGAGAAAATCAAGGCCACGCTGACCTCGCTTGAAAACGTGGAAACCAGTCATGGCTTTTTCTTCAATTACTACAACACAACGACTCTGGCCCGTACCGATGACCTCATCTCGTTCGTCGATTCCAGCTGGCTGACTTCAGGTCTGATTGTCGCCCGCCAGGCCTTTCCCGAAATTGCAGATCGGGCCTCAAGACTGATCGCTCAGGGCAACTTCCAATATTTCTATGATCCCGCAAAGGGCCTCATGTCCCATGGCAATAATGGAAGACTCGGTCAACAGCTCAAGATTTACTATGGCGTTTTTTACACGGAAGCCCGGCTTGGGAGCCTGATTGGCATTGGTAAGGGCGATCTTCCCGAAAAGCAGTGGTTCCAAAGCGCAAGAACCATGCCCCCTCATATGACCTGGCAACAGCAGGCCCCCATCGAATACAAAGAACAGGAGGCGATGGGATTCACTTGGCAATCCGGCCACTATCGCTGGCATGACCGAGATTACGTCCCTTCCTGGGGCGGCAGCATGTTCGAAGCGCTGATGCCCCTCCTCGTCATGGATGAGGTCAAATACGCGCCAAACAACCTAGGAAAGAACGACATCACACATACCCAACTGCAGCGCATTCATGCCATGGAAGACCTGCATTATCCCGTCTGGGGCATGTCCCCAAGCTCAACAGCTGATGGGCAAGGGTACACCGAGTATGGCGTTCCAAAACTGGGTGTCGGTGGTTACAAGGTTGGGGCCGTTACACCCCATGCGGCCGTGCTGGCCCTCATGACGGATCCTGTGGAAGCGACGAAAAACATTCGCCGATTGATCAAGGACTACCCTGTCTATGGCGAATACGGTCTTTACGATGCCGTAGATCCCTTCACGCGGCAGGTGGGACGAAACTACCTTTGCCTCGACCAAGCGATGATCTTGGTGGCCCTGGCCAACCACCTCAAGGATCACGCGGTACAAAAATATTTTGCACAGGACCCCATCATTCAGCGGACCTTGCCTCTCCTCAAGATCGAAAAGTTTTAGCGCTTGAGGGCAGATTATTCCGAGGGATTGGCGACCCCATGGGGCACATGTCCGGTGGCAACGTGCTCACTGGCTGAATCGCAGTGGCGCTTTTGATCATCAAAAAAGATGTCGGCACCAAAAGCGCCTAGGAAGGGCCCCTTTTCCTTGCCCCCCAGGAAAATCGCTTCGTCGATACGAATACCCCATGCCCTGAGGGTTCGGACGACCCGTTCGTGAGCCGGAGCTGAACGCGCGGTCACCAGCGCGGTTCGTATGGGTGACTCTGCTGCAGGGAAAAGGGCCTGAAGCTGATGTAATGTCGTCAGAAAGTTCTTGAACGGGCCACCGGACAAAGGATTATGCGCCTCGAGCGCCTCATACTCGGTGAATGCCTCAAGCCCCTGCTCACGGTAAATCCGTTCCGACTCGTCGGAAAACAGTACCGCATCTCCATCAAAGGCTATCCGAAGCTGACCAGACTCTGCTGGAGTCTTACTCCCCGAAACAATCGTTGCCGCGGCATGTCCGGCGGAGAGCGCCTTTCGGACATCCTCCGCGTTGGTCGAAAGAAAGAGGTTTGCTCCGAAGGCTGAGATATAGCCAAAAGGGGATTCCCCACTGGTAAATGCAGCCCGGGTAATGGCCAGACCGTGATGCTGGATCGAGTTGAAGACCCGTAGACCGGTATCCGCGCTATTTCTTGAAAGAAGTATCACCTCGACCGTTGGCTGACCCAGCATGTCATTGATGGCCAAAAACTTCCGCACCAACCCAAAAGCGACCCCGGGGGGCAAGACCTCGTCTTCATGCTCGATCTGATAACGGCAAAAGGCTTCCTTTCCCTCCGTCTCAAAAATGCTGTGGGAAGCATCAAGGTCAAACAAGGCCCGGGAGGAGATCGCGACCACGAGTTTCCGGGTTTTGGCGCTGCCAACAGCATCCTGCCGAAGCGATTCAAACCCTTGAGCCATAAGCCTCTCCATGGATTGAAATAAAAAAGCAGTCACTTTTTTGAAAAATCAGTGAAACCATCGGGCGATTCGCTTGTCTTACGCTCTGTTGTTGCCTGTACGAGAAGCCCCTATCGCGAGATTGTGTCAGGTAAGCGATAATACAAGATGCGCCTGAGGGCGATTACCCAATTGAGACATTAGGCACTCCGATGAAAGACCTCTTTAACAAGCTGGTTCGCAGCAAGTACTCACTGATCTACCTGATTCTCACGATCGGGCTTCTCTATACGCTGCAGGAAAAGGCCATCATGCCTCTGGTTCTGAAAGTTGTGAAGTCTGAGGTTTTCTTCGAGAAGCCGATTGAGGAAAACGAACCCTTGGGAAAACTTGATGGCAAGACCGAAAGGACAGCCTTCGCACTGGCCAACTGCCGGGAAGCCGTTCGCAAGGAAGGTAACCTCCCGGAAGGCATCAAGTTTGAAGGCGAAGATTATGAGACCTGGGCCCTGGGCAACCGTCAGTATCTCATTCGCTCCAGCGTGAAGGTTGCTGAACCTGGGCAAGCTTTGGTCGAAAAGCTGTTTGCCTGCACGGTTCGCCTTACCGGAGAGGACCAGACCAAGCCTGAAAGCTGGACCATCCTTGGTGTTGATTACAACGCTGAAGGCAGCTGATTTCGCTGACATCATTTCGCAGCCGTCGGGGGGCTCATGCCTCCCGGCCTTCAGGAAACAGGACCTAGCCCGGCGGCCAATTCATACGACGGCCGCCTAAGACATGGAAATGGAGGTGGTAAACCTCCTGACCTCCATCTCCTCGACAGTTAATGACTGTCCGATATCCCCCCGCCGAGAGACCCTCGCGTCTTGCCACTTCCTGGACTGCCTTTAACAATTCCGAAGCCAAGTCAGGCTCATCGGGAGGAAAGTCATCCAGCGTTGGTATATGAACCTTGGGAATAACCAACACATGGACTTTGGCCTGGGGATGAATGTCACGAAAGGCCAATACACGGTCGGTTTCGTAGACGACGTCCGGTCGAATGATTCCCTCAGCCATCTTGCAGAAAAGACAATCTGACATCGAATATTCTCCTGAGCTTGCCACTGGGTCGGTTACAGTGAACGCCTGCCATTAAAGGCATGGGTCAAGGTTGCGCCATCAACGTATTCCAGCTCCCCACCAAGCGGCATCCCATAGGCGAGACGAGAAGTCTGGATTTCGAGTTCACGGGCCATCCCGTGAATGTAGTGAGCAGTCGCCTCGCCTTCGACCGTGGTGTTGGTCGCTAGAATGACTTCTCGGACCTCTCCCCCTCTTAGACGGGACTCCAGTAAATCCAGCCTTAACTCGCGGGGACCCACTCCGTCCAGTGGCGAGAGACGTCCGTTCAATACAAAGAACAAGCCCTGATATCCCGTCGCTCGCGAGATGGCATCCATTTCAGCGGGTGACTCCACCACGCAAAGAAGCGCCCTGTCACGGCGGACACTGGCACAGATCCCGCAAACCTCAGTCTCCGTCAGGGTTCGGCATTCACGACAATAGCCAACGGTATCTAGCGCCCTTAGCAGCGTCTCAGCAAGGCGTCTTGCACCCTCACGATCCCTCTGCAACAAATGAAAGGTCATCCTTTGCGCGGATTTCGGTCCGACGCCCGGAAGGCATCGAAAAGCCCGCATCAACTGTTGAAGTATCCCTGAAGGCTCCATCGGCGACTTAGAAAGGCAGCTTGAATCCGGCAGGCAAATCGAGACCGCCGGTCAGACCCGACATTCTCTCCTGCTTGAGTGCAGCAACCTTGGCGACCGCATCATTGAAAGCAGCCGCCACCAAATCTTCAAGCATATCGCGGTCTTCTTTGAGAAGACTATCGTCAATGTGGAGCTTTTGGGTCACCCGTTTTCCATTCATCGTGACCTTCACAAGTCCACCCCCAGATTCACCCTGGACTTCTGCGAGAGCAATCTCCTCTTGAACACGCGAGAGGTTCTCCTGCATTTTCTGGGCCTGTTGCATCAGGCCAGCCAAGGGATTTTTCATGTTTTTATTCTCCTAGGTAATGGGGCTAACGATCTTTCGTCTGGATACTTCCCGGCACGACGCGGGCATCCATCTGTTCCATGAGTTCGCGAATGACTGGATCGCGCTCTACGGCGGCTTCGGCGCTCTCTCTGCGATCTGTTTCAATTTTTTGCTGCTGCCTCGCCGGCGTCTCCACCTCCCCTTGGGTGCTCTCCACACGAAGAACAATCGGGCGAGCAAGGTGAAGCTGAAGCGATTTTTCGAGCGAAGCGACAGCGCGGGGACTTTTCATCTGATCAAGACGCGCATCCAGTCCGATCCGGCAGATGTCATGACTAAGTTCGAGCAAGGTCGAGTTTTTCGCCAATTCCCGCGCCATAGCAGCCAAACCCAAACGATCGATCAACGCTGGCCAGTCGACGGCTCCGGCATGCATCGGGACGACGCCAGAAACGCCCGAGGGCTCAGCTTGCTTCGCCTCGATCTCTTCTCGAAAACCAGGCGGCGTCGATGCAACCGGCGGAGCCTCGACTTTTCGGACTGACACAGGGCGAACAGCAGCCTCGGTTCGCACAGGCTGCGAATCAATCACCAGGGGAGCCTTCTTAACCGGTCTATGCACCCCGCTCCCCTTGGGCTTAAACGCCAGCATGCGGAGCATCAACATTTCAAAGCCCATGAGGGGGTCGGGCGCCAATGGGAGGTCTTTTTGCCCCAACAAAGCGATTTGATAGTAAAGCTGAAGGTCCTCGGCCGATGCCGTCCGCGAAAGCGTCAAAACCGCTTCGCCGTCATCATCACGCTGAGCAACCTCGGGGGCCCACTGAGCAATGCTGGCATGATGGAGAATGGTCAGCATCTCCTGAAGAACATCCCCATAATTGGGGGCGTGCTGATCCAACTCCTGAACGCGCTCGAGCAGTCGCGCGGCATCCCCTGCAACCAGGGCCTCCAGTATGTCGAACACGGGCTCGCGGGCCACGGTGCCCAGCATCGCTGTGACCGTCACCTCCGTTAACGCCCCACCACCATGTGCAATCGCCTGATCCAAAAGACTGAGGCCATCCCTCAGGGAGCCATCAGCCGCCCGGGAAAGGGCTCGAACGGCGTTGGCCTCAAAGGCAACCGCTTCCTGACCCAGAATCGATTCCATCTGGAGTCGAATCTGCTCAGGCGTGAGGCGCTTCAAGTTAAATTGGAGACAACGCGACAGAACCGTTACCGGAATTTTTTGGGGGTCGGTCGTCGCCAGAAGAAATTTAACGTGCGGGGGAGGCTCTTCCAGTGTCTTGAGGAGCGCATTGAAGCTATGCGCAGAGAGCATGTGAACTTCGTCGATCAAATAGACCTTGTAACGCCCTTGTGTGGGCGCATACAGCACGTTATCCAGAAGATCGCGCGTATCCTCAACCTTGGTCCTTGATGCCGCATCGACCTCAACCAAGTCGACAAAGCGCCCCTCGTCAAGCTCTCGGCAACTCGTGCACAGCCCACAGGGCTCAGGACCCTCAGGGCTTTCGCAATTCATGGCTTTCGCCAGAATTCTCGCAATCGTGGTCTTGCCGACACCGCGGGTACCGGTAAAGAGATAGGCATGATGCAGTCGGTCATGACCGATCGCGTGCAAAAGAGCCCTGACCACATGGTCCTGACCGACAATTTCACTGAATCTGCGGGGTCGCCACTTACGGGCTAGGGCCTGATACGCCATGGAAACTCGTTAATTTTTCTCTGGCGATCATTCTACGCCGGAGTGGCGCGGAAGGCGGGGGTTTGTTCGCTGGGTTCGAACAAATCGAAGATAGGCCACGTCAGCCACACCCCGGCACACGATTTCTTTACTACCGTTGCTCCCTTCCGGGCCTGGCGGGGTTCGCAAAGTATCGTTGCGAGGGGACCGACGTGGG
>CAYQOJ010000161.1:0-3768 GCA_964419105.1 uncultured Methylococcus sp.
TTTACCTCTTTAATGAATGGTTGAGGGCGGTTTCACCCCCAAACGTTTTGTTTAAGATCGTCCGTGAAACCTCTCCTTCGTGGGCAGTTGGCCCCGAAGGCACCCCCAATCCGAGGGGTGGGATGCGAAGTCTATGCAGAGGCTTGATCTATGTCAACAAAAATCGCGACAATTTGTCGCACCACCAAGATAAAACCCAAGTCATTGATTATTATCGACAAATGCACAGCCTATTCGCGCAAACCCTTAAAAAATGGCTACTGATCGCCACACTGACAGGCTTACCCTGGCTAGCGGCGCTTTCAGGGAGCCCCCCCGAAATGGAGCAGGCACGCGCGTTGACACTGGGTTGCCAGGGGTGTCATGGGGAATCGGGTGAAGGACAGGGTAGCCTTCCCGCCCTTAGAACGCTGGACCGCGAAAGCTTCATTGAGCGCTTTCAGTCCTTCACCCGAGAGGATCAGTCCTCTTCGGTCATGCACCGCATTGCGCGGGGGTTCACCGCGGATGAGATCAGACTGATGGCAGATCTTCTGAGCAAAGGCGAGTCTAGACCATGAGTGTTTCAAGGCGTCGCTTCATTCAGTGGACTTCGGGCATTGCCGCTATCGGAGCCTTGAGGTCTGGCCCCCTTTCAGCATCCCGGGGCATTCCTCGGGTGATTGTCGCCGGAGGGGGGTTTGCAGGTTTGAATTTTGCGCAAGCACTCATGAAATTTGCGCCTGCCACCGAAATCACGGTCATCGATCAAAATCCGCACTATGTGAGGTGTCCGGGCTCGAATCAGGTGATTGCCGGGTTCAAACCCATGGCATCCTTAGTTCATTCGCCAGCAGCCGGACTCATCCGGAGGGGCATCCGATTCCATCAAGGAACGGTCACAGGAGTGGACCCCCATCGCCGGCTTTTACAACTTGAAGATGGCTCCCGCATGGGTTTTGACCGTCTGATTGTCGCCCCGGGCATCGAGATCTGCTGGGACAAGATTGAGGGTTACGGAAGAGCCCAGAGCCGCAAGGTCCCTCATGCCTGGCAGGCGGGTGCGCAAACGGAACTCCTCAGAAACCAGTTGTCTGCACTTCCTCAGGGCGGACTTTTTATGATGACGGTGCCAGGAAACCCCTATCGGTGCCCCCCAGGTCCCTACGAGCGTGCCTCACTGATTGCCGCGCGCCTCACACGCATCAACCCCAGAGCGAAGATCCTTATCCTTGACGCTAAAACAAAATTCTCCAAAGAAAAAGGCTTCAAAGCCGCCTGGGCGTCACTTTATCCCGGGATGATCGAATGGATTTCTTATGAAACAGAGGGCGAGATTGACCACGTCGATGCAGATCAGCGCGTGGTCGCCACAGCCTTCAACCGTTACCGTGCCGACGTACTGAATGTCATTCCCCCCCAAAAAGCGGGGAAACTGGCCGAGGTTCTGGGATTGACCGACCAGTCCGGGTGGTGTCCCGTTGACCCGGTCACATTTCAATCGAGCCAGATCCCGGGGATTCATGTCATTGGCGATGCTTCAAGCTATGGCGCGGTACCAAAATCGGCCTTTGCCGCGCAGACAGAGGCTCGTGCATGCGCCCTGGCCGTCAGTCTTTCCCTTCTGGATTCAGCCCCACCTGATCCCCGACTGATCAATCATTGCTACAGCCTCATTTCTCCCGAGAGGGCCATCTCGGTCACCGGCGTCTACGGCGTCAGGAAAGGGGCGATGCCGGAGACGCTTTCTCTCATGGAATCCTCTTCTGAAAGCGATCAACGATTGGAATACAGAGAGGCGATGGACTGGTTTGACCTTCTGATTCGAACCACATTCGGGACCTGAGAAAGACGCATCAAATGCCAAGGGCTTCTTTGACGATGCTGAGCGCTTCTGGATCCAGCGACAATTCCAAGGCGGAAGCCTGTCCCCGTTCAGACATCTTTCCCCAGGTCTTTCGGACGATATCAACGACCTTGGATCTTTCGTGTTGCTCCCGGAACTGATCGAAGTAGAACTCCAAAAACACCAGACAGATGACATCCTCAAGGGTTTGGGCCTCTGGATTGGTCTTGATGCCACGTTTTTCAATCAGCCCCCTCATGCGCTGAATTTCAGCTTCCGTATACCCTTCAGCCTGCATCAAGGGTTCCACCTGATCCGCATGGAAACGGTAGAGCGTGGTTCGCCACTTGAGATAGCCCGCCCGATCCATGGGGTAATCTGACCTTGGGATCTTCCAACGCCGAACGTGCTGACCCCTTGCTGCAATTTTCAGAACATCTGACGCCTCAGGCTCCAGTCGTGAGAGGCGGTCTGACATGCGCTCCCCATAAAGACGCTCGCGGGCCACGGACCCTCCATCCAAAAGAACCTGATGAGGATCCTCGTCATTCGCGGCATCAATCAATGCCAAAACCGCTTCCAACCTCCCAGTCATGTCCTTAGCACCCCTTTGACCTGAAGCGGAACGACCTTACGCTCCGCAAAAATTATTTCAGCCTAAATAGCCTAACCCTCGGACTCCACACCATTCAACAAGGCAGTCCAAGCACTCTTCTGGTGTAGAATTCAGCCTTCTTCGAGGGAATTCATGCACATCCTGCTCAGCAATGACGACGGTTACTCAGCCGAAGGTCTCAAGGTTCTTGACCGTTTTTTGAGCGAGCACGTCGAGACGACGGTCGTCGCCCCTGAATCCAACCGAAGCGGCGCCAGCAACTCACTGACCCTTGAGGTCCCCTTACGAGTCAGCCGGGCAGAGAACGGCTTCATTAAGGTCAACGGCACGCCAACGGACTGCGTCCATCTCGCCATCACTGGCCTTCTCGACCGGGAACCGGACATGGTGTTTGCCGGCATTAATCACGGTGCCAATCTCGGGGATGATGTCATTTACTCAGGAACGGTTGCCGCGGCGACTGAAGGACGGTTTCTGGGTCTTCCTGCCGTCGCGCTGTCTCTGGCATCCCATAACCATAACCCGAAGCATTTCGAGAGCGCAGGCCGCGTGGCTGTTGCCCTTCTGGATCGGATTCGCCGATACCCTCTTCCGGCTGACACCATCTTGAATGTCAATATTCCGGATCTTCCTTGGGACGACATCAAAGGGTTCAAGTCCTGTCGCCTTGGACAACGCCATCGGGCAGAACCTGTCATTCGGGGTGAAGATCCTCGAGGGCGGGAGCTTTTTTGGGTGGGTGCTGCAGGATCCGAACAGGATGCAGGTCCAGGCACCGATTTTCACGCCATCCGTGAAGGCTATGTCTCAGTGACCCCCCTTCAAATTGACCTTACCCGCTACGATCGCCTCGATCAGTTGGCGGGTTGGCTCGAGGGCGACCTCCGCTCATGAAACAGCGGTATGAAGGCATCGGCATGACATCGCGGAGGACACGCGAACGCATGGTCGCCCGCCTTCGCGAGCAAGGCATTCAAAATCCCGATGTCCTCAGGGTCATGCTGGATACCCCCCGGCACCTTTTTGTCGAAGAAGCCTTGGCGAGTCGGGCCTACGAAGACACCGCACTCCCCATCGGCTTCAACCAGACCATCTCCCAGCCTTACATTGTCGCCCGAATGACGGAACTCCTTATGGAGCGCGGAACGCCCGGAAAAGTGCTGGAGGTGGGAACCGGTTCCGGGTACCAGACGGCCATCCTCGCGCAAGTCGCCAAAACCGTTTACTCCGTTGAGCGGATCTATCCATTGCAGCAGCGAGCACGCCGCTGCCTTCAGGAACTCAATCTTCGTAATGTTCGCCTCAAACACAGCGATGGCGGCTGGGG
>CAYQOJ010000161.1:3778-7492 GCA_964419105.1 uncultured Methylococcus sp.
CTACGACGCGATCCTCGCAGCGGCTGCTCCCAGTGAAATTCCCGAGGCCCTTCTCGCCCAAATGGGACGCCGCAGCATCATGATCATTCCCGTAGGGCAAGGCCGCACCCAGATCCTGAATCGTGTCATTCGATCGGAAGTCGGATTTGAAGTCGAAGAAATCGAACCGGTTAGCTTCGTTCCCTTTCTCCCCGGCATCGCCTGAGCCGCCACCTCCACCCAGCCTCTCCGATGGGGTTGAACACTTTGTTATAGTTCGCGAATATCCTCCTGCGAACACGACTGACCAAGGTCCAGCCCATGAATGCGATAGCTGAAGGAACATCCTCTGCACTGCGTCTCTCGATCTCCGGCATGCGTTGCGCTGGTTGCGTCGAGTCTGTTGAAACCGCCCTTCGTGGCGTTCCTGGAGTCGTTGCGGCGACCGTCAATTTCGCCGATCACTCGGCCAAGGTTGAAGGCAACGTCGACCCAGAAGTCCTCAAGAAAATGCTCGACGAAGCCGGCTACCCGGCAGCGATCATGGAGGAACTCGAGGATCCCAGCGAACAAGAAGCCCTCGAGGACGCACACGCCCGCGAACTCCTGAAGAAAGCGGCTGTGGCTGCCTCTCTCGGGGCGCCGCTCATGATCCTGGATCACCTGGGATACCTTCCCCACCTTGGTGGCACGCGGGATGGCGCCCTCTGGCTGGTTGGCGCCTACTTTGCATTTCAAGGCATGCGCTATGGCGATGGCCGCTTTATTCGCGCACTCAAAAACATCGTCAACACCCGCACACTGGATCGTGATCTTGCTATCGCACTGACTCTGAGCTTTGCAGGTCTTTACGCCATTCTCTCGATTGTCGCATCACGTGGTTTCCCTGCTGCGTTCTGGGTCGTCGTTTCCTATCTGACTCTCAGGATCATGCAATATTCCGGTGGCCACTTCTACCGGGGCGCCATCAAGAGCTGGGAGCATCGACAGGCCAACATGGACACACTGGTGGCCCTAGGTACTGGTGCTGCTTGGGTCTACTCGACGGTCGCCATTTTCTTCGCGCATGGCCTGCCCCCCATGAGCCGGCATGCCTATTTTGAAGCCGCCGTTACTGTGTTGGCCTTCATTAACCTCGGCGGCGCGCTTGAAACTCGGGCTCGAGGCAAAAGCTCGGCAGCGATTCGTCAGCTCATCGGGCTTCAGCCACGAACGGCACGGGTCATTCGGGAAGGTGTCGAAATCGATATTCCAATCAGCGAAGTGGGTCTGGATGAAACGCTCAGGGTTCGCCCGGGCGAAAAGATTCCGGTGGATGGCGAAGTCATTGAGGGGGAATCCAGCATTGATGAATCCATGCTGACCGGAGAGGCCATCCCTGTCACCAAGCGTGCAGGGGATACAGTGACCTGCGGAACCGTCAACCAGACAGGAACATTCCTGTTCCGCGCAGTCAGAATCGGCCGCGACACCGCCCTCGCCCAGATCATTCAGAGCGTGAAGGATGCCCAATCCACCAAACCGGAAATCGCCCGGCTGGTCGACAAAATTGCGGCGGTCTTCGTACCGATCGTGATTTCCATCTCTCTGGTCACCCTGCTGATCTGGTGGATCGTCGGTCCTGACCCCTCAATCGGATATGCCTTCGTGACCGCCATGACCGTCCTGGTAATTGCCTGCCCCTGCGCCCTGGGTCTTGCAACACCAATCTCCGTCATGGTCGCAGTTGGCCGCGCGGCCCAAGAGGGTATCTTGATTCGCAAGGGGGATGCGCTTCAATCAGCCGGAAAGCTCAATACGATCATTCTCGATAAGACTGGCACCATCACGCAGGGCAAACCCAAGCTCTCGGTGATCGAATGCCTTTCGGACTGGGACGAGGCGAAAATTCTCCAATGGGCCTCGACCCTGGAATCGGGGTCGGAGCACCCCTTGGCTGCAGCCATTCGGGAAGCTGCTAAGGAACGCCATCTTGAAGATCTTTCCCTGTCGAGCTTCACGGCCCTATCCGGCCTCGGTATTCGAGGCGGGATTGGTGAAGAGGAGGTACTTCTGGGCAATCTTCCGCTGATGGAGCGCGAGCAAATCGATACCACCGGGCTTTCCGAACGCCTGGAAAATCTGGGACGAAAGGGACAAACTCCCGTAATTCTGGCCTCGGCCGGAAAAGCCGTCGGCATTCTTGCCATCGCCGATCCAGTCAAACCGGATTCCCGTGCAGCCATCGAGAAACTCAAGAGCCTCGGGATACGACTGGTCATGCTGACCGGAGACAATGAGGTGACGGCCCGTGCGATTGCAGCGGAAGTCGGAATTGAGGAGATCCGAGCGCAGGTTCTACCCAGTGACAAGGCCACTGTGGTTAAGTCCCTTCAGGTGATTGGCGAAACTGTCGGCATGGTGGGTGATGGCATCAACGATGCCCCGGCCCTCGCCCAGGCCAATGTCGGGTTTGCCATTGGTACAGGGACCGATATTGCGATTGAAAGCGCGGACATTGTCTTGATGGGTGGCTCCTTATCCAAGGTGGCCGAATCCATCGCACTGTCGAGAGCAACGGTCCGAAATATCGAGCAGAACCTGATCGGTGCTTTTATCTACAACGTGCTTGCCATTCCGGTCGCGGCAGGACTTCTCTACCCGCTATTCGGGATTCTCCTAAATCCGATGATTGCGGGTGCAGCAATGGCGATGTCGTCGGTCACTGTGGTGACCAACGCTAACCGCCTGCGTTACACCAAGCTCCTGTGAGGCGCAAAGGAAGCACCCGGCCTTCGCCTTACAGGGGTTTCGTCCCCCTGAACAGGCAATAACGAACCAGACCTCCGTCAAAGACCTTCCACTGCGCCAAGGCCACCTTGAAATTGGCGGTCTGTGCTTTCTTGCGGAGGCCCAGGGTCTGCATGATGATCTGCATGGGGTAGGTCCAGAGTGCGGTCAAGTACATCCTTCGAGCGGAAGGCATGGTTTCCTTCGTGGCCTCGGTGATGCCGACATCAACAAATCCACACTCTTTCATTCCGGCGTCAAATTCTTCAGCGGTTGAAAGGTTAGGCACCGCCCAGCCATTGAGACAGTCCATGACAGCCTGCCATTCCTCCTCATCGAAGTCACGGCGTGTTGCATAGCCATCACAGGCAATCAGGGTTCCCCCCTTCTTGAGCACGCGAAAGGCTTCACGGAAGAAGTCCCGCTTATCCACGGCATAGCAACTGCTTTCGACCGCCCAGACCACATCAAAGGTTTCATCCGGAAAAGGCGTCTTCAAGAAATCGGAGACCTCAAAATCGACCTGCTCTGCCACCCCATGACGGCGCGCATTCTTTTTCGCATGGCCGACTTGATCGGCACTCACGGTAATCCCCTTCGCGCGGCAACCCCGGTGCTTTGCAAGCCAGATAGAGCTACCACCAATCCCACACCCTGCATCCAGCACGTATGAACCCGGCTTGATGCCGGCCACATCGGCCATGATTCGGTTTTTGTTCAAAAGCGCCTGGCTATGCGTCTTGATGCCCTCTTCCCAGTAGCCATAGTGGAGCGCCAGATTTTCGTTATCAAACCAGGCCGTGCGGTAGTCCCAATAGCAATCATCGTAGTGCTTGGCCGTATCAACTCGAATCTCTTCCTCGGCAAAGCCGACGCCTGAGCGGAGGCTGTCGTTACGATAGTCGCGATAGGGCTCAAGATAATATTTTCTGGATGAAACGTCGCTGGACATGAGGTCACTCTCGA
>CAYQOJ010000162.1:0-7475 GCA_964419105.1 uncultured Methylococcus sp.
ACACACACACGCGCGCGCACACACACACACACACACACACACACACACACACACATCCCTCTCAGGGCATCGAGCGCTGCTGGGAGCGTGCAATGGCATCCGCCCAACCTGCCGCCGACCCCGGAACGTTTGTCGGCAGCGGCGCCAGCGGTATTCAGTTTCTATTTGAGATCGCCCATTACATTAAAGAGCATCGCTTGCCTTGGTCATTGCGTCTGATTGATTCCGGAACACATCCACTGCATCAATTCGACCCGAGCCTTGGTCGATATGTCCTTTCGAAAATGGATGAACTTGGGATTTCCTACCACCCGAACCATTATTTCCTGCAGCAAGGAGAAAGCGAGGTGGTGATCGAACATCGCGATACGTATGAGCGACAAATGCTCGCATCAGATCTCACGCTGTATTTTTCTGGAAAGAACGCCCGATCTCGTCTAAAGACCAATTGGTTTGGCCAGGTTAAAAGCGGTCACAAAACCCTTTCCCGCATTTTTTCTGCTGGAGACTGCTCTCACTACAAAACCCCTGGTTCGAACTCCCTATCGGCCCAATCAGCCGTGCGCAAGGGAAGACTGGTCGGTCAGAATATCCTCCGCCAGAACTCATTCTTTGCCTTCAAGGCTCCCTACCTTCATCGGGATCTTGGCTACGTCATTAGCATGGGGCCTCAGGATGCGATTGGTTGGGTTGGATCCCAGAAAAACATTATCGCGGGATCACCCGCACTGGCGGTCAAGAATCTAGTTGAATCACAATACGATCTTCTACTAGCAGGAACCAATACGTTTGCACTCTGATTGACCGTTCCAAAAGAAGAAACTACCGAGATGAAGCATGCGAGGTAACTAAATCATGCTGTTCGGAGAAAAAAAACCCGTCGTAGGTGAGGCCCGTTGCATCATTAATGCAGCCAAATCGCCACTTTTCAGCCTGATGGGTGAAAAGTTCATTGAGAACTACTGTAAGTGGTCCCCGGAAGTTAAGGAATTGGAGCTTTTAACGCCACCTCCTTTTGGCGAAGGCAGTCTGATCCGACAGGTCAGGGTAGACCGTGGACATAAGTCCGAGTCAACGTTTCGCGTCATCGAACTCAACGACAATGGCCGCCTGGTATTCAGCGAAATTGCCAATAAATATCGATGCAGCTATCTCCTTGAGCCTTGTGCGAACAATTTAGACAGCACCGAGGTCTTTTTCAGTTTTGAGTTTCCGGAACTCGAACCCTTTTTGAGGCCATTCGAGAAACTTGTTCGCATCGCTGTTCAGGAGGGAGCCAACCAGACCCTCCAAAATCTAAAGAAGTTTGCCGAAAGCACGCTCTAGAGCGGGCAAGCCACCAGGAGATTCACGATGTTTTTTGTAGCAGAAAAAGACCCTGGAATTATTCCTCAGGTTCTAACCCACATCCTTGACCATTGCGTCAACGGCGTAACGCTGGCTGACCCGGACCTTCCCGATATGCCGATCGTCTACGCCAACCAGGCATTTGAGACAATTACAGGATATCCTCGTGAGGAGGTCATCGGTAAAAACTGTCGTTTTCTTCAAGGCAAAAACCGCGATGAAGAGGCTCATGCCCGAATCCGGAAAGCCATTGAAGAGTGCCAGCCCATTGAGATCACCCTCAAGAATTACAAGAAAAATGGGGATCTTTTCTACAACCACTTGGCGCTGGCTCCCCTGTTCGATCAAGAGGGCAACCTGATCTACTACCTTGGGATTCAGTACAACGTGACGGAACAGACCCTCGCTGAACAGGAAGTGGATCGTTTAAGCGAGGAGCTTCAGAAATACCGCTAGGTTCAAATCAGAATCCCACAGCAACAAATGCCGGCGCGAGACTAGTAAACCTTCATGATGCCACCGAGCACCTGATAGTCATAGGGCTGGGGGTACGTGACTGGGATTTCAACCGCACCCAGAAGGTACCAATTGTCTGCGACGTGCGTTCTAAAACCAGGTCCGATGGTCGTGAAATTTCGACTACTGGGCCCCCGGTTATCAATCACCTGCGTCACATTGGTGGCGACATAGCCCACAAGATCGCCAAGGAAAGGCGCGTAATTGTGATCCGTAAAGTAGTAGCCCACCGCAAGATTTGCGATGTAGCTCGTCCTGACCCCAGATTGCTGGATATCGCCGGCATAGGGAATCATGAATCCGGTCCCGCCTCTCACCACCAGGCCCTTCCACCAGTTCCCCCAGAATTCATACTGGGGCGTCACCGCTGCAAACCCGGCGGCATTGATGGGATTTCCCGTCGGTGTTCTGAAATTGATATTGAAGGTCTGGGTCAATTCCTTGCTTTCTGACAACATGACCTTGGGCTGGATCTGAAAGTCGCCAAAATTGGTCTGGCGGTTTCCATAAAGGTCGTTCGAGGCCATCGGAATCGTCGTTTCGATATTGAGTCTTTGATTGATGGGGGTGAAATTCACCATGGAGGCCCCATAGCCATCAGTACCCTGCCCAGGGAGATTGTGTTGCCAGTTGAAAATGGCAATCCCCAGACGATAGAACACCCCTTCGAATGCCAAGAGCCATCCTTGCCGGGGTGCACCCCCTGCACCATCTGGCGGACTGACCCAGGGCTGGTCCCAGCCTTTTGACGTGAAGTCACTGTAGGAGAGCTCCTGCCAATCCTCAGGATGGGCATACACGTCACCCCAAATCGATTTCCCCATCGCCTCAGTGAATGAGTAATTTTTTTTAGCTGACGCACCTGGCTGCTTCAAACCCGAACCTTCATCTCCTGAGCGGGCCCGAGTTGGGTCCATTTCCGGACTCGCATGCGCTAGGGTTGCCCCCAGAAAACAAAAAATAAGGAGAAAAATCCCTGGCAGCGGTCCAGTACCTTTGCTCACAGCGAGACGTAGCCGTGTCAATATTTCAGGAGATTCACCTTCAATCCGAATGGTGTCGATGTTGATGGGCATTGTTGTGCTGAATGATTTTGTTTGCCTCCCTCAAAACTTCGCGCTGCTGCTGCGGGGGAAGGTGCTGAATCTGATTTCGATGGTCGTAGATGTAATTCAGTGCTTTCTGATCATGACTTACAGGTGGGCGATGTTCATGTTCAGAATAACCATACCCACCATAGGATCGACCATAATAGACCGGACCTGGATAGTACCCGTAGGCCGGAGCCGGATAGCCCCCATATCCATAATTCACTGGCGGCGGATAAGGATAGCCATAGCCATAGGCGCCTCCAGGAAAGGATGGATAGCCCCCATAATTGGCACAGCCTGAGAAAAAGCCAAGGATCAAGACGGCAAGAAGGTGCTTCATAGTTGATATGCCCCATGTGAAGCCCGCTGGTTTCAGACCCCGAAAAAGTGGCGGGGGCGTCCAGCGAGGCGCCATCATATCGCCAATTTCCTGCTCTGTAAGGGCCTGACGGTTAAGACTTTCCGCGCCCATCCATGACCACATCCACAGATTCGACCTTTGGAGACTTTCATCTCAACGTGTTTTCGGCAAAACTTATGCGGGTTCTGCTTTGGGTGACTTAAATTATTCAGGCCTGATTGAGGACTGAAAATACTTACTGACCCCACTATTTGCCACGAATCCACCTGCTTCAACAAAATAAATAGAGAGCCATCATGCGCCATTACGCCACTTTTGCCCTGGTTTCAGCTGTTCTCGTTTCTGGTTGCGCTGCGCAAAAAAATCGCGACAACGAACATCAATGGAATCAAGAGATTCAGTCAGAGAGTAAGCCCGGCGATTTCAAGACAACGGAGATGAAAGATCGCCTCCGCATTACCATTGAAGAGCGCAGCCTGTATGCCTCAGGGCATGCTCAGTTGACCCCACAAGGCCAGAAGGTTCTGGATGAGATTGTGCCGACTCTTCAAAAGGCTTCTGATCACAGAATCGAGGTCGATGGCTACACCGATGATGTCCCCTATGGCTCCCACTCCAAGGGTAAATATAAGAATAACTGGGAGCTTGCAGCGGCTAGAGCCGCTGATGTGGTCAACTACCTTCAGAAAAAAGGGGTTGATCCCTCGCGGATGACCACCGTAGGACATGGGCAATACTCCCCTGCAGCCGACAACTCCACCAAGGAGGGCCGCGCAGAGAACCGTCACACCATCATCGATCTGATTCCAAACGACGGGAAATGATCGTTCCTGGCAGTCGTCTTCGATGAATGGGCATTGCCCTTAGCCGAGGAATTGGACGTTTAAAAAAAGGGGCAGTAAAACTGCCCCTTTTTTGTAAGGTGATGATGCGTCGCTTATAACGCCCCACCTCTCATTTTCATAGACTTATTTTTGGGTCCAAAAGACCTTGGGGCCTTCTTTGCCGGCCTTCGCCTTATCAACATACTTACAGAAGGCCGGAGTATCCAGATGGCTCTCGGCAATCAGAAGCCCAAGGTAGGCTCCATAGAGCGTAGATGCCTTGACTGTAAAGGTTTGCAACTCTTCTGGCGTCTTTCCACCCTTCTCAGCCACTAGCTTTGCAAAACGCTTGTCGACTTCTGCGTTGTTGTATTCGAGCCCAGGGCAAGCAGAAACGGCAACGCTGGCAAATGCGGCATCTACCATCTGCTTTTGGTAATCCGGACCGACCAAAGCAACCGCCTTTTCTTCAAGGCTCGCCCAAGCAGGGCTTAGTTTTTGGAGCACTTCGTTGTCATCAATGGCCAGGGCCGAACCTGATGCCAACATCATCAGAACAAATATTTTCTTCATAGATCACCAGCGTCCCGGATGGTAGTAACCACCGCCAAAACCACGATTATTGATGACTGCCACGTTGTTATGGCCCCAGCCGCCGCCATAGTGTCCCCAACCACCGCCATATCCACCGAAACCAGGACGTACGACACCCACGTTCCCTGAATAGCTGTAACAGCCTGCAAGTACCGCAAGGCACAACCCCAAAAGTAAGGATTTCATCTGCTCTCCTCAATGAATCTTCGTCATCCCTGACATTCGTTGATAGTAAAAACTCCGTGCCGCAATCCGTAAGAACGCACTGCGTGACCGCTATTCTATGGATTTTTGACCTTGGAGCGCGAGGTTAAAATTCATGGAAAGAGTCCATCAACTCTTCCCACCCCGCATCCTTGACCTCTTCTAGTCCCAGGGATTCGGCAGCTCTCGCCAACACCACGTGACGTCGAAGCTCACCCAAATTCGTTCTCTTATCCGCCTTCGTCTCTTCCCCGGCGCTTTTTAAGGTGCCATGAGCCCAAAGGGCACTGCGTCCTGCATTGGCCTCGTAGTCCTCATCGAGTATCTCAAAAGGCCGGAGGTTCGTTGGGATGGCACCCAATGAGGTTGAAAGGACAGCGGGTGACATGCCCAAAAGAAGAGCTAATTGCCATGCTCTGTATATCGGCCTTCCGTTGAGCGTGTGCCCCACCAGATCCAATGCCTCTTGGTGGCCGTTTTCAGCGGCCAGGTAGTCGATGGGGACCGGCATTCGGCTTTGCCAGGAATCAGCGACGGGATTGTTGGTTAGAAGTCTGGGGGCGATGCCTTGGGTCTCACCCTGAACTAATGGGTCTTGTTTCATGGTCTTTTCCTCGCATCGGTTCAATCTTAAAACTGAGACCTCAGCCCCCCCTCAGAGTTTCAGTCAAAAATGACAAAAACGACTAGCCCTGATGCGATCCTGACACGCACTCCCGATGGCTGTTCGCCTTGGACCTGATCTCGGCCCTAAGTTCAGGGGTGATAGACGCCAGGTTTTTGAATTGCATCCCCATACGAGGATTCGATCCGAGCTGATCCTGATGCCGAATCAAGAAATCCCAATAAAGAGTGGTAAAGGGACATGCGCTTTCCCCGACACGAAGCTTGGGATCATAGGCGCAGGACTGGCAGTAATTACTCATCCTCTGAATGTATTGCCCACTTGCAACGTAAGGTTTGCTGGCCATAAAACCCCCATCACCGAACTGCCCCATTCCCAAGGTATTGGGAAGCTCGACCCATTCGACAGCGTCCACATAGACGGCAAGAAACCATTGATGCACAGCTGAAGGCCTCACGCCAAGAAGAAGCGCGTAAAGCCCGATGACCATCAGCCTCTGAATATGATGTGCATACCCAAGTGAGAGGCTCTGGTTTAGACACTGAGAAAGGCATTGCATCGAGGTCTCGCCTGTCCAGAAGAAATGGGGAAGCTCATCCATAGCCTCCAAGGCATTCAGATCCCGATACTCTGGCATCTGGGTCCAATAAATACCCCTGACATACTCACGCCAACCCAAAACCTGCCGAATAAAACCCTCCGCTGAGCTGAGACCAACCTCACCGTTGCGGTAGCGCAATTCAACGGCATGAACCACCTCTCTTGCGGACAGGAGTTTGAGATTCATGGCCATTGAAAGCTGCGAGTGATAGAGGCAAGGCTCCCCCTGCCACATCGCATCTTCATAGGGCCCAAAAAACGCGAGGCGATGATCCAGGAAATCAGTAAGAGCCTGTTGAGCCTGCTCAGGCGTCATCGGCCATGAAAAAGACTCGAGGCATCCTGGGTGATCGGGAAACACCCTTTCAACCAACTGAAGGACTCCTTGGGTCAGATCATCAGGCGGAAAGGCCCGAGGCTTTGGAATGGCCTTGGGGCCCTCTTTCCCAAAACTTTTTCGATTATCGGCATCGAAGTTCCACTGTCCCCCAACCGGCTCCCCATCCACCATCAGGATCCCGTGTTGCTTTCGAAGGGCTCGATACCAGTACTCCATCCGAATTTGTCTTCGGCCTTCTGAAAATGAAGCAAAGTCACGAACGGTCGAAAAGAAGGTTCGATCATCCCGAAGATCCAGTGAAATCGCATGCTGCCGAGCGACAGACTTCATATCCTGAAGGACACGCCAGTCGCCGGGAGCCGTCATGATGATGCGATCGGGTCTCTCTTTATGGATGAAAGCCGCCAGTTCCAGCCCCAGCGATCCCTGATTCTCAGGATCATCCAGTTCCCGATACTCGATGGGCCAGCCCATCGATACCACACGCTCCCTGAAATGCCGCATGGCTGAGAGAAAGACGGCGATCCTTGGTTTACTGGACCAGACATGAGTGGACTCCGATCTGACTTCGGCCATCCAGATTCGATCAACGTGAGGATCAAATCCATCAAAGGCTGAAGCATCGAGGTTGAGTTGATCCCCAAGGACCAGAATCAGATTTCTCATCAGAAAGGGATACCCCTATTCAGGACTTCATAGCGACTCTTTCGGTCTGACCAAAGAATTCAGAAATGGTTGAATCCAAGGAAGCCGGTACCGGCCATGACGATCCCAAAAAAGAGCCAAGTCCAGGACTTTAAAGGAAACAAGTCCACCCTCCCCCGCAAGCTTTGCAGTCGCTGTGGAAGAGTCATGGTCTGGCGAAAATCATGGGCTAAAAACTGGGATTGCATTCAATTCTGTTCGGATCGATGCAGAAAAAACAAGGCTTGACCAGAACTTTAGGTGAGAACCGCGGTCAATAAAGATAGAA
>CAYQOJ010000163.1:0-1519 GCA_964419105.1 uncultured Methylococcus sp.
GGCCATGCGGCCCATATGTGCTTCAAGGGTCCCTTCATCATACTGAAACTGGGATCAGTGGATGACGATGACATGATCAATTGAATCCGTGAGTGCCTGTGGCCTGCTAGTTCTTTCGTTCGATGATGAATCGAGAGAGGTCTCTGAGCAAGTTGGCTTCTGGGCCGAATGCGCTAAGGCTTTCAAGAGCCGCATCGTGCATTTCCCGGGCCTTATCCTTGGCTCCGGCCAGCCCCAGTAGCGCGGGATAGTTCGGTTTATTGTTATCCCGGTCCTTACCTTGAGTTTTGCCCAAGGTCTGGGTATCGCTTTCTTCATCCAAGATATCGTCCTGAATCTGGAACGATAGCCCAATACATTTTGCATAGTGATCCAAGCGCTCTTCAATCGCGTGATCGATTGGATCCTTGGCAAGTGCGGCAAGACGTACGCTGGCTCGAATCAGCGCACCCGTTTTACGGATGTGCATATTTTCCAGCGCCGGCAGATCCAGTTTCTTGCCCACGGAATGGAGGTCGATGGCCTGTCCCCCGACCATACCATAGGAACCTGAGGCTTCGGCAAGGCAGCGAATCATCGCGATGCGGTTGGCATCCGGGACTTTGATGGTTGGATCCTCTGCAAGGACCTGGAACGCCAGCGTTTGAAGCCCATCGCCCGCAAGAATTGCAGTCGCTTCATCATAGGCTACATGACACGTCGGCTTTCCTCTCCGGAGAGAGTCATCATCCATCGCCGGAAGATCGTCATGAATCAGCGAGTAGACATGGATCATCTCGAGGGCTGATGCCGGTCCATCGAGGATATCAAGCGGTAAACCCAGGGCAATACCCGTGGCATAGGTCAATAGAGGGCGCAGTCGCTTTCCACCACCCAGCGCGGAATAACGCATGGCCTCGTGGAGTTTTTCAGGCATCCTTGAGGCGGCAGGAAGGCGGTCATCCAGGGCCTTCTCAGCGCGATCCTGGCATATGCCCATGAATTCTTTAAGTGCGTTATCGGCGGTCATTGGGTCCTATCAGTTCAGATGCAATGCGGCTAATGCGTCTCATGTCATTCCGCCGTCGGGGGGATCGAACGGATCCGTGTACGGAAAAGCCCTAATCGATCATTATCTCAAAAATTCTATGTTGATAAAAATGGTCGGATTCTTGGGGTTATTTTCAGGCCTGCTAAACGGGCCCTCCCGTGGCAACAATGTGGGTTCCTGGCTGACCCCACTCAGCCCATGAGCCGTCGTAAATGGGTGTATTGGGATACCCGAGCTCAGCCAGTGCCAATGCGATGATAGCGGCGGTTACTCCGCTGCCGCAGGTCGCGACGACAGGCTCTTCTGGAGAGATTCTGATTTCGTCGAATAAGCGAACGAGATCTGACTTCTTGAGCAAACGTTTTGTTTCCGGATCCAAAAGCCGCTGAAAGAAGAGGTTTCGGCTCCCAGGAATGTGGCCTGAGCGAAGTCCAGGACGTGGTTCCGGATCCTGACCTAAAAAACGACCGAGTGGTCGCGCATCCAGAA
>CAYQOJ010000163.1:1529-7424 GCA_964419105.1 uncultured Methylococcus sp.
TGATCTTTTGCATTGCCGCAAAGTCTTTCACCCGCGCGGAGTTGAAAAGGGCTGAAAATGGCTTGGCCCCCCGGGTTTGTTTTCTGCATGAGAGGGGATAGCCCAAACTGGACCAATGGTGGAGTCCACCATTCAAGACCCGAATCTTTTCGTGGCCGAAGGTTCTGAACATCCACCACACCCGAGCCGAGGCCATGAACTGATTGTTGTCATACACAACGATCTCAGTCTCATTTCCGATCCCAAGGTCCGAAACAGCCTTCTCAAAGTCTGCCGAAGAGGGCAGCATA
The DNA here is from genome assembly GCA_964419105.1 of uncultured Methylococcus sp. GTDB lineage: Bacteria > Pseudomonadota > Gammaproteobacteria > Methylococcales > Methylococcaceae > UBA6136. The sequence goes on from CAYQOJ010000163.1 coordinate 1,820, forward strand.
TGAGGGAGTCCGCTTTCAGGTGCAGCAATGACGTCAATGTCGAAAAACTGTGCTCCGGGCAGGTGAGCCTTTTCAAATTCGACCTGAGGGTCGCGCTGCTGCGCAGGTAGCGTGAAGGTCGCATCAAGAATCACCCAATCATCTTGTTCGAGCCTATTGAGCACGTCTGCCGGTTCGATCAGGGGACTGAAATCAAGCGCCATCACGGTGTTCTCAGTTTTCAGTCATGAGTTGGCCAAGGATGGCTTCATAAATCTGAGACAGTGTCTCGATGTCCTTGACGGGCGTATGTTCGTTTACTTTATGGATGGAGCCGTTCAAAGGTCCCAGTTCAACGACCTCCGCACCCGTTGGTGCAATGAAGCGACCATCTGAAGTTCCGCCACCGGTATCAGGTCGAGCGCGCTGGCCGACTACAGATTCAAGCGCAGATTGTGTGGCTTCGATCAGTTTTGAACCAGTTGTCAGGAAGGGGGCACCAGAAAGTCGCCATTCCAGGGTGTAGCGCAGCTGATGCCGATCCAGGATGGCGGTAACGCGATGCTTAAGCTCTTCCTCGGTAACGGCGGTTGAGAAGCGGAAGTTAAACAACATTTCAAGTCGACCGGGGATGACGTTCTCTGCCCCTGTGCCTGAATTGAGGTTAGAAACCTGAAAACTGGTTGGAGGAAAGAATTCATTGCCCTGATCCCAGATTTCTTGAGCAAGCTCCGCCAAGGCAGGAGCAAGGCGATGGATTGGATTGTCGGCTTTATCCGGATAGGCGACGTGACCTTGAATGCCTTGTACCTTCAATACCCCATTGAGAGATCCCCGCCGTCCGACCCGGATGACATCACCGAGGCGGTCAAAACTTGAGGGCTCTCCAATGACACACCAGTCAATCTTTTCTCCTCGTTGCTTGAAGGTTTCGATTACTTTAACGACACCATCATGAGCTGAGCCTTCCTCGTCACTGGTCATGAGAAGTGCAATGGATCCAGGGTGGTCTGGGTGTGATTGTGCGAATCGGGCTAGCGCCGTCACCATGGCAGCAACACCACTTTTCATATCTGCAGCGCCACGTCCGTACATCATTCCATTTTCAATGGTCGCTTCGAATGGGGGGTGTTTCCAATCGGCTTCAGGGCCTGGTGGGACCACATCGGTGTGACCAAGGAAAACCAGCAGTGGGCCTTGCGTTCCTCGGCGCATGTAAAGGTTACGGGTTTCACCAAAGTCCAGATGCTCCGTTTTGAACCCGTGTGGGGAGAGTTCAGCAGCAATCAATTCCATGCAGCCCGCATCTTCCGGCGTGACGGATCGGCAGGCAATCAGGGCGGCAGTCAACGCTACAGTGTCATGCATGAGGGAGAATTCCAGTCAGTCGATCAGGATCAAAGCCGGCAACAATTCCGAACGCGGATTCAATCAGGGGTCTTTTCAATAGAAGGGGGTGATGCACGATCAGTTTGATCGCATCCTCAGTTTGGGTAATGTCTCTTTCTTCGATCGATAGCGAGCGGTAGGTGGCGCTTCGGCGATTGAGGATATTTTCCCAGCCCAACTGCTCACACCAGACGCGAATTTGATTGGGATCAGGGGCGCCATCAGCACGAAGGTCGTGAAAACGATAGGAATGATCGCCCGCTTTGAGCCAGCTCACTGCTTTTCGGCAGCTGTCACAATTTGGAATGCCGTACAGGATGATGGATGACATTAGTCGATGTCCAGCCGTTCCAGTCGGTCCAGCGTCGGTTCTCTTCGGCCATCAGACTCAGTAAAGAAGAGGGGTTCGCGGCGGACTGATTCGGCAACTGCCTGACGAATGTCCTCATTGTCATAAAAAGGTCCAGCCTCCATTCGAATCAAAGGAAGGCCTGCAGCCTGGCAAATCGTTTTAAGGGGTGAATCGTTTGAAATTTTGTCACGGGAACGGAGTCCCTTGTGTTGAATGAGCTGTATCGCACAAGCAATGCCCAGATCACTCTTTCGCGCCAGAACAAAGGGAATCACCGCTTCGTCGTTCATGTCGAGAAGATCCCAGGTCTTGTCCACGATGGAGGGATTCCTTGGCGCAATCAAATCGTCCACATGAATCATTGGAAAAATTTCAAAGTTCTCGCCCACGGCCTCGCGCAGCGCGACGTAAAAAAGCCGCTCTTCGGGCGATAAGAGAAATTCTTTGCGGCTGTATGTAATGCGGCCTGTTCGGCTGGCACGTAAGCGTCGAAACAGCGTAATGATTAGAAGGAGTAGGGCAGGAAGACCGATCAGATAAAGCCAATACATGGGGATCCGTAGGAAAGCTGGGAGCTGGAGCATCGATCAGGGATTAAAATTCATCTGCTCCGTGGTGTTCGGATTATAAGGGAAAGCACCAGAAGCTTTCGAGACAACGGGCTAAATGGAGGATCCTGAATTTGGAAATCAAAGAACGATTTATAGCGGTTGATGAGCGTATCCGAAATGCGGAGGCCGAAGCCGGTCGGAAACCCCATTCTGTTGGTCTGATTGCCGTCAGCAAAACCCAGCCTGCTGAGGCCATCCGTGCCGCCTATGACCTGGGTCAAAGGGACTTTGGGGAGAACTATCTTCAAGAGGCACTCACCAAGCAAAATGCGCTGCGGGATCTCGGGGATATCGTCTGGCATTTTATTGGCCCCATCCAGAGTAATAAAACGCGATCCATCGCTGAAAATTTTGACTGGGTACATGCGGTTGATCGTATGAAAACAGCTGAGCGACTCAGTCAGCAGCGGCCTTTGGATCTTCCTCCCCTGAATATCTGTATTCAGGTCAATGTGAGTGGCGAGATCTCGAAATCCGGAGCCGATCTTTCGGACCTACCAGACTTATCCGATCGTATTTGCCAACTTCAACGCCTTAAGCTGAGGGGGTTGATGGCGATCCCTGCGCCCATTGATCCGTCGGATCTTGATCCAGGTAAGCCTTTTCGACTCCTGCGGGATGCTTCAAAGAACCTCTCGAATCCATTAGATACGCTGTCCATGGGGATGTCAGATGACTTGGAGTGGGCTATCCGTGAGGGCGCCACATGGGTTCGCATTGGAACCGCGCTCTTTGGTCCACGTCGTCCCTAGGCTAGAATCGCCCTCCCTACGTCAACCTAAACTTCAGGATTGCGCATGAGCTACGAGACACTAGCCTTTATCGGTGCCGGCAATATGGCCAGCAGCTTGATTTCTGGCTTAATTGCCGATGGCTATCCTCCGGATCGCATTCGGGTATCGGATCCCCACGAAGCCATGTCACGGAGTCTTGGGGATCGCTTTGGCGTGGTGGTCTGTGCCAGTAATCATGAGGCTGCAAGCTCAGCGGCCGTTGTCGTGCTTGCAGTAAAACCCCAGGTCATGCGGACTGTTCTCGAAGATCTTTCAGATTCCCTCAAGAAAACGAAGCCGTTACTTTTAAGTATCGCCGCAGGGATTGCCTGCCAAAGTATCCAGCGCTGGTCCTGTGGGCTCAATGCAATCGTCAGAACAATGCCCAACACGCCGGCTATGGTGCAAAGCGGGGCAACGGGGCTTTATGCGACCCAAGCGGTCAGCGACCGACAACGTGAAGTTGCTGAATCCATTCTCCGAGCTGTCGGCATCACGGTTTGGGTTCAAGAAGAAACCCTGATTGACGCGGTTACCGCTCTTTCCGGAAGTGGTCCGGCCTATTTTTTCCTATTGATGGAGGCTATGACGGACGCGGGAATTGAATTGGGGCTTGATCGTGAGACGGCAAGCTTGCTGAGTCAACAAACCGCGCTGGGGGCAGGTCGAGTTGCAATCGAGTCCTCGGAAGATCCCTCGGAACTTCGTCGCCGAGTGACTTCTCCAGGAGGGACCACCGAACGGGCTATTGCGACCCTTGAATCAGGAGGCTTCCGCGATCTGGTGCTGAGTGCCATGAAAGCAGCCAAGGATCGTGCAGAGGTCCTTTCGCAAGAACTTGGGGGAGCAGCCTAATGTCAACCTATCTTGCCACGCCATTGATCTTTTTGATTGATACGGTCTTCAGTCTTTATATTTTCGCGCTTTTGCTTCGGTTTCTTTTCCAGTGGTGCGGAGCAGACCCAAGAAACCCCGTTTCACAGTTTCTGATTCGCGTGACCCATCCGCCCTTGAGGGTATTGCGTCGCATGATTCCCTCATTTGGACGCGTGGATTCGGCTTGTATCCTGCTGATGATCACCCTTCAAACGTTGGCTTCCTTTTTGATACTTCTGGTCAGGGGAGAGAGCGTTCCTTTGGGTGTGGTCAGCATCCTTGCGGTGTCTCAGCTGGTCGAGTTGATTTTGAACGTCTATTTCTACGCCATTATCATTCGTTCCTTGCTGAGCTGGTTCGGTCCAACGGCCTACAATCCTGCGATTTCACTGCTTTTTAGCTTGACCGAGCCCTTGCTCTACTGGAGTCGTCGCATCCTTCCTCCGACCGGTGGAATTGATCTTTCTCCCTTGGTTCCTTTGGTCGTGATCCAGTTAGCACGAATGATGGTATTGCCGCCTCTGCAGGAACTGGCCTACCTATTGAACTAGATTCATGGCCCTAGTAATTTTAAATGTTCACGTTCAACCGCGAGCTTCAAAGGACGAGATCGTTGGAGAGCACGGCGGCCGTATCAAGATTCGAACCTGTGCGCCCCCAGTCGATGGAAAGGCCAACGATCATCTGATCGGTTTTCTGGCCTCCCTCTTTGGGGTGCCTCGACGGCAGGTTCAGCTGATATCGGGTGAAACCGGCAGACAAAAACGATTTGAAATTTTGGACCCGGTCTTTTGGCCCGCTGAAATCGAGGCCATCCTGGGGCCAAAGCCTGCATAAGCAGGATTTTCGATCGAGGATCAAATTCTCCGAAAAATAAGATCCCAAACACCGTGGCCGAGGCGGTGCCCCCTGGCTTCGAATTTGGTCAGTGGACGATATTCTGGGCGGGAAGAGAAGGGAGACTTCGGATTTTCACTGGTGAAAAGTCCTGAGAGAGCGAACTGTTCTGCCATGTCATAGGCATAATTTTCCCAGTCCGTTGCCGCATGAAATGTACCGCCTGGAACGAGTTTCCGAGCGATTAGCCGCAGAAAATCTTGTTTCACAATACGCCGTTTGTGATGTCGGGTCTTGTGCCAAGGATCAGGGAAAAAAAGTTGAACTCTTTCTAAAGCCGCATCAGCGATGCAGTCATTCAAAATATCGATCGCATCATGGGCGTAGACCCGAAGATTGGAAATTTCCGCTTCTTGCGTTTTGATGAGGAGATGTCCGACCCCTGGACGATGAACTTCAATCCCGACATAGTTGCGATCAGGGTCATTTTGGGCCATTTTTACCAAGGAGTCGCCGTTACCAAAACCGATTTCAAGTACGACGGGATGTGTGTTGCCAAAATGGCTCAGAGACTCCAGTTTTGAGTCAGGATTGAGTCCATAACGATCCCAAAGTTCGTCCAGTGCTTTCTGCTGGGCTGGCGTGATCCGACCCTGTCGGCGGGCAAAACTCTTGATCCGAAAGTTGTGAGGGTCTGAAGGTTGCAAAGGCCCAGTGTTGGCGCTGTCATGAGTCATCATTTTTCTCGCGAGAAACCCCGTCCTTCAGGGCGGGGAGGGATAGCGAAC
>CAYQOJ010000164.1:0-7418 GCA_964419105.1 uncultured Methylococcus sp.
GGAGCCACATTACGGGCGGGGAGGGGCCACGGGCACCCCTCCCCTATCGGCCTACGTCAACGCTTACGCGCCTTCGTCGGCCAACCCTCGCGGACGAGCCAGTCCGCGATCTGCACCTCGCCCGTGAGGTGGAACGTCTGCTCGCGCAGACTGACCACCAACTTTCGGTAGCCGCGCACGCCGTCCGCAGACGGGTGCGTGACGTAAACCGTCACGCCGGGGTACCCACCCCGCCCCACGGGCGGGTGGTTCGGGGGCAACTCGGGGAGGCCCATGAAGGTTCCCCACGCGCACCCCTTGATCACCGGCGCACCCTCGCGCGCCGTGTGGGCGATCTGCTTGCCCACGAGCGTGGGCAGGTCCACGCCCGTCCACGCGACGACCCTATAATCGTCCACCGCTTCCGCACCGCTGCGGAAGAAGCAGACGAGGGGGAGGGCCTTACCCTCCCCGTGCAGACGCACAAGCGACTGCACAGCCGCGGAGACGTTCGGGCTTGCGCCGTACACGTCGAAGTTCTTCGAGGGCAGGGACGCCCCCTCCCGCGCGATGCGGGACTTAGCGGACAGGAAGTGTCCACCATACGCGGCGGCACCGTCCGCCGCGTATCCATCGATCAGGGCCGTTCCCCGGCCCCGATCATTTCCTTCGTCCGACCACGGGACGCCGGGGAACAGGCGGCGGAAACATTCCTCCGCCACCATGCGGGAGATACCCGCATAACGTGCGGGCACCAGCCCCGCGATCCGACGCAGCATGACCGTTTCATGCTGCGCCCCGTGATGGGACGGCCTAGCGTCCCACACGGGTTCCGGCGACGCCGTGCGCCCCGCCGGATCGATCAACCTACTTGCCATGATAAACCTCCGGTCATGGCAACCCCGGAAGGGCCGGGTGCCCCGGCAGCCGGGCGGCTGCCTCACCGTTCTAGTAACCGGCCCACCTACGGTGTCAAGGTGAGCCGCGAAGTATTCCCGCATATTGCGGGAGCCGCCCCCCCTACGCGCGGGGGACGCGCTACCACTAGCCTAGGTTTTCAAGGAGCGTGTCGTTTCCGACACTACCCTATATCATCCTCCCCCGTCTTTACCATGCGATGTTTTTTTCACGGTCCCCCTTGACTTATACAGAAAACCGGGTTAGCCGCTCGGCGTCCCGCGCCCGTGGGGCGCACCGCTAAGGCATTTTTTTACTCCATTTATTTCCACCATACTGTTTGACCTTAAACTATAAACTAAATTACACTGAATTATTTAATTAAAGCTGACTGGGTTGTCTGGTGGGTTGTCTGGCCGGAATAAAATAAAATACTATAGTAACAATTCATCAGCGTAGTTTATCAGTTTATCCTGGTACAGTATATCCCGGCTATCCCAGCGTAGTTTATCCTGGTATAGTATAACTTGGATTAAACTCACTTGCCTTACTCTGAATGGTTAGGTTATCTCTCGAATCATTCTTGGTCTTAGTTTAACTTAACTTGATTTACCTCGATTCTCATTTTCTTTGGTAGTTAGCCTTACTCTCTATTGCTCATGTTAGTCTTTACTCCTTAGTGTATAGGGCATTAGCTCTTTGGTCCTTGTCAATGTAAATCATAGTAGTGCATTCTTTCTTATTCTTTCTTGTGAATTCACTTTTGTTATTGTCGTTGAAAATTTCTAACGGAAAGTTCTTTAGGTAACCGCCGATTTTTATTTTATTTTTAATGGGGTTTGTTTTTAGGTGGAAAAACTTGGGAGACTTCCATTGAATCGGATAAGTGAAGTTATATATTTTTAGATCTAAATTTTATTTGATAATGAAAGAGAAAATGAGTTTAGTATTTTTGTAGAAAAATTTCATAAAATTTTAGAATATACTAAAGTATATATTAGGTTGAAAATCAAGGAATTTTAAGGGTGGTAAAAATTGGAAAAAAGTGGATTTTTTTATAAGTAAATAATATGCCTGATTTATATATCTTTTTTGATCGGAAGTGAGTCAGTCCTTTGGAATTATTTTGTGTTTATTTTGGGATCAATATCTATTAATTTTTGGGTATCAAATAAATCTGGTTTTTAATTTTGGAGTGATAATGTTAAAAGAATTAGTTAAGATTGCCAATCGTTTGGATTCTCTTGGTTTATCTAAAGAAGCCGACATTTTAGATACTTGGATTGAGAAGATGGCCGAAGAAGCAGGGGTTGGCGGAATGTCCAAGGATGACCCTTACCAGGCCATGCTCAGAAGACAAAAACTTCAGGAAGTTACTCAAAAAGCCCAAACTCAAAAATGGGATACTAGAGAAATGGATTTGGCCGAACAGATCTCTAAAGATGTTCTTTTGACTATTCCATCCCACTTGAGAACAAGTGAGGCAACCTTTAAAGATATGTTCATGAGATCCTGGTCCACCAAGCCACCAGTTAGAACCGGAATTCTTCCTCAAGTTTGGAAAGATACTGGATCTGATATGGCCAAAAAAATGTGGGATAAATATGGTCAGTCTGTCGAAACTGGTCCTGAAAAAACAAGTCCAAAACCAAGCGGCATGCATGCTCAACCTGCTACCTCTGCTTGGGACAAATATGTAGCCGCCACTCCTAATGGCGGTGCAGTCAAAGCAGCTTGGATGGAATATTCCTCATCCAAGGGAACAGCTCCTAGCTTCAGCAAGTTTGTCGAATGGTATAATAGCAATGCAAAGGCAAAGGGAAGAGCCATTCAGCCATCTGAAGTTGTTGAGATGCTAAAAGGAGTTTCTGCTGGACGTAAAGCATTAACAGAGCATGTTGTAGCTTAATTAAAATAAGCACCCAAAAACAAACAAGGAGGTTTCAGCCTCCTTGTTTTATTATCTGAGTTTCTCAAAATCTAGATGAAATCTTTTTTATTGAATCGGAACTTCTAGATGAAATTCTTCTTCCTGTGGATTGTATCTTTCCACTTCTTGAGACCAGAGATGAAAGAGATACTCCTTCTGGTACTCCTAGGTGAAGATGAGATGGCATCGTAGGCTTGTTTGGTTTTCCAACCTGAGCTATTAGTTCACCAACTCTAATCTGATCTCCCTCAGAAACTGCTGGATTATCAGTATGCGTATAGAACAAGTCGGGGTGACCATCAATTCCTTTCACGCTAATTTGTGTGCCGTAAATTGTCTTTCCATCATTATAAGTTTTAATGGCACTAACTATACCGCTAGAAAGTGAATAAATAGGAGTTCCTGCTGGAGCAAAGATATCGATAGAATTATCAGACTGCCAATTTCCTTTTAGGCGATCAGCATGATACTTTCCTAGATTAGAATAAGCATCTTCAGGTCCCCAATTTGGAGTTAGACCACCAAAGATATGTTCAGCTGTTTGGCCTAAATCTTTTTTTACTTCCTGGGGACGATTTAACTTATTTGACCACCAATCTTTGACATGCTTTTCAGTTACATCTTCTCCAAAAAGATCCTTATCACCACTAGGATATAAAATTCCATTTGCATTGAGATCTGAGTTTATTGAAGAAAAAATAATAACAAGCTTTATTAGAGCGGTTGCTTGCGATTCTGATTTCGGAGACCAAGAGACTCCCTGACCATTTGGAATTCTAACCCCTCTTGGTGCTTGAATTTTGAAAAATTCAGTTAACTCATTCGCATTTTTTTCGCTTAAACCCTCACCATAAATATACTTTGCAACTCCAACTGGAGTTTCACTTGTTATCTGTTCTGTCGCCACTCCCAAAAAGACACTCCAAGAGTGTGGATTTTCCTTCGGTCTTCCAATAAATCCATACTTCTTTCCGGCAACAGAAAAGATCGCTAAAACATTATCAAAATCATCCTTCCAGAATTTAATTAACTCTGAATTGATTTGATTTGAGGCTACTTTTATAAGTCTTATGATCATGTCTTTTTTATACTAAATTTAATGATATTTATAGATTTTGCATTTCAATATTTTGGAGCTATACCATAAATATTAAAACTGCTAATAGTACTATGAATATTAGTTGATATTATTAAGATGGCCAATTATAATCTTTGGAGAATTAAATGATAAAAGACTTAATAAAAGCTGCTTCAGATTTAGATGATCATGGATTTCACGTTGAAGCTGAATTAATGGATAAAATAATAGAAAGAGTTGCTTTCGGAAAAGAAGAGGAATCCGAGGATGATTCTGATTTAGAAACAGATTGGGAAATTGAATTTGAGTCCGATCTTCCAGGCTCAGAGGAAGACAGCGAAGAAGAAGAAGAAGAAGAAGAAGATACCGATGAAGAAGTATCGGTTGAAGAATGCCTAGAATATTGTGCATCATTTTCAGATGCACAAAAGGTAGAACTTATAAAAGCCCTATTAGACTCAATGGGGCACTAATCTTATGGCTAAATCTTTAGCCATAAATAAGCTTTTAAAATCTCTTCGCCTGATAAATACTGGTGATGAGGTTTTAAAAATCTCTATACTTAAAGATTTATATTGCTCTGATGATATTATTATAAAAAACTCATCATGTGGCGATTATATATTAAAGCTTGCAAAAGACTTATCTAAAATTGCAACAACTTATTATGGTAAAGGTGGAGCTGGATTGCTTCTTGTCTGTAGAGAAGATAATACAGTTCTTATGCTTAAGAGATCCCGCCATGTCGAACAGCCTATGACTTGGGGTATTCCAGGAGGTGCTCTAAGTAGAGATGAGGGTTGGCACAAAAAAGAAAATATTAATCAGGTTGATTTTTCTGATCAGGATTTTTATGATGCAGCCTTTAGAGAAGCTAACGAAGAGTTGTTTTCTAGCGGCGGTACATCTTTAGATCAAAGCAAGATGACCCTTATTGGTGAGACAGAATTTAAGGACGGCGGATTTACATATAAGACTTTTATATATGATATACCTCTTGAAGAAAAAAGAAGAATAACAGGAAGTTTATCGTTAAACTGGGAAAACGATAAAGCCAAATGGTATAGCTTATCTGACTTGCCTCAAAATTTACATTTCGGAGTGAAATTTACAAAGGACAATCTGGAAGAGCAGGGAGTTCAATTATTTCAGGCAAGGAGCGATGAGCTTGATTGGATAAGAGATTATCTTCGTAGTCTAACCATAAAAGTTAATTCCCAATCAGAACAAGTCTTAAAGAATCTAATTGATAAGGTATCAATAATGATCCCAACCCTGTCAACCAAATCTGAAAAAGAAGATTATAGTGAATTTAGATTTAAGGTGTCTAATGCCGTTCACGATTTTTTTAATTATGCAATAAAAGAAATATCAAGAGTTGGTGAAAAAAAGGTTGCAATTGAGATGATGAATTATGCATCAAAATTTGCAAGAAAGCCAAAAGATAAGTATGATAGCAGTATTGAAGGGACCAGCCTAAAAACACTTACAAAACTTCCATCAGGGGAGCAGTCTGCACATACCGGATTCTTTTATCATGGAAGTGAATTAAGAAATGCAATTTCAATATTAAGATCTGGAATATTTGTTGGTGCTGGAGCATTCACAAGATTATCACTAACATCAGATCTGAGCGTTGCTGCAAAATTTGGAGACACCATATTCGTATTTGATGCAAAGAAACTTCAAAGAAGTGGCGCAAAGAAGATGAACTATGGAGATATCGGAACAACTGAAGGGGTTAGAAGAAATACCGGCAAGCCAGTTGATGAAAACTATTTAAAGAATCCATGGATCAATGAGCTATATAGATATGAAAAAGAATGGGTCTTACCACTACCATACCAACTAAGACCAGGAGATCTGGTTAAGATTATTTATTTTTCAAATACAAGCAACAGAGATGCTAGTGGATATAGTAATGATAAATATACTTCTGCCAATGAGGCTTTTGCAGCACTCGATGCCGTTACGGATGTTCCGATTGAAATAATGAATTATCCAAGCTTTGGATCACATTCCCCATCTGTATCAAAAAAAGTAACACCAGAGACAGCAAATCTAACTGAATTAATTTATACATCAGCCTTGTCAGAGCAGGCATCTGCAGAAAATCTTATGAAAAAGTATTCTGAGGAACGAGCCAAGAGATTTCCAGCCACTTCTACTGCAGAAGGATACAAGAATGATCCAGTTTATACAACTTTATGGAGACTCTATCGTTTAATAGAAGATATGGGAAGTTATGCAAGACAATTAGAATTTAAAAGTAATTATGATGCTGGAAAAGCCTTTGATTTTTATTCTGAAATAGAAAGAATGTTAGAAAGAATAGAATATCTTCCTGAAAATTATAAATTTGAAATTCTAGGCTCATATGGTCTTAGCTATAGAGATGTTGATGTGGCAGTATCTTTTTATATGCCATATATCTCCAGCATGAAAAGTATATGTGAAAAAATACTTTCAAGAAAAGATGAGTTTAAAGATATAATATTAAAAAAGAACTTTGGAGAACTTAGCAAACCAATAGAGGAAAACTATATTGTAAGATATTTTATTTATCCATCAGGGGAGCCTGAAGCAATAAGAAAGGGCGCAAGAGAGTTATGTACAAAGAATATCGATAAGATTTTATCTATACCAAACATGATGGAATATCTTAATACCAATGGTCCAAAGGTATATGGAGAAAGTGATTATAAGTGGTACTCAAAAGAGATAAATGATCAATCTATAAAGTGGAGAACAGAAGATCTGATTAGATATGCAGATCCATCATTAGTTCCGGATGATAAGTATGTAGAACACTTTTTAGGCTTAATAGATTCAGAGAAGATTGAATCAATACCAGATGATAGACTAGAGCGTATATCAAAAAAATATCTATCTGAAGGAAAAGAGAAATATTCTGGGCACGGAAAATTTGATGATAAATGGATATATGATCATAGAAGTTATAAGTCAGAGGCAGAAAAAAAGAAGCTAGAAGTTATAATGAAGTCTTTAAATAAAGATAGTAAAGGATTTTCAGAAGAAGAAACAAATAGTTAAGACTCAAGTATCTTAATCAATAAGACTTTATCTATTTTAGACAAGGAGAACACATCTACACTATCTCTTAATAGGGCAGATATTCTTTTATCTTTTTTAGCATTATCTATATTTTTAAACTTAGCTTTTATAAGCCTTTCTATTGTAAGATCTATCTTTGGCTTCATTTAAATATGTTACGCTTTTTTGACTCTTTGACCTAGAAGGTAGACGTTTCCTTCATGCTGATTATAAAGCGACATAAGTAAATCATCAAATCCGAGAGTGATAGAGCCATCTTTCTTCATCTTGTTATACAGGTTGTCTGTGTGTTTTAAAAACGTAGTTTCTAATTTTAACCCAATCTGTGCTAATTCAAAGCCAAGCATTGTTTCATCCATCGCTGGAACATTAGAAAGAATTTTTGCAGTCATACTCATTATTGTTTGAACACAGACAAAATGATCGCCGCCAAGACCAACCATTTTTTCTGCAAGATCA
>CAYQOJ010000165.1:0-2805 GCA_964419105.1 uncultured Methylococcus sp.
CGCGAGCGTCTTGCGGACTGCCGCAAAAGAGTCAATGTCATGCCCCTGGGCGCTGCCGCCCTTGCAGGTACGACCTTCCCGCTAGATCGCCCTTATACGGCGGAACTCCTGGGGTTTGATCGGCCGGCGCGAAATTCGCTGGATGCCGTCAGTGATCGTGACTTTGCGATCGAATTCACGGCCTGTGCCAGCTTGATCATGATGCACCTATCCCGATTCTCGGAGGAATTAATCCTCTGGACCTCTGCCCAGTTCGGCTTTGTCGATCTTCCGGATGCTTTTTGTACGGGGTCTTCGATCATGCCCCAGAAGAAAAACCCCGATGTTCCGGAGTTGGTCCGAGGCAAGTCCGGTCGAGTCTTCGGCCATCTTGTCGGGCTATTGACCTTGATGAAGGGGCAACCGCTGGCCTACAACAAGGACAATCAGGAGGACAAAGAGCCTCTCTTTGATACCCTCGATACGGTCCGAAACTCGTTGCGTGCGTTTGCGGATATGGTGCCTCACCTGGCACCTAACCGAACGGCCATGCGAGAAGCTGCCCTTAAAGGTTACGCGACCGCAACCGATCTGGCCGACTATCTGGTCCGCAAAGGGATTCCTTTCCGTGATGCGCACGAAATCGTGGGCAAGGCCGTGCGTTTGGGGGTTGAGACCGGACGCGATCTTTCTGCGCTGCGGTTTGATGAGTTGACGGCGTTTTCAGGCGTCATTACAGAGGACGTTTTCGAAGTCCTGACGCTGGAAGGCTCGCTCAATGCCCGAGATCATCTCGGGGGGACCGCGCCCGCGCAAGTCCGGGAAGCCATAAACCGCGCCCGCAAGGTTCTGCTGGGAGCGCCAGCTGCGTGATCATCAGGGGAATGATTGCTGCCGGCAGGTCCTAAACCCGGTGAGGCTGCTTCGCCCATGCAGCGTTAGATATCTGGAGCAGGGCGAGGCGTGCCTCGCTCGGCAGGTTTTCCACGCGGGGGATTTCGAGGCTTGACCCCCTTGGGGTCGCCCTGAGAGAAGCCCTGTTTTGATTCCATCGAGACCACTTTTCCTGATGACGTCCAACAAAGCAAGCCAAACGTCCATTCCGGCCTGGGTCGGTCCCTTCTTCGCTCTCTTACTGGCCACTTGGGCCACCTTCGTCCATTTGGGCGATTTTTCTCTCCTGTCTCCGGACGAGGGACGCAATGCGGAGGTGGCCCGCGAAATGAAGGTTTCGGGCTCCTGGTTGGTCCCGACCTACGATGGGGCGACCTACCTTGATAAGCCGGCCTTTTTCTTCAAGGCGTCGGCGCTTGCGCTTCAGGCCTTTGGTGGCACCGAGTGGGCCGCGCGTCTTCCGTCGGCGCTTTCGGCCTGGCTCTGGTTGATGGTGCTTTTCGCTTTCTGTCGGCGGGTCTATGGCCCGACAACCGCAGGTTTGGCGGTTGTTGTCATTGCCTTGACCCCTCTCTTTGAGGCGTTTGCCCGGATCGTGATCTTCGACATGATGCTCGGACTTTTTGTCAGCTTGGCGATTCTTGCCGCCTATCGGGCCGGTGAGGTCGAAGGGCGGGAGCGTCGGCAGTGGTACCTTTGGGCAACGCTTGCCGCGGGTCTGGCGACTTTGGTCAAAGGGCCTGTCGGTTTCCTGGTCCCCCTTTTGGTCATGAGTGTCTACCACTGGGTTTCGGGGCGCAAGGCTCTGATTGGCTCATTTTTTAGGTGGTCGCACGTTTTCCTTTTTCTGGCCATCGTACTTCCGTGGTTTGTCGGCCTCTCAATCGCATGTCCGGATTTTCCCTATTACGGGATCATGAAAGAGTCGATTGCCCGATTTACGACCCCAGAATTTCGAAGAACCCAACCCTTCTATTACTACGGCCTGATTATCGCCGGCTGTTTCTTCCCCTTTAGCTTGATACTTCCCGCTGCGATTCGAGAAGGTTTTCGCAAGTCCTTCAAGCTTCATGATGCCGATCGGCTTTTTGTGGTCTGGGCACTGGTGGTCGTCGTTTTCTTTTCGCTGTCCCAGTCCAAGCTTCCGGGCTACATCTTGACGGGCATGGTCGCACTGGGTGTGCTGGTCGCCCGAGTGCTTGGTCTGGCCCTGGAACACAATGAAGTCGTTTCTCGCCGAATCGTGAGGACATCCCTTCTGCTGCTGGGGGTGGTTGCGCTCCTTTTGGCGTTCCCTCTGATGGCCGAACTTTGGATGCCGGGATATTTGCCCCATCCGCGCTGGCTCACCGCGACCGTGTTGGAGCGTTTCGTACCGATTCTTCCAGGCTTCATTGTTTCGCTGGGACTCACTGCTTTCATCAGTCTTGGTGCGTGGGTTTTGCGCTCTCCCCGTCTTGCTTTGGCGGGATTCCTGACCTTCCCGCTCCTCTTTTTGACCTTGAATTTTGATTCCGTTTCGCGCCATGCGGGCATCAAGTCTGCGCGTCCAATTTTCGAGCAATTGCCTGCCACGCTTCCGGCCGATACCGAGTTTGCTTGCCTTGCCTGCATGCCGCATGGCCTTCCGTTTTATCTTGGGCGTGAGTTGACGGTCTTTACTGAGGATGGCAAGGAACTGACCAGCAATTATGTTCTTTTCTCCATCAAAACCGGGAAACCCTGGTCGAAGCGCTTGGTCCCGTTGGATCGTTACCCCGCCTATCTTGCTGAGCGGCGGAATCCCGTATTCCTCATGGCTCGCACCGAGCGAATCAAGGAAGTGACCGCATTGGCCTCTGGGCGTGAGATTGTTCTCCTTCCGGGAGATTATTTGGGTGTTCTTCTCGAACGTCGGCGCGGGTGACGGCATCACGCATGTCGGTGTGGTGA
>CAYQOJ010000165.1:2815-7237 GCA_964419105.1 uncultured Methylococcus sp.
TCTTCTCGAACACGGGGAGCACTGAGATGTGTGGGATCTGTGGCGAAGTTCATTTTGGAGGTCAGAAGACAGGCCAGGGTGGCGTTGAAAAGATGCTGCAGCGACTGCTTCACCGCGGTCCCGATGGGCAGTGGATGCGAGGGGATGAGCGTGCCGTCTTCGGCATGGCCCGACTGACGATCCGGGGTCTGACCAGTGGGCAGCAGCCTCTGGTCGATGAGGCGACCGGGGTCATGGTGGTCTGCAACGGCGAAATCGACAATCACGGCGAACTGCGAAGCTTTCTCGCTGAAAGGGGTCGTCCGGTCACGGATGACACCGACGTCGCTGTCCTGCCGGGTCTTTACCTTGAGCTGGGTCAGGCCTTCGTGGAGCGGCTGGTCGGCGCCTTTGCCATTGCAGTCTGGGATCCGCGCAGTGCCAGCTTGTTTCTGGCGCGTGATCGGGCGGGCGAGAGACCGTTATTTTTTAGTCGCTCGGATGGGATGGTTTTCTTTGCCTCTCAGCTCTCTGCCATGGTCAACGGCGGACATCATCCGACGAGTCCCAAGACCGAGGCACTCGCCCGCTATCTCCAGCTCGGGTATTTCCCGGCACCAGACAGCCCCTTGGAGGGCGTCCTCAAGGTGGGGCCTGGCGAATGGGTGGTTTTATCGGCTGAATCGACGGAGCGGCATACCTATTGGCGCCTTCCCCGGCGAACCGCCACCACCGGGAATGATTCCCTTGAAACGTTTGATGAAATTTTCCGGGCGGCGGTCTATCGGCAAAGCGAGGTCGATGTTCCGGTTGGGCTCTTTCTCAGTGGCGGCGTGGACTCCTCTTTGATTGCTGCCGTGGCGCGAAGTCAGCACCCGGATAAATCGATTACGGCGTATGGCCTCCGATTTGGGGAAGAGTCTTTTGATGAGGGGGATTTTGCGGCCAGTGTCGCCAAGGATCTCCGCATGGAGTATGTGGCGGTCTGGGCAGAGCCCGAGCAAATCCCCAACATGTTGCGGGACGTGATTGCGACATCGGGTGAGCCTCTGGCGGATCCTGCCTGGATTCCGACAGCGCTGTTGTCGCAGCGGGCGGCACAGGATATCCGGATCTCTCTCTCAGGGGAGGGGGCGGATGAACTTTTTGGGGGATATCCGACCTATTTTGGCGCAGGGATTGCCGAACGCTATGCCGCGCTGCCGGCCTGGCTGAGAGGATTTATCCGAACCCAAGTTGAACGGTGGCCCCCCAGCGACAAGAAAGTCACCCTGTCCTTCCTTTTGAAGCGGTTTGTGCAGGGGGATGAGCTGGATGGACTGTCCCGCCATATTCTCTGGAATTCCAGTCTGTCGCCGGCCATTCTGGCGCCCTTGGGAATCCACCCCAGACTATCTGAATGGTCTGGCGTTCAAGGCGAGAGTTTGCTTGATGAGATTCAACGATACGATCTTGAACGTTCGCTGGCGGAAGGGCTTTTAACCAAGGCTGATCGCGCCAGCATGCACTCGGCTCTTGAGCTTCGGGCACCGTTTCTCGATATTTCAGTGATGGAGTTTGCGGCAACCTTAAGCGAAAAGCAGCGGGTTCAGGGCATCAATACCAAGGTTTTTCTGAAGGAGTATGCGACCCGCTATCTCCCCAAGGAGATCGTCTACCGAAAAAAACGGGGTCTTTCTGTTCCTCTGGCCTCCTGGCTTCGAGGTCCCCTGAAGTCCTGGGCTGAGGAAAAGGTCACCCATCCTGCGCTGGCCGATCTCGGAATCCATCCTGAGGCGGTTCGCGCCGTCTTTGATGCGCATCAGCGACGTGAGGCGGATCATGGGCGGGCGCTTTGGGCCCTGATTGTGGTGAGTGAGTGGCTGGGCTGGTTGGATTCCCAGCGCGAGGGGAAAGCTTAGGACGTCAGGCGAAGCCTACGGTCGAAGGCCTCGAGGCGTTCGATGGTTCCGATATCCATCCAAAATCCCGGCCAGAGTTCAGCACTGACTTGCGATGCATGCATCGCGCCGCGAAGGAGTGGCGCAAGAGGAAATCGACCGGCATTGCATTGGGAAAAAAGTTCTGGCCGATAGACCCCGATGCCCCCAAAGGTGAATTGAGGCGAACCCTTGTCGAGCGCCAATCCCTCTTCCAATCCAAAATCACCCTGAGGGTGATGGTCCGGATTTGGGACCAGTACCAGATGAGCCAAATCAATCGGGCGTTCCTTTAAAGTCCCGAAGGGGAAGTCTGTCGCAATATCGCCATTGATCACCAGAAAGGGCTCCTGCCCCAAGAGGGGGAGTGCTTGGTAAATCCCGCCGCCGGTTTCAAGCGCCTCATGTTCAGGCGAATAGTGGATTTTTGCACCGAAAGCCTGGCCGTCCCCCAGTCGCGCCTGAATTTTTTCGCCAAGGTGTGCGGTATTGACGATGATCTCATCCATGCCGGCTCGGACCAGACTTTCAATGAGGTGAAGGATCAGCGGTTTTCCGCCCGCCTCGATCAGAGGCTTAGGGGTTTGGTCGGTTAAGGGGCGAAGTCTTTCGCCGCGACCTGCAGCCAGAATCATGGCTCTCATGGGATTTGGGGCTCCAGGAATTTCGGGAGAACGCGAGTCGCGATGAAGGTGGCAAAGCCTGCAAGATCAGGCTGATCTCGACCGACATCCAGGGCGTAAGCCAAGGTGCGCGGAATGTCCCCGATATAGCCTGGCTTGCCATCTCTGAGCTTCAGGCGGCAGAAAATCCCTGCGGCCTTGAGGTGCCGCTGGAGCCCCATTAGATCAAACCAGCGTCTGAATTGGGCTTCATCGACGCCATGAATCCATCCCGCCTGCGCCAGACGTTGCCGATACTGCTCAATCCAGAGGTTGAGGAGGGGTAGGGGCCAAGCGATGTAGCAGTCCCTTAGAAGTGAGGCCAGATCGTAGGTGATCGGACCCCAAACGGCATCCTGAAAATCGAGAACCCCAGGCGTTCCGTCGGGAAGCAGCATCAGGTTTCGGGAGTGATAATCCCGGTGAACGATCACGGTGGGTTGGGTGAGGGCGGAGCTGACGAGGCGGTCAAAGGTTTCGGCAAGGAGCCGCTCCTCGGCATCCGAAAGCTTAAGGTCGAGATAGCCGTCGATGCACCATTCGCGAAATACGGCCAGTTCACGGCGAAGCAGCGCCTCGTCGTAGCGGGGAAGTTCGGGGTCTTCTCCTTCGGGGTTTTCGGTCGTCTGAAGTCGAAAAAGGGTGTCCAGAGCACTGCCATAGAGGGGGGCTACGGTGGATTCACTGAGGGCCTCGAGATAGGCCGTTCGGCCGAAATCGCTGAGCACAATAAAACCTAATTCTGCGTTCGCGGCAAAAATCTTGGGGGTCGGAACACCGCGGGCCCTCAGGATTTCGGCGGTTTTGAGGAAAGGCAGGATGTTTTCCTGAGGCGGCGGTGCATCCATGGCGATCCGGCTCTCGTCCCCAAGATCAAAACGAAAGTAGCGTCTGAAACTTGCGTCAGACGAAGCAGGCACCAGCGTCTCGACGTTCAAATGGAGATCATTTCTCAACCAGTCGAGGAGTGCGTCGCGGCGCGGATCTGGGCGTTGCATGAGGGACGGAAGGGTCTGGAAAAAACTTGCCCAAGCTAAGCTTGGGATCGGGTAAAATAAGTTGTCGTAAGCCGCTATTTGAACACACTCGGCGTGCTCTCGACGACCTTCCCGCCCCATCTGTACGCCATGGCCCCCGAGAATGCCTTTACACAGCCTCCATCAGGGCGCCTGATCTCCTGAGCGATGCCCGGGTTCATTCGCCCTACCTTACTCCTCCTGTTTGGGTTGACTTGGTCTGCCCCTGGGATTTCTGCGGTCGAAGGAGACTGGAAGTGTGCCCCTGACCCCAAGACGGGCCATTGGAATTGTGGTTCGGATCACGCGGGGGAGAGTCATGGCAAGGGGGTTGAGCTCGGTGAAGAGCCGAAATCGCCCACATCGCCACAGGAAGGACGGCAGTTTGACCCCTTGTCGGGGGAAACGACGGGGCCTGAAGATCGTCCCGAAATGCTCAAGGGCAAGGATCCTTTCAACTCCGCATTGGCGAAAGGTGAGCCACCGAAGAGCAAGATCTCAGGGTGGAACTGTGAGCCGAGCGCCGATGAGGGTGAAGACCGCAGCTGGGTTTGTTCGTTGACGGGAAGGGATCCCCGAGGCATGGCGCATGTGGTCAGCGAGCAGGGTGAAGATGATGAGCACTGGTCAGAGTCGCGCCAGATCACGCGCGAAGATGAAGAACGGTTCCTCACGCTGATGGGAAAACTCCCCACGAACCCGTGGACGCGCCTTTGCGCGGTGAAGGTGGGGAAAAGATTACCTCCGGCCCTGACCGAGTTCATGATGTCCCGTGAGGAGCTGTTTTTTAATGATACGGCGACCACCGAGATCGATTCGGATTTTTTTGAGCTGATCGATAACGAG
>CAYQOJ010000166.1:0-7204 GCA_964419105.1 uncultured Methylococcus sp.
GAGATAGTTTTGCCGATGCTCAAAAAGCATGAAGGGTTTAGGTCGAATGCTTATAAAGATATTGTTGGTGTGGTCACTATTGGTTATGGGTTTACATCTGCTGTTATTCCAGGTCTTAAAATGGGAGACACTATTTCTCGTGATAAGGCCGACAAGCTTCTTACTCAGTTTACTATTGAGAACTACGCTAAACCTTTGTGGGCTGTCGTTACTGTTCGTGACAATCCTGCTTTTACTCCCGAAATGTTTGCTTCAATTATCTCTCTTGCTTACAACGTGGGCGTTACGAAAGTTAAAAATTCAAGTCTTATCAAAAAGGTAAATGCTCGAGATTTTCTTGGAGCAAAAGATGAGTTTATGAAGTGGAATAAAGCTGGCGGTAAAGTTGTCGCTGGTTTGACTTCTCGCCGTGTCGATGAGGCAAACGTCTTTGCCACAGGACTTGCTAAAGTGGTCGCTGCTGTAAAAGGAGCTGGGCGTGCTGTATCAGAGGCGGTGCAAGCTCAGCCAGTTAAAGCGGCTGGAATCGGCATAGGTACAATTGCTCTTATCGCGGGTCTTGCTTATCTCTACCTACAGTCGAAAAAGCAAGCATCATCACAGCCTGTTGCAGCTTGATTGCAACCAATTCCGTTTTGATGTATTTATCTCCTTGCTAATCACAAGGAGATATTTTTTATGAATCCAGAGCTTAAAAAAGAGTATGACACTTTGTGGAAAGGTTGCGCTGTTGATGATCGCAATTTGCCATATGTAACATGGGCTACAAACCAGTGTATCGCTAATAAGAATCGTTATGAAGAGATTGCCAATAAAGCTATGTGTCCTTGGTATCTTGTTGGCGTGCTTCATTGTGTTGAGTCAAATTTCAGTTTTACTACTCATCTTTATAACGGTGACCCTTTGACTGATAGGACAGTGAATTATCCTGAAGGTCGCCCACATGAAGGGTTCCCGCCATTTACATGGGAGCATTCAGCATTTTCTGCTCTTCGTGAGTTTGGCTCAGGCAATATAATTGTCTGGGATATTGCACATGTTCTTTATTTTTGTGAAAAATTCGATCGTTTCGATTATCGGGATGGCTATGGGCGCGAAACGACTCCACCATACCGTTCACCATATTTGTGGGCTATGACTAACAATTACCACAAAGGCCGGTTCACTGAATCTGGTGATTTTGATCCTAATGGTGTTGAATCTACTGTCGGTGTTGCAGCTATTTTGAAAATGATTGAAGCACGCGGAATGATTCCTACAGAAGAAGAAGTAAGCACGACTTCATTTTTCGAGCCAGCGAAAAAGCCGAATATGCAAAATCAAATTATGCAGCTTCACTATCATTTGAGTTTGGCTGTAAAAAATGGTGAACTCGCAAAATACCTTAAAGAGAATTATGAGTCTTTACCTATCGCCGCTCGCAATGAGTTAAAACAGTGCGAGAACTTGATTAAAGTTATTCCATCCGTGTAAAATAACAAAGGAGCTCGATCAGACACAGGGACGTGTCGGAGCGCCAGACGGGTTGGTTCTCTCGGGAGCCGGTGAAAGACCCGTCTTATTTTTTTAGGGGAAATAATGAGAGTTTTGGTTGCCTGTGAGTATTCAGGCATTGTTAGGGACGCTTTCAAATCTAAAGGTCATGACGCATGGTCATGCGATATTTTGCCAACAGATCGTAAAGGTTTGCATTATCAATGTGATGTTCGTGAAGTTATAGGTAAAGAATGGGACTTAATGATTGCTCACCCGCCTTGCACTTATCTCACTAATAGCGGTGTTACCTGGTTATATCGCGATCCTTCTCGTTGGCAAAAACTTGATGAAGCAGCAGATTTTTTTCGTATGTTGCTGCATGCGGATATTCCAAGAATTTGCATCGAAAATCCGATCATGCATAAGCATGCTAAAGAACGTATTGGTTTACATCAAAGCCAAGTTGTGCAGCCTTGGATGTTCGGGCACATGGAACAAAAGGCTACCTGTCTTTGGCTCAAAGGTTTACCACTTTTGAATCCAACAAATGATGTAAAAGATGAAATGTTGAAATTACCTAATTCACAACGTCAACGTATTCATTATTTACCACCATCGAAAGATCGCTGGAAAATAAGGAGTACGACGTTTCAAGGAATTGCAGATGCTATGGCGGATCAGTGGGGGTGATAATGCAAGCCGCTCAAGACAAGGTGATTAAACTTCTTCATCTTGCTGAAAGTCCGAACGACAATGAAGCACTCGTTGCTTTTAGGACTGCTCGAAAGCTTATGCGTTCAAACGGCATCGAATGGAAAAGTTTTTTAGCAAATCATGATGAATCTCTGTTGTCACATACAAAGCATGAATTAACTCGTCTTATGAAAATGAAACTTCAATTGCAGCAGGAGTGTTATGCCATTCAAGACGAAATTACGAAGAATGAAATATATCTTCGTGAGCTTACGCAGAAAGTTATTATCGCTGAGAATGAAAAAGAAGGATATTCCTTCAAAAGACACACACCATCGGCGTCAGATATTGACGAAGCTTTTGAAAAAATATTCAATGCTATCTATAGGTTCTCATCAAAGAAAAACGAATTTATAGAAAGTCTCAAATCACAGTGGGTTGAGAAAAAATGGCTTTCTCCTAAACAGATTTCATGTCTTCGGGACAATTTTATCAAGTACACGGGTTTTGAACCTGCGTGGTGATCCGGATACAATTATCGCCTTTGTTTTTCTAAACTTTTCTTCTTCTGCATGAATACTTAGCATCGACCAAACTTTAATAGAAAAGTCAAACCCTCTCTTCTCCATTTCACTGTCAAAATCACTATAGTCAAAGTCTTTTATTTTTATTCCGCGATTATAGCCGTTTATGAAAGACTTTGCGTCGTTTAGTTTTTTGAAATTCAAGTCAACAATATCACCTATTTTGATAGTTACTGGTTCGTTCATATGCAGTCCTGGTTTTGTTACGGGTTAGGTTCTTGCAACCAATTCTGTTTTGAATTATACGATCGAACATCAAAAATATCAAAAGACGTTACTTATGGCGATATAGGGGTGAGCTGTGAGAAAAAAGAAACTTTGTGATAGTCTAAAACAACATCTGTTACAGCCGTTTAGTATTCCGTATTCAGGGTCAGATAGAACTTATCTTTCTTCTGGGTTTTGTGAATCAGATGAATCTACAACGATATTTAAGCGAACCGTGGTTGAGGGGGACTCTGATGTTTGCGCTGTTGAATGTTCTATATGCGGTGGGCCCGTTATTACATACAAACATTCAAATATGCTCTCATCAACAGTTAGTCCGGAGATCGTCGGATGTCTGATTCAAAGAGACAAAACCCTGTTATTCGTAGTGGAGATAAGTCTTTCTCAATACGACTTCGTGACGGTAAAGGACGTTATACTCGCTCATTTGCAAAAGCACGATTTTACAGCATCGTTTCACCGAATAAGCGTTTATCGCAGTGGCGTGAGTTCTCTGCTAAAGATAAAAACGCCGTCAAAAAGAAACTTGCTGTTTACACGAAAATTGAAGTCCATTACCGAAGAAAAAAGAAAACAGCTGAGAAAAGAAGACTCGTACGATCTGGAACAGAAAAGCGAGCAAGAGAAACAAGACAAAAAAAGACGCAAAGAACAAGCAAAATCCGCAGGGAAGCTGCTCAAAGAGCTGCAGAAATTGTTCATGCACCCCGTAGTAGAAAAAGAAAAGACAAGCTCCAGCCCGATTCCCAATTCGCAAAAAACGTCGAAAAACTCGCGAAAGAAGTTGTCGAAAGCGGAAGAGATATTATTTCACGAGCAGACCAAAAAATTTCTAATGAAGCATTCGGAGTACGATTAAACGCTCTTTATGAGTCAGGACTAATCCACTTATCGAATGTTTCTACAAATGGAAGAAAAACACGCTTGAAGGCAAAGCGTGATGCTCGGGGAAGAATCGTCAAAAAAAGAAATGGCGACCCTGTGATGACTCCAGATGAAAGTCCATTCGATGTAGCCAAAGAACAAGGCATACGACCGGAGGAACATCTGTGGACAATTGCAAGGAATTATTTGACGAAGCACTTCGACGACTTATTGCTGGCAGGGATGAAAAATTTTCAACAGTTGGCCACGTTTGGAGTCGTAGTCACTACAAATCTGCCCGGATGGGAGGGCGTTTCAGCGAGTACACGGTTCGGGGGAGTGATCAGTTTCTTTCCGGTTCCGGGGGACTTTCAAGCGAAGAGGCAGGCGATAGATTCAATGACTTATCAGCTTGTGAACGCTCTGGTGAAGACATTGAACAGTGCCCACGAGGGGGAGTTCATTCGTGGTTCAGTGACGAGTTCAGGGAAATCCTTTCAAAGATTGATGGAAGTGTCAGGGAAGTCTCATGGAAAGAAGTGGACAAAGATCCCGAACTTCAAATTTGCCTTTACTCTCATCTCGGGTTGGGAGGAGTTTTAAAACTCGTTGATATTCCCACTATCCCTAAAGAATATGAGCCCGCAGGTATAGCTTATTACGGTCTCGATACAGAAGATAATTCATTAGGTAAAACTCATTTTTATCAATTTGCGGCTCGTGACGCTGTTTATTTTACAGGTCATTGGGCGATTATGATGGCGTTTTTGTCTCGTTCAGATATTCGCATCAACAAACAAAAGACAGTTATTTGGGGTACTAATATTGAGTATGAGCTCGGTAATATTGTTAAAGGCTGGTTTGCGACACCTGGTTCAATTGATGTTCAATGGGCGAAAGGCCGCCTGACAAAATATAATATTTTGTATGATGGGAACCATGATTGGAGTTTCCCAAGTGACAATCATATCAATATGCCTGTTTGGGATACGTTGAATCATTGGCAGCTCAGAGTGTCGGATATGGGAAAGATTCTGACACAACATTTGGGTTTTGACTTCAGTAAGCTTCCCTCTGATTTTTACGGTTTTAAATACGCTGCGATGGATGCGATTATTTCTAGGTCATATGCCTGCATTCAAAGACAGTATTATAGAAACAAGGGAATCCAATTGAAGTTCACTCCAGGTGCAACTTCTCTTGGATTTTTCACAGAAGGAAGTGATTCAAAGGGTTCTCCTCTTAACACTTACAAGTTGTTTAAACTTAATGAGCAAGAAGAGCTTGAATGGCTTTCTGAAGCAAATCGAGGAGGTCGTACCGAAGTTTTTAGCCTTAAAGAATATGAAGGTAAGGTCGGATATTTTGATATTAACTCAGCTTATCCTTTTGTTATGAAGCACGGTATTTTCCCTTTACCTAAGATCGATCATTGGCGTGAAGGCCACGATAAAATTGAAGAGGCAATAAAAAATCCGATTATTGAAGGTATCGCCGAAGTTGAAGTAGATGCGACTCAGATAACAGGAGTTGTGTCTCATGTTCCCTATTTAGGAACGGTCGAAGAAAATTTTGGTCGTTTTGTTTTTCCTCTAGGACGTTGGAAAACAAAGTACACATTTTTTGAAATCCGTGCTGCCTTACGTTTTGGGTACAGGTTTAAGTACATAAAAGCTGCAATTTATTATCAAGCAAAGATTCCTCCTTTTTCTAAGTATGTCGATTTTTGTTATGCGATTCGTGATGAGGGTACTGCTAAAGGGGATAGGATTCTTAGGGACATTGGTAAATCTCTTGGCAACAATTTGTTTGGGAAGTTCGGCCAGCGTTTAAGACCTACTAAACTCGCTGATCCTGCCAATTACAATATTGATGATATTAAAAATAACATCCGTCTAGATCAATATATTTTGATCGAAGAGAATAATGGTTTTGCTCGTCATACAAATGTTGTTTGGTCTGCGTACATCACAGCAATGTGCCGTAATCTACTTTTTAGTCATATCGTTAATTCTATAAACAAAGGCAATGATATTCTTTATTGTGATACGGATTCTATTTTTATTACTGGTGGTGATTGGCCTGAAAGCCATCAGACTCAGCTTGGTGCTTTGAAGCATGAAGGTGATCTTTCTTATTTCAAAGCAATTTTGCCGAAGACCTATGTTTACGAGATGACTGATTCAAATTCACGAAAATATAAGGCCAAAGGAGTACCTGGTAGTTACTCGGAGAGGTTTATTACTGAAGGTTTGGCCGAGTATGACAAGCCTATGAAAATTCGAGAGGCTTTGCGGCGTAAAGAATTTAATACAAAAGAGCCTGTTGAAGCAGGAGTTTCAGCTATTAACGCATGGGTTAGAGTCACAAAAGAATTGAAAGGGGATTACACAAAAAGGCAGGTGAACAAGGATGGTTCAACCAAACCGCTATGGCTGGAGGAAGTATGACAACGACTTATGAGATAGTTTGGATTTTTGGAATATTGTTTTGGATGTGTTTTACGTTTTGGCTTTTAGCTTTTCTTCGTGGGGGAAGTGATGAATAAGTATGATACAATGGATCTTCAGGAACTTGTCAATATTTTGAACGCTCGTGATATTGAGATTGAAATTTTAAGTCGGTCGTGTCAGCGTCTTCTTAAAGAAAAATTTAGACTTCAAAAAAAGTTTGCTGATATTGTTTTGGATTTAGGTCTTGATGCGAGCGATTATCAAGAAATGATTAAAACTGATTTTGAAAAAGATCCTGATTCCGGTTTTGAAGGAAGCACTTTGTTTCCTAAAGGTGAAGGAAGAAAGGTTGTTGAAAATGACGCAGGAACTGTCTTCATTTGGGATTGATGAAACAAATGAAAAGCTCTTGGGAGAGATTAAATATCTCTCTGAAGAAGTTAGAAGACTTGAGATTGAGAACTATGAGCTCAGGCAAGAATTAAATCTTTTAGAACTCTTAATTAAAGATATTGAAATAGGTAGAGCTGAAGGAGAGGTAAACTAATGAACATTCAACGCCCTGGTGAATATCGTACACGCAATGGTTCAACAGTTTTGGTTTGGGGGTTTAAGCCAGAATTTATTGCTCCAGATGCTTATATTGTTTTTGGTTCGATGTTGATGAAAGATGGTTCATGGAATGATCTGACTTGGACAATTGAAGGACATTTCACTCAGCTTCGTTCTACAGATGAAGTTGAAAATGATTTGGTTGAGTATGTGTGTTCAATTGGAGAGGGGTATCACTGATGAGCGACGATAAACTGATAAAGCATTTGGGTAATCTTGTTTCTAATGGAAAATTTGCAGAGTGGTATGCTACGAAAGCAAAAGACGTTACTTATGAGGCAGTCGAAGAATATA
>CAYQOJ010000167.1:0-3011 GCA_964419105.1 uncultured Methylococcus sp.
GCGCCTTTTCGCTTATGGGCCTCCTTGATCGACTCAGGTTGGTCCACGATGTCGCTGCAAAAAATAAAGGCTTAACGATCCATTGGCCTAATTCATTGCCGGACGGATTGATTTTGGGGGATAGCCTCCGGCTTGAACAGATATTGGGCAATCTATTGGGTAACGCGGTCAAATTCACAGAAGCAGGCGGTCTTTGCCTGACGGTCAGAGCGCTCAGCCAGGACAATGAATTGATCACGGTCCATTTCGACGTGGTCGATACTGGAATTGGAATCTCACTAGATGCAATCCCCCATTTGCTGGAGCCTTTCACGCAGGCCGATAGCAGTATCACGCGCCGCTTCGGTGGAACCGGTCTCGGCCTATCGATCTGTGATCGCCTGATTCGCCAGATGGGAGGCACACTAAAAATCAAGAGTACCCTCGGCATGGGGTCATCCTTCTCTTTTGATCTGGCCTTTAAACGCGATGTCGACCTTAGGGAGGAGGATTGTGATCCGGGAAGCAAGGCGGGCCGCCTCGATGGACTCACTCTTCTTCTGGTCGATGATGATGAAAGGATGCTTCAGAGTCTGGCTGAGCTACTGGGAAGCGAGGGTGCGCGGATTCAGATGGCCCATAACGGACGCGATGCATGCGAATGGCTTCGGGCCAATGGTGCATCCTGCGATGTCGTTCTTATGGATATTCAGATGCCAGTGATGGATGGGATCACGGCGACCCAATTGATACGCTCCGAACTAGGACTCAAGGATCTCCCGATCATTGCAGTGACAGCAAGCATACTCCGCCATCAGCAGCAACTGGCGCTTGATGCCGGAATCACTGAAATGCTAAGGAAACCGGTCAATCCCAACGAATTAATCGAGAAATTGACTGCGATCGTAATGCGGGGGCGCTAGAGTCCGAATCAAAACACGGACATCATTGCTAACTAAGCACCACAACGCCTTCAGGATATTCGAACTGATGGTTCGCTAGTTCTGAAGAAATCTTCTAACCGTGCGTAAGCTAGACGGTCGTCCCGACACCACCTTACATTAAGGCAGGATCATGATTAGGTTTGATGTCGGTTAATTTGTCTGAATGAAAACAGGTGCGGAACGTCAGCAGGCGCTCAAGGAATGAAAGCTCGCAGGAGGGCATAAGCTTTCCAATGTCTGGCTTCCTAAAGACATCCTGATTGATTTAAAAAAATCGATTTCCCGGGCCGAAAGGGGGCGTGGACTGGGAGGCGGTCACAAGCGTATGCTCATCGAAGAAGGAATCCTAGAACGAAGAGAGGCAAAAAAGGACTTCAAAGCAATCAGACCGGAAGAAACCGCCGCTGTAATCTGATTCAACGAGGTTGCCAACATGAGTTTATGTCCTTGATAATGCAGTCAGTTGAGCTGGATTTAACATCATTAAGCCAATGACGACTTGCACTGTATTGATATGAAAAACACTATTATGAGATAGCATTCACAGTGGCCCTTTAGTTTTACAGCCCGCCCAGTCAGTTCCAGTAATGAAAAGCCCAATAAGTGTTGCGCAGACTGCGACCGAAACAGTGGTTGGAACCAAAATACTCCCCGTGACTGGACTGGTTAGAAGTTCATTGGGAATGTCCACATTCCGGCTTTCATTAGTCCGAAGCGGGCTGACTCACTGTTTAAGTGTGAAAGTTCTTCCTGCAACTTCCATTTTTATGGCACCCATCCACTTGCGTCCTTCAGGAGCTAATGGACCCGTGCTGTTTTGGCTTTGCGGTCACCCCGCCCTTGCTCCCCAGAATAGTCCCGTGCCAGCTATCCAGTTCCCAATGAACAATGCCGTTCACAGGTCACATATCTGGCACGCTATCAGCTGCCAACTTTATTCCAAATCTTGCACAGAGCGAAGATAAGTTTGAAGAAGCAGTGGAAAATATTTTGGCGGGAAATGATTATACGAGTGTTCACACAATTCAATATCCACAAGGGGAGATTTGCGGAAAGCTTAAATCTAGTAGTAAGTGAATTGCATACGAAGAGTCATTTAGAGCTGAAATATTAGAGAACGTTTGTGTAATGATGGACTCCCCAATATGTGCGGCATTTCTATGAACTGCTTTTGAGCGCATAAAAGAACAGATACAATAGCTGTTGTAGAGGTAGGGATTGACTCTAACGTCTTTATTATGTTTTAAGTCGATATTTAGAGCATTCAATATCAGTGTATAAGAGAAATGGAGTAGTGCGATGAAGAAGGCATATCATCTAGTATCGGTAGCAGCATTATCTATGCTGTTTGCATCATCTTGCATTCAGGCAGCTGAACTACCTTTAGCTCCAGTTGGCGTTGCTTATGTGCCAGTAGTGAGTGGCAACACAAAATCTGTAATAGTGATAGATACTGATAAAGATAAAGTTAGAGAGCGGTATACTAATATTGGTATACCTGATGGAAATACACCGTTTGGGGTGGCTGTAAGCGCTCAACTTCAGAATGCACTAATAACGCTACCAAGAAATACTGCAAAAACCAGTTCTTACGATACCATCATTACATTACAACCAAAGGTGCGCGGAAATCCACCAAAATATGCCAACGGTGGTATAGGTAGTCATGGAATAGCTATATCTCCGAATGGATCACGGGCATATGCAGTTAACGCCGTATCGGGCTCAATATCAGTAATATCTGCTGCTGGAAACTTGCGGGCAGAAAAAAAACTCAACCTTAGAAGACCTTACGGAGTTTCAGTTACTTCAATAAATGGCTTCGACAGGCTTTATATAACCGAGGAGTCATCCGCTACGGTTGCTGTAGTTGACCCGCATAAGGATCAAGTATTGAGCAGAATATCAGTTGGAAAGTCACCACGGGGAATTGCTGTAACGCCGGATGGACAGACAGTCTTTGTCGCCAATAGTGGTGATGGCACGATATCAAAGATCAATACTGTAAATAATACTTTGATCTCCACAAAAACCGTTGGCGGAATACCTGCAGGAGTAGCAGTAAGTCCAGACGGTTCTCGTGTTGCC
>CAYQOJ010000167.1:3021-7202 GCA_964419105.1 uncultured Methylococcus sp.
CAGAGAATGCTTAAGGGGAAGAAGTCAAACTTTGGGTATGTGACTCTGCTTGATACTTCACGCATGAATTCCATTTCAAAGGTTAGAGTAGGACGAAATCCTACAGGTATTAGTACAATTCCATTCAGAAATAAATGGTTCAAGATTTATGTTACCAATCAAGATTCAAATTCTATATCAGTTATCCGATCCAACCTGAGATCTGCTTTCTTGATCAAGAACATAAAGACGACAGGAAAACCAAATGCTTTTGGAGTTTTTACTGCCGTTTTTTCATCTCAAAATTCTCAATTAAAAAATGTGGCTAGAATTGAACCAAAGAGTTCAGTAATACAGGAGGATTCAAACGACGAGATTATGAACTTTGTGGCTGAGACACTGATTCAGTATGGTGGAAGCCAGTTCGCTGCACTAGCAGGACTAAATCCTCCAAGCGCGTCGCAACAGAGCGTGGACCAAGTACTTACCGAGCTGGGTCAGTTGCAGACTCAGCTTAACTCGATAGGCAGCCAGCTGAGTAATCTTGTGCAAGGGTTTGAGGCGCTTTCTTTGAATTTGGCGCAAAACAATGCAAATCAAGCAGCAGTCACTATATCGAATATATTTACAGATACAACTGCCAAATGGAATGCTTTCAGCAATGTATTAAGTGCTGGGGCTAATAGCTTTATCTCATGGCAGGATCTGACAAGCTCGAGCAACACTCAGGCTCAGGATATACTACAAAAGACGATTACAACAGGCTATCTCGCTGACATTGAGGAACAAGCGTCCAACCTCTCTCAAGCTGCTGGGACACTAAGCAATCCAGTTACCAATTATGTCAGCGCCGCACAGGAACTGCTTTCTACTAACGTAACAAGTCAAATCGATAAAGGATTAAATATAAATTCTTATTCGAACTGGAATCCACCAGGCGGCGGCACGCTAAGCCTATCAGTCTTTGATACATTCAATAACACACTGGCCGGCACATATATTTCAATTGGCAATGTTCTGCAGCAGCTTTATACTATTGAAAGTACTTTCTTGTATCTCCAGGCTAATTTACCAACTAAATTTGGAAATGTAGTAATATCCGAGCCTGGAATGCAAGTAGCGACATTGGCAAATTACAGTGCGATGCAGGCAACACTCAATAACATCTATCAGAGCAGAATGGATTACTTGGCTTCGGTTTTCGATCCGGCCATAGTTAGTGATGCTGGAGGCTCAGCGCCTTACTTGCCAGCAAGGACAAATTCTTATGCTCCAAACAACCTACTGATTAATGGCACCTGGAACCAGGTTCCATCAAATATACAAGATTCGTCTCAGGACTATAGTTCAAATCTTTTTATATGGCAGGGTCTCAAAAGTGCACTCGTTTCTCCCTATGCTGGGGTGTGGGATGGTACTCTCCTTACAGTCCAGGCCTCTAATCAAGCGTTGAACATGACCGCATCATTGAATCTCGGACAAGCCTGCTCACAGAGCAATCCAGGCGTATCATTCTGGTATCAGCAAGGGTGGCAAGCGCAGTTACAATGTTCTCCAGTTGGGGTAAGCAGTGACGGCCAATATTCAGGTAGTGTGCAGCCTTATTTTGCCCATCTTGATCCCCAAGCTGTCTACTATTTTACGTTTATGGGAAGCAGCATTAACAGCACAGGTTTTAATCTTATTTCCCAGTCTTCATCGCTCGCAACCGGATACAGTAGCTCTCAAATTCAGGTGAGTAGTAGCACACCTCCAGTCTATTCAATAGCAACCGCGAGCACTATAACGTCATCTGGCCAAGCCTATTTCTCAGGCAACATTGCCTTAACCGGAGCAAATGGATTTACTGGCCAGTTCCTTCTGGGTGGCCAAGGAACACATTCTGGTTTTTACGAAAACTGGAATATGAACCTTAGCTGTCCATCTACTGGGAATTGCTATTATATTCAAAATCCTCCAAACTATGATTATGATGGCGCAATATGTTTGGGTGGGAATCTAATTGAGATTACTGGCAATAACGACCAGAATACAGCATTAATTGCTTTTAATGGATCTTGTCCCGCTCCGCAATAATAATATACATAATAGCCATAAGTGTAGTCTGGCTAATTTATTATGGATGCTTCGGCTTAACCCTTTAAACTTATTCCATAATAGCAAGTTAATCTCGACTCTTGATGGAGAAAATATTTGTATATAGGTTCCTCAGGTTTTGTTGGCATGGCCACCATAAAAGCCGTCGATATTCATAGACGATTGTCGGTTCGATAAGGCTGAACACCCAGATATTTAATAACTTATGATTATAATAAAAAATATCTATTTCATTAGGAGTCTTTTCGCCAGCTCTTAACTTCTAAGAGAATGATAAACATGAAATACCACCTAAAGATTATCGCTTTCATCTTAGGATCTGTTTTGTTATCCGTTAGTCACGCAGATGTTTGTCAGGTTCCACTTAAAATTGTCAATATTGGGAGCACAAAATACCCCTCTTATAAAATTGGCATAAATGTTGGCCTTGGTGGAGGCTCTCCCAGGCTTTATGAATTCGATACAGGGGGCTCTGCTTTTTGGGCTGCATATAACCCAGAACTAAAACCGGGAATTCAATGGTGGGGAGATACAACGCAGGTCTCAGAGGGTGGCATGTCTATCCAATATACTTCTGGGAATGAATATACTGCCAATTTGGTGGCAACGAAGGTTGCCCTATACCCTCCGTCCGCCAGAAAGAAAACACACCCTCTCTGTTCAACGCCAGACAGAGTAAATGTTGCCCAAATAACTAACTTTACAAATACAAAAAACAAGGATAAATCTCGACAATGGGTTACCAGAATAAAAAACAACAAGGGTCCGTTGTATAGGAGTTTTTGGGGAGATTTTGGAGCTGCGCTTCATCCTTCAATGAGCGCTAACGGGTTGAATGGTGCCTACACAGTCCTGAACCAATTCCAGACGGGAGCTAACCACAACGGCTTTATTGTACACATTGGTAATTTATCAAAGCCTAATAAGCAGAGGCCATATGTACAGATTGGACTGAATCATGAAGATCTTAATTCATTTCCATATCAGTTTAAGATGAATTCATTGTGCCCAGCGGCTGATTTACCTTCAGCTAATTGCCCTTCGTGGTCGTCATTTTCTAACTCTGCTGTCAACACCTTTATGGAAGCCCAGCTCAATGGCGATGTCACTCTAAACTCTAAAGGCGGCATTCCAAATTCAGAGCTTCTTCCAGAGATGGGAATCATAATCGATAGCGGAGCAACCTTCGCCAATATATTTCAGAATCCAAACTGCATAAATAATTGCACAGTTCCAGGTTCTTTTATTCAGAGTCCGAGACCGGTACCTGATGTCACTCCAACAATTTATCGAGGACTGTTAATTGAAGGTCACAGTGCTGTTATCACCGGTAAGACCCTAAATAATAATGAATTCAAAACGACTCTCACGCAATCTTCTCATCCTCTGAACTCTTCAATTGGAGCAAACTATAGCTTAAAAAAACATCCAACTGGTGGCCAAGGCACCATGAATACCGGTATCCTGTTATATTCGAGTTGGGATGTCATGTTTGACATTACTTCTGGCATTGTCGGTTTCAGGCATTCCAACTGATTTAGAGTAAACAAAAATCTTTTCCAACATCTGAAGGATTGTTGTTGGGTTATATCTACTATAAATATTGTTTGACGCTTTTTATTTGTAATCGTTGAGTGGGTACAGTAGGAGTGAATTCCTTTCGGCAGGGAATGGGCCTGGATGCCGATCTTTTCAGGACCGCTTCGCGAAAAATCCTTGCTGCGTGCGCCTTACAACTCGAGCCTGCACCAGGCCTTAAACTTTCTGAGGCGCATTTGGAAGCGTGCCGGTTACTTATCCGAAAGATTGGAGACTATGGTCAAGTAACCAGCCAGTTGGTATTTACGCTCTATGATGATCTTCTCCTGCTCAGTTCATCGCTCATAAGCGTATCGTTACGATAAGGCTTTCCTCCCAGAATAGGGTGCAGAACATAACGGCGCTTTTACTTCAGCGAGATAGCCTCCAAGTGACCCTGAGGGCGGGTTTTTCTGTTTTCTGATTGAGCTTGCATGCCTCTCCCAACTGAGCGAGTTTGCCGTTTGGAAAGCTAGTCGGTGGTCCCGACACCACCTTACATTAAGGCAGGATCATGAATAGGTTTG
>CAYQOJ010000168.1:0-133 GCA_964419105.1 uncultured Methylococcus sp.
ACGCAGAATTGGTTGCGATCAGCTTGGCTGATGGTGCGCTGATCTGGAAAACCGCACTCACGAGCGAAATGATGTCCCTGCCCAGGGTCAGTCACAATATCGTGGTGGCGAGGACCAGTGATGGCCGTATTGC
>CAYQOJ010000168.1:143-7183 GCA_964419105.1 uncultured Methylococcus sp.
TCCGAAGTCTGGGCTCGCCGACCATTCACGGTGACTTGGTGCTCGACGGATTTGGTGCCGGTAAGCTCATCGCGCTGAATCTGCAGGATGGCCATCTGGTCTGGGAAGTCACCGCCGTGGTTCCTCGCGGCCGCTCTGAGGTGGAGCGCATGGTGGAATTGGATGCCGAGCCCATGGTTCAGGGCGAGGTTGCCTATGCGACGGGTTTCCAGGGTGGGTTGAGCGCTGTGGAGCTCAGCAATGGCAGCATTCTCTGGCATCAAAAGACGGCCTATTCGAGCCATGCCACTGCGCTAAGTCGAAAATCCCTTTTTATTACCGATACAAGCAGCGACATCTGGAGCATGGACATCAGCAACGGGGCGGATCAATGGAAGCAGGATATCCTGCATCAGCGGCGCCTTACGGTTCCAGCACGGGTGAAGGATTACCTGGTTGTTGGCGACTTTGAAGGCTATCTCCACTTGTTACGGGTCGCCTCGAACTTTCAAGTAATGATCCCATTGTGGCCACGCCGCTCGCCTATGAAGACGTGCTCTATGTCTTGACTTCAGATGGTCTTCTGGCCGCAGTCAGGGTGGACTGAGCATGTTGCCTGTTGTTGCACTGGTCGGCCGGCCCAATGTCGGCAAATCCACACTTTTTAATTACCTGACGCGCACTCGTGATGCCTTGGTCGCCGACTACCCGGGGCTGACGCGCGATCGCCAGTATGGTCGGGTCCGACGCGGCCAGCGCGAATACTTTGTGGTCGATACGGGGGGGATCGTTGAGACCGAAGCCGGCATTGACGAGCAGGCCATGCGCCAGGTCGACATTGCCCTTCGGGAGGCGGATGTCATCTTGTTCCTGGTCGATGCCCGCGATGGACTGACGGTGGGTGATGAAGCGATCGCAGGACAGCTTCGAAGGACCGGTAAACCCTTGATCATTGCCGCCAACAAGATTGATCAGGCGTCCTTGACTGTTGCGATGGCTGAATTTCATGCTTTGGGTCTGGGTGATCCCCAGGCGATTTCAGCCTCCCACGCCCAAGGGATCGGTGAGCTTCTCGATGTCGTTGAATCCCGTTTGCCGCCCGTTGAAGAGGCGGCGGAGGAAGAGGACGGCGGGATCCGAATTGCGATTGTCGGGCGTCCCAATGTCGGCAAATCCACGCTGGTCAATCGCTTGCTCGGGGAAGAGCGCGTAGTGGTCTTCGATGCCCCGGGCACCACCCGTGACAGTGTCGAGGTGCCCTTTGAGCGGCATGGCCGGCGCTACACCTTGATCGATACGGCGGGGATTCGTCGGCGCGGAAAAATTGCCGAGGCCATCGAAAAGTTCAGTGTCATCAAGGCCATGCAGTCGATTGAAAAGGCCCATGTGGTGATCTTTATGATCGATGCACGGGAGGGTGTCACCGATCAGGACACGACCCTCCTGGGGATGGTGCTTGAAATCGGCCGCGGTCTGATCATTGGCCTCAACAAGTGGGACGGGATGACTCAGGACCAGCGCGATGAGACCAAGCGCCGCCTGGATCTCAAGCTTTCCTTCCTTGATTTTGCCGAAAAGTACTTCATTTCCGCCCTTCATGGAACCGGTGTTGGACATCTCTTTGACGCCGTGGGGGAGGTGCATGCTGCGGGCATGACCCGGATGGGGACCTCGCATCTGACGCGAATCCTTCAGGACGCCCTTGCGGCCCATCAGCCCCCCTTGGTGCGTGGTCGGCGGATCAAGCTGAAGTATGCCCATCAAGGGGGCAGCAATCCGCCGACCATCGTCATCCACGGCAATCAGGTTGATGAAATTCCGGGAAGCTACAAACGCTATCTGGTGAATACCTTCCGAAGTGCACTCGATATCACCGGTACTCCGGTCAGGGTGGAATTCAAAGGAAGCGAAAATCCCTACAAGGATAAGCGCAATACCCTGACAGAGCGTCAGGTGAAAAAACGCCGGCGCATGATCCGGCACATCAAGAAATCCTAGGGGTTCAAAGGTCCCGTAGGTGTCGGATTCTTCGGGGGACTGGTTTCGTGAACCGTGACCGGGACGCCGAGCGAAGCCCAGTGGTAAAGCCACCCCGCATCTTCATTAATGCCCTGCCGGGTATTTTTTTCCTGCGTTGCTAGATTGATGCAGCCATGGCTTGCCGGTTGGCCAAAGGCGTTGTGCCAGAAGGCGCCGTGGAAGGCGTAACCTTCATGAAAATACTGCGCATAGGGGACATCCTTGACCTCGTAGTAGCCTTTTTCTCCCGGCTTAAGACCGGTGCTTTTCATGGTCTTTTTGGGGAAGCGCGCATAGATGTAGAAGGACCCAGTCACCGTTGGGGTCTTGGATTTTCCGGTGGACGCCTTCAAGGTCTTGATCAGTTCTCCATTCTCGAAGATTTCGACCCGCTGGCGATCCAGCCAAACCTCAATCCGTCGATCGGAGCCGGTTGAGAACGTGGCGGTGATCGGTCGGGCCAAAAATCCACCCTGGATGCTTCGGGCTGGGCCTGGCTGCAGCTGAACTTCCAGGGTCTGAAAAGCCGGCCAGTAGGGGTCGGGTCGATACTGGAGGCGTTGCTTGCCATACCAGAGCCATTTTCCCGGAAGAGTCTCGCCAGAAGCATTGAGAACGCGGACACTGGCGGCGGCTTTCTCTCGATCCTGAACGGGTTCGCTGAAGGTGATCTCGATCGGCATCGCAATGCCCAGATTTTTCATGCCCTTGACGTCGATTTCGGCATTCAGAGGAGGGGCCGTACCGATCTCGATTTCAAACGCGGGAAGGGCAATGCCCTCTTTTGTCTGCCACTGGATGGATGCGGTATAGAGGTGTCCCTGTTCATAGCTTCCAGGCTTCACTGTCAAACTGAAATGCTTGCCGTCGTTGTCTCGGCTCACCGTGAGGGGGATGGCGCCTGAGGTGCGCACCTCTCCAACTGGGTCTGAGAACTGGAGCTGAAGTCGCCCCTCTGCATCGAGCTGCTGACTCAGGGGGCTCTCGATTCGAGGGAGGATGGGCGTTTCGAGGACCCATTCCCGTTCCTGGGTTTGATGGAGCCAAGGACGTTCCGCCTTCGCCTTCAGGCGGTAGTGCTTTCCAAAGCGAAGATCCTGCGTTGAAAATGAGCCTGGATCATGGCTCTCCTGGACCAAAGTGCCGTCTTCCTCGAGAAGTTGAACCTCGATGAGTTGGGTGCCAAAGCCCACGCCATCGATTCGGATCGGCTGAGCGGGATCCACAAGATGGGTCTGTTCAAGGGGGGAGCTGATCCGAATTTCAAACGGGATGGTCTCACGGCCAACGAGGACCAGAATTGCCAGAGCAGCCAGAATCCCTCCGAGGCGACGCGCACTCAGACGTAATACGGGTTTTGGGGCTTCAGGTATGGGGTTCGACATGCTGTCGAGAATTCGGCGCGTTGGCTGCGTGATGGAGAACTTAAGGCCGATTCTACTCCAGGGTCCCCTTGGGGGCTACGAAAAAACCGGCAGAATCGGGCTTTTCTGTTGACGATGCCAGAAAACTCCGTCAGAATAGTTGGTTCGATCCATTCCTTCAGTTTTTGAGGTTTGAGCCTTGGCCAACATCGCTTCCGCTAAGAAACGCGCTATTCAATCTGAAAAGCATCGCGCACATAACGCTGCCCTTCGCAGCCGTCTTCGTACCTTCATCAAGAAGGTCATCCTGGCGGTTGAGTCTGGCAACATTGAAGAGGCTCAGGCTGCTTTCAAAGCTGCCGTGCCGATCATTGACTCTTCAGTCAACAAGGGTCTGATCCACAAGAATAAAGCTGCTCGCAGCAAGAGCCGCCTGAACGCTCGCGTGAAGGCTCTCGCTCTGAAGTCAGCCTGATTCGGCGACGTCGATGATCGGGAGGTGATTCCCTTGGGAATCGCCTCCTAGGCGACAATGAGATTGTCGCGATGAATCATCTCGGGTTCATCCACATAGCCGAGGATCTCCTCGATCTTGTGGGTGGGCTGTCCGATCAGACGGCTCGCTTCATCTGAGTTGTAGTTCACCAGGCCTCGCGCCACCTCTACGCCCTCTGCATCCAGACAGATCACCAGATCACCGCGGTCGAACGACCCGTGGACGGTGGTGACGCCAATTGGGAGCAGGCTTTTTCCAGAATCCTTGAGAACCCTGACGGCTCCCGGGTCGATGGTCAGGCTGCCTTTGGCCTTGAGTTGGCCGGCGAGCCAGCGCTTTCGAGCGACCAGGGGGGATTCATCGGGCACCAAAAAGGTTCCGATCGTTTCGCCATCAATGATGCGTGGGATGCCGTCGATTTCCTTTCCTGAGACGATCACCGTTGCGGTTCCCGAACGGGAGGCGAGGCGCGCGGCCCGAAGTTTGGTGATCATGCCGCCGCGACCGAGCCCGCTCCGGCTTTCGCCGACCATGGCACCCAGGCGTGGATCATCAATTCGCGCTTCGCTTACCAGCGCTGCCGTGGGATCGTCCGTTGGGTCGCGTTCATAGAGCCCCTTCTGATCGGTCAGGATGATCAAAAGATCCGCATCCAGAAGATTCGCGACCATCGCGCCGAGGGTGTCGTTATCGCCAAAGCGAATTTCTTCGGTTGCGACCGTATCGTTTTCATTGATGACGGGCACGACGCCAAGTTCGAGGAGCGTCAAAAGCGTGCTTCGGGCATTGAGGTAGCGCTCGCGATGCGAAAGATCGTCGTGGGTCAGGAGAATCTGGGCGGTCTTGCGGCCATGTTCCTCGAAGAGGGTTTCATAGGCCCGAACCAAGCCCATCTGACCGACGGAGGCGGCCGCCTGGAGTTCGTGAAGGGCGTGGGGGCGTGTCGTCCAGCCCAAGCGGCTCATGCCCTCGGCGACCGAGCCTGAGGAGACCAGGACAACCTCTATGCCGCGGGCTCGAATGGCCGCCATCTGGCTAACCCACCCGCTGATACCCTGAAGATCCAGGCCTCTGCCGCCTCCGGTGAGAAGGGCGCTGCCGATTTTGACGACCACCCGCCGTGCGGCGGAAAAATCACTCCGCTTCTGCATCGTCTGATCTTTGTGCTTCCAGAAAATCCATAATCTGATAGGTCAGGGGTTTGAGTCCCTTGCCCTCAAGGGCTGAGATACGAAACACCGGTCCTTCCCATGCCAGCGCATCCACGATGGCCTGGCAATGGCTCTCGACCGCGTCCTCCGGGAGTGCATCAATCTTGTTGAGGACCAGCCAGCGGGGTTTTTCATCAATCCCTTCGCCCCATTTTTCAAGCTCCCCGATGACCTTGCGGGCGGCTTCCACGGGGTCATCGGCCCCTTCGCCGGGAAAGATGTCGAGAATGTGGAGGAGGACGCTGGTGCGCGAGAGGTGCTTTAAGAATTGAATGCCAAGTCCCGCACCTTCGGCGGCGCCTTCGATGAGGCCTGGAATGTCGGCCATCACAAAACTGCGCTGATCGTCCACGCGAACCACGCCAAGATTGGGGTGAAGGGTGGTAAAGGGGTAGTCAGCGACCTTGGGTCGAGCGGCTGAAATGGCGCGAATCAGGCTGGATTTTCCCGCATTGGGGAGCCCCAAAAGACCCACATCCGCAATCACCTTGAGTTCCAGATGCAGGTTTCGGTGTTCGCCGGGTTTTCCGGGGGTGGACTGCCGTGGGGCCCGATTGGTGCTGCTCTTGAAGCGGGTGTTTCCAAGACCGTGCCAGCCGCCTCTCGCAATCATCAGGGTCTGGCCTTCTTCGGTCAGGTCGCCCAAAAGTTCGCCGGTGTCGGCATCGGTGATCTGGGTGCCGATCGGGATCTGAACATAGCAGTCCTTGCCGGCGTGGCCCGTACAGTTGCCACCGGAGCCATTCTCGCCGCGTTCGGCGCGATATACGGCATGAAAGCGAAAGTCGACCAGGGTGTTCAGGCTGGAGGAGCCGACCAGGAAGACGCTGCCGCCATCGCCGCCATCGCCGCCGTCGGGGCCTCCGAACGGAATGTATTTTTCGCGGCGAAAGCCGACGCAGCCATTGCCGCCATCACCTGCTTCGACCCGGATATCTGCTTCGTCGACGAATTTCATGATTTTTCTAGAATAAAAAAGCCCCGTCAGAGGACGAGGCTTTTGGGGTCCGCGCTTGATCGCGCCCTGAAGGGGCGATCAGTCGGCGACGACCGCCTCAATGCTGACATAGCGGCGACGCTGAGGACCCTTGACCTTGAAGGCGACATGGCCGTCGGCCAGTGCGAACAGGGTGTAGTCCTTGCCGACGCCGACATTTTCACCGGCGTGGAACTGAGTGCCACGCTGACGAACAATGATGCTGCCAGCAGAAACCAGCTGGCCGCCGTAGCGCTTGACGCCAAGGCGTTGGGCGTTGGAATCGCGACCGTTTCTGGAACTGCCGCCTGCTTTCTTATGAGCCATGGGTGGACCTCGTTAGGATTTAGGCGGTGATGCCAGTGATTTTAACTTCGGTGAAATTCTGGCGATGGCCGGCCTGCTTCATGTGATGCTTACGGCGACGGAACTTCAGAATCTTGACCTTGGGATGACGACCGTGCTGGGTGACGGTGGCGGTCACCTTGCCGCCCTCGAGGTAGGGCTTGCCGACTTTGATGCCGGAATCGGTCTGGACCAGCAGAACCTTGTCGAACTCGACTTCCTGGCCGGCCTCGGCAATGAGGGTTTCGACCTTAAGGAGTTCGCCCGGCTTAACCCGGTATTGCTTGCCGCCCGTATGAATAACCGCGTACATGATGACTGTCTCCAGTGGAGATTAAATTCGGAAAACCCGGAATTCTATCTGGGTCAGCTAGGGATAGTCAAACATAAATCCCGTTTTTTGAGCTCAAGCCTAGATCAGCCCTAAGACGAGCAGGACCACCAGAAGGCCGAAAAGGAGGAGTAGGAGCTTCAGGGTGAAGTCGGCGACTTGTCGAAAAAGACGATCCCGAAGCGCCAGAAACTTTCGGATTTGCTCGGGTTGCTGTCCATCCAGGGCTCTCGGATCGACGCGGTCCGAACCGATCCACGCGCTTTCGATCTCAGCCTGTGCGCGGACCAGGGCGAGGATTTCGGCATGGGCCGTGGGG
>CAYQOJ010000169.1:0-7171 GCA_964419105.1 uncultured Methylococcus sp.
AAATTAAGCCATGCTCGATTCCAGTCAGCATGGAATACCCCCGCCTCCGTGAGAAATCGAGGACTTCTTATGCCAGTCATTGGCAAGACCCAGCGGGGCGATCATGGGTCTAGAGCAGTCTTGGGCATGGACTGCATTTTATGCTGTCAGATTACGTAGATTTACGTATCGAGAATCATCTACAAACGGCGCAGAATTCGCGATCTCCCGCTTCCTTCCGGGAGTCCAGAACAAAAAGAAGCTGTCTCAGGCTCTGATGGATTGTCATTATCCGGCGGACGAATAAAAAAAAAGAGTTGGTATCCAGCTTTACCAATTGTTCGCCGGTTACTTCTTCACCAGCTCTCAAAGCGTCTTTGATCCAATGAAAAGCCGCGGGCTACAAGCTCATCTGCATGTCAGATAGATGAAGCGTCATTTCCTCCAGAAATAAATCCCAGCAACCAACTGTAAGCCTCAGCTGACCCTAGCGGGTAGGGATTATCGAAGGTACTGCCTCCCTGCTTAGATCGATTAGCACCCTCGTGCCACGCGGACCTATCGATGGTCACGTTTACAGGTTGATCAACCGGAGGTGTCGGTAAATCTTGCTTGTCAGGTTTTGAAATTCGTTTGTCTAGGCCCATGGCTAATGCCTCATCTCCTCTCACTTAAGGAGATAGACCATGTCTATTGCTTAAAGTTTGGTCTGCCGACAAAGACCCACATCAAACCTTAATCCATAGGTGGATGAAGCCCCCCCACACTGGCTAATGATTCTTTTTGCCGAACTGGGAGGCTTGTGGAATCAGTGCAATAAACGGCAATGTTGCCATAGCAACGCCGGCCGCCAATTCGAAAGTCGCACTGGATCCGTGATGCTCCCAGAAGAACCCTGTGAAGGTACTGGAAAGCAACATTGAGAGCCCCCAAAACAAGTGAAATACACCAAATGCAGTTCCACGAAGATTTTCCGGGGCTGAATCGACGATCATTTTAGATAGTGGGCTCTGGGTCATTCCCAAGTGCAACCCAAGAAGTACGGCCGCTGCCATCATCATGCCTTGATCAGCCGATGCGGCAAATGACAAATCAGCACTGATCAGTGCAACTGTCCCAATCCCCAGGATCAGCCGATTGCTGATCAGATCGGAAAGCTTTCCAAAAGGAAAAGCCGTCAATGCAAAAGTCAGGTTGGTGGCAACCAAAATCAATGGAATCTGCCAAACCGGAACACCCGACTCCTCGATACGCAGAATAATAAATGCTTGTCCCACCCGGGCCAGAGAAAAGATTGCTCCCAAAAGGCATACCCACCAAAAGGATGCGGGAAGGGAAGTTAGCCAGTTTGGCTTAGCGCTTGAAATTGGGTCTACATGTGAGATTCGATGAGGTTCTCTAACCCATCGTTGAAGTATCCAGACGGACAAAAGTCCAG
Organism: uncultured Methylococcus sp.; assembly: GCA_964419105.1. Lineage (GTDB taxonomy): Bacteria > Pseudomonadota > Gammaproteobacteria > Methylococcales > Methylococcaceae > UBA6136. The sequence continues at coordinate 1,418 of CAYQOJ010000169.1, forward strand.
GAAGTGCTGCAATGAAGAAGACAGTCTGGTAATCGTCTGGGATCCACCAGAGGATGGCGGTAGCAAGCAGCGGTCCTACCAGAGCTCCCACAGTATCCATCAACTGCCTCAATCCAAATGCTGCTCCCCTTGAGGTGTTGGGCGTTAGGTCGGCAATCAGCGCATCTCTCGGCGGCCCTCTGACCCCCTTACCCACACGATCAACCATTCGAGCGCCGATCAATGATTCCAAGGACAAGTCCAGGGCGTAAAAAGGCTTGGTGAGAGTCCCCATCGCGTAGCCGATGACCGCAAGACGCTTCCGTTTTCCCGTGTAGTCGGAATATGCGCCTGAGAAGAATTTCACAATGAAACCTTTGGATTCGATCAATCCTTCGATCAGTCCTACGGTAGAAGCACTGGTCCCATGGGTAGCCATCATGAAGAGAGGCAGAAAAGAGTTAACCATCTCTGAGGACACATCCATCAGAAAGCTGGAAAAACTGATAAACCAGACGCCCTCCGGGATTTTTTTCTCTTTACGACTTATCGCTTTCCGACGACTACGTTTTTTCAAAATCGATGTCTCTGCCTTTCTCAACTCTGACGTGTCTTTTGAGGGAGAGTTCATCATTTTTCTCGCGAGAAACCCCGTCCTTCGGGAAGGGGGGCAAGTCAACAAAACGAGGACACACAAAAATATCGAGACAGCGGATTACTCCGCATTAACGATCGTGAATCGACCATCGGACAGGTGCTTGGCATGCTCCAGTATTGCGACCAAGGCGGGATGATTCACCTTTCTTTGCGCGGAGAGGAGATAGAACTTCTCACGTATCTCATCAATGACGCCGAGTGGAACAACACCGTACTGATTACTGATGACATCCTGAACAATTCGTGGCGCTAGAAAAAATCCGATCCCCTCAGCACCAAAGGTCTTCAAGAGAGCACTATCGGAAATTTCGGCTCTTATCTCTGGCCAGATTCCCTCCTCTTCACACCAGCGATCCAGATCTTGACGAAGCCCCGGATGACCTGCAGGGATGAGAAATGGGGCACCATTCAGGCTTTGGGGGAAACCTTCCCGATATGCCTCGACCAGCTGAGTGGTCCCGAAGACCACCATAGGGGATTCGGCAAGAAAATGACTAAAGATTCCGCTGACAGGCTTAATCGTTAGAGGGCCTGCGGTCAGAACCAGATCGATTGCATGGAGTGTGAGTTCGTTCAGCAGCCTTTCCGGCTTGTCTTCGTGACAATGAAGCTTGACCGGTATTTCAAGATGAAGGGCCGGCTTCAAAAGCTCCATTACCACTAGTTTTGGCAACATATCGGCGATGCCTACATGGAGTCGATAGCCCTTCCCCATGGCGCGGCCGCTCAGGTACTGGGTTAACTCTCTCCCTATTGAGAAGATCTCCTCCGCATAATCAAAAACATCGCGACCTGTCTCCGTAAGGAGCAGATTTCGTCCCGTCCTTTCAAATAAAGAGTGTCCGGTCGCCTGTTCAAACTGAGCGATTTGGCTGCTAATCGTGGGTTGAGTCAGGTGCAATTTTTCAGAAGCTCTGGCAATGGAGCCCTCGTTCACGACAGTCCAAAAGTAATAAAGATGGTGGTAGTTAATTCGCTGCATGACTCCGATTGTTAGATTTTTTCTTACTTTTATCAAGTTATATTCAAATTTACTATCCCCTTTTGCAAATCTATTCTGTTGATCGAGAGCGAAAGCGCAGCTCAAAGATCATGGGAGTAGCCAAATGCAAAAACTCATCGAAGGCCTGCATCATTTCCAGCAGAGTGTCTTCGGAACACAGCAGGAACTGTTTGACCGACTATCTCAGGGACAAAACCCCGAGACCCTTTTCATCACCTGTTCAGATTCAAGAATCAATCCCAATCTCCTGACACAGACTCAGCCGGGGGATCTTTTCATTCTCCGCAATGCAGGAAACTTGGTCCCGCCCTACAGCCCGATCGCTAGCGGCGAGTCCGCAACCATCGAATTTGCGGTCAAAGGCCTGAAGGTGAAGGATGTCATTGTCTGTGGGCACTCTCATTGTGGGGCCATGGATGGTCTTCTTCATCCCGAGAAGACGCAAGACTTCCCTGCCCTGAGGCGCTGGCTTGAACATGCCGAAGTCACCCGAAGCGTCGTCACGGCGCTTTACCCATCCAAAACAGAGGAAGAGCTCTTGAGTGTCTCCATTCAGGAAAACGTCCTCGCTCAGATGGAGAACCTCAGAACCCACCCCAGCATCGCTGCCGCGCTTGCTATAGGCCAGGTCCGAATCCATGGCTGGGTCTACAAGATTGAGACCGGCGAAATATTTGGCTATCAACCTGAAAAACGACAATTCATTTCCATTGGCATTCAGGAAATAAAAATTGATGCGCCCTCAAGGCGTCCTCAGGAGGTCGTGGCCATATGACACGTGAAGAGATGAAACAGATGCTTCCATTGGAAACCCTATCCGAATGGCAAGAACATGAAAAGGAGTTACGGCGCTCCATTCGCGTCATGACGGCGGTACTGACTCGCGTGCTTTCTTCTCAGGGCGCAGGATGGGCCTCTGAGCGGGCTGAGCTTCTCCAAAGGTTCTTCACTGCACTCAAAAGAGACGGGAGCCCCACTCGACTCAGAAAGATCCGGGAACTGATTGACGGCATGGAGCCTTCGGAAATCAGCCAGGTTATCCGGGTCTTCAATCACTACTTCAGCCTGTTAAACATTGTCGAGGAGTCCCTTTCCGTCCAGAAACGACGATTGGCCGCTGAACGATTCGGCGACTTTGGCCCGGGTTCTTTCCATGACACGCTTGTGCAGATCAAAAACCAGGGTGTGCGTGGTGAAGAACTCCAGTTCCTCCTCGATCAATTGCTGTATCAACCGGTGATGACCGCACACCCGACAGAGGCCAAACGGCGTACGGTCAAAGGTGCTTTGAGAAATATCTTTCTTTCCCAAGAAAGGCTCGCCCTGGCTGGAAATAGGACGGGAGCGCGGAAGGAGGCCCTAGCCGACCTCCAAAGACAAGTGCAATTGTTGTGGAAAACCGATGAGGTGCGTGCAAAGAGCATGGGAGTTGATGATGAAATCGACACGGGACTCTATTACTTCCCTCTCTCGCTTTTCAATGCCATCACCCGGACATACCGCCATCTGGAGCAAGCCATTTCGGAAGTCTACGGCCCCGATATCGCAGGCGATGTCTCCATTCCGAGCTTCATTCAATTTGGATCATGGATTGGAGGTGATCGGGATGGAAATCCCAATGTGACGGCAGCGACAACGGCGATGGCCGTTATTCGTCAATCGCGGACCATCCTAAAGGAATACATTCGACGCATTGATGCATTACACGAGATCCTCTCTCACTCGGAAGACCTTGCGCAATTTTCTGCTGAATTTGAGGCCAGTCTCCAGCGGGACCGGAATCGACTGGGAAGCGAGATCACCGTGACTGAGTCTCCCTTTTTGCAAGAACCCTATCGTCACAAGCTCATTCTGATGCGTTACCGCCTGGAGCGAGTACTCATAGGATTGGATGATTTGGCTCAAGGTGCACCCTCACCCCACGATCCTCGGGCTTATGGCTCTGCAAAAGAATTCCATGATGATCTCATCACCATCGAGCACTCACTTCGAGAAAACGGAGATCCTGAGATAGCTGATGAGGATCTAAAAGACCTGATTCGACTCGTCGACAGCTTTGGATTTCACTTGATGCGCCTTGATGTGAGACAGGAATCATCCCGTCACACCGGGGCTGTGGCCGAGCTATTCAAAAACGGGCTGGGTTTGGATTACCTCAACATGAGCGAAGGCGAGCGCTTGAATAGCCTCAAAGAAGCCCTGCTTCTCCCAGCCGGCATGCCGTTTGATGAGTCCTTGCTCACCGATTCGACGCGGGAAGTGCTCCATGTCTTCGAAATTCTGGCGGGGATGCGAGCCAAGATTGGAGCCCATTGTTTTGGTCAGTACGTCATATCAATGACCCATCAGGCCAGCCATATCCTTGAAGTTTTGTTGCTGGCAAGACAACACGGCCTTCTCGGTCATGTAGCGGGACATTGGTTCTGTCATATCGAGGTCAGCCCTCTTTTTGAAACCATCGATGATCTGGATCGAATTGAAGAGGTGCTTGGCTCACTTCTTTCCCAGCCGCTGTATCGGGAGCTGGTTATTGCTTCTGGCGGACTCCAGGAAGTCATGCTGGGCTACTCGGACTCATGCAAGGACGGAGGCATCATGGCTTCAGCCTGGGGCCTTTACAGAGCGCAGCAGCACATCGTCAGGCTAACCGATCAACATGGCCTGAAATGCCGCATTTTCCATGGGCGGGGAGGCACCGTTGGGCGGGGCGGTGGCCCTACCCATCAGGCTATCCTCGCACAGCCACCCGACACGGTTCGTGGTCAAATCAAGTTTACCGAACAGGGCGAGGTACTTTTCTACCGATACAACAACATGGAGACGGCAGTTTATGAACTAACCATGGGGGTTACGGGATTGATGAAGGCCAGCTTGAGTCTTATCCAGCCCGTCATACACCCTCGGGAAGATCACCTTCGGATCATGGGAGAGCTGGCCGTCATCGGCGAGAGGCATTATCGCCAGCTCACGGAGAAAACTCCGGGCTTCATCGATTACTTTTATGAATCCACCCCGCTCAGCGAAATCAGCCAATTAAATATCGGCTCAAGGCCTTCACACCGAAAAAAACATGATCGCTCCAAGCAATCAGTCCGAGCTATTGGCTGGGTGTTCTCCTGGGCACAATCCAGACAAACCTTTCCGGCATGGTACGGAATCGGAACCAGTCTTGCGGAATGGGCGTCGGGAAAACCGGATCGATTGGCGGCTCTTCAAGCCATGTATTCCGACTGGGCGTTTTTCCGGAACCTTTTAAGCAACGCTCAGATGGCTTTGCGGAAATCGGATACCGAAATAGCCAAAGAGTATGCCGGTCTTTGCCAGGACAAACTCGTGTCCAAGCGCGTCTGGTCGCTCATCGCCTCGGAATATCAAACCTGCGTCGACTGGATCTTGCAGGTCGCAAGAGCAGAAACGCTACTTGAGGATAATCCAACGCTCAACTCATCAATGGCCTGGCGGGACACTTTTCTGGGGCCGTTAAATCACATTCAGGTCTCACTCTTACACCGGCTGCGTGAGGAGGATTCAGAGAATTCGACGCCAAACCCTTGGGTAAAGCCCATGCTGAGGACCATCAATGCGATTGCCGCAGGATTGAGGAATACCGGATGATAGAGGTCCAAAAGCCCCAAATGAGCCTGGTCTCCCGGGCGGGACAGTAAGATGTCAAAATCCCCCTTATCTCCAAATCTCGCTGCCCTTGAAGCGGAATCCATCTTTATCCTTCGGGAAGTTGCAGCTGAATGCGAACGCCCTGCCCTCCTTTATTCGGGGGGCAAGGACTCAGCCGTGGTGCTTCATCTCGCTGGAAAAGCTTTTTTTCCAGGTGGGCTTCCTTTTCCCCTGCTCCACATTGATACCGGACACAACTACCCGGAGGTGATTGCCTATCGCGATGAAATGGCGAAACGTTATCAGGCCAAGCTGATTGTAAGGACGCTGGATGAATCGATCGCGCGCGGGACCGTCGTGCTTCGCGATCCTTTGGAGTCCAGAAATGCGCATCAATCAGTCACCCTTCTCGAGGCAATTGCTGAACTGGAATTGGATGCCTGTATCGGAGGCGCCAGGCGTGATGAAGAAAAGGCCCGCGCCAAAGAACGAATTTTCAG
>CAYQOJ010000170.1:0-7168 GCA_964419105.1 uncultured Methylococcus sp.
CGATCGATACGGAATTCGATAGGGAATCGACCTACTACCCCCAATTTTGCCTTTTGCAAGTCGCGTCACCTCAGGGCACCTATTGCATTGACCCTCTAAAGCTCAACTCGTTGGCCCCGCTCACCACTCTCCTTGAAAACCCCAATGTTTCGTTGGCACTCCATTCTGCACGACAAGATCTTGAGGTCCTTCTGCAAAGCACAGGAAGGCTTCCGAGGCAGATCCTAGACACCCAAATTGCCGCAGCCCTCACCGGATTTCATGAACAGATCGGTTATGCGGCATTGGTCGAGGAGATTCTGGGTTTATCCCTGAGCAAGGAACAAACCCGAACAGACTGGTCGCGACGCCCCCTGACCAGCGCCCAACTTCATTATGCCGCCGATGATGTCATCTATCTAAGCCAGATACTTGGCGCACTGACTGAAAAGCTGGACAAACTAGGCCGCAAGGCGTGGTGGATTGAGGACTCATCCGCCCTCCTTGAACCCATGTTTTATAACCCGCCAGCAGAGGACGCCTGGAAAAAGGTTCGGGGGCTTTTTGATCTTTCCCCTCAAGCCTTGGCACGTGCAATCACCGTTGCCCAATGGCGTGAGGAAGCCGCCCAGACACTCGACATACCCCGAAGCTGGGTCCTGCGTGACGAAGCATTGCTTTGCTGGGCTGAGCAAGCCAAGCCGCCTTCTGAGGATCTCAGAATAAGAAACACTCCCCGACCTATTCAACAAGCGCTAATGGATGACCTTCACTTCCGTCTCTCGAATGATGGCCCCATTGATTTTGCCGTGAGACTTCATCAGTCAACCAAAGGCAAGACTGATCCCGCTCGCAAAAGCCTGATCAAGAAATTAAGCGAAAAAAATCAGGCCCGGGCTAAAGAGCTGGGGATTTCTCCCTCCGTTTTAGCGACAAGAAAAGATCTAGAGACCCTAGTTGATCACCCGGATCGAAGCCGCCTTCTCAGCGGCTGGCGACAAGAGGTCATCGGCAATGAGCTTAGAAATTCCGCTCTGAACGCCTGATCGACTAGGGCGCGATTGGCCGCTTAGCCAGAAATTGACCGAATGCCCGACTGCCATTCCCAGTCGGTATCGTCTCTGTGACCTGCAACCGATCTACATCGATCACAGAAACCGAATTGTCGAACCAATTGGCAACCCATATCTTCTTGCCCGCGGCATCTGTTGCAATACCCTCCGGATACTGGCCTACGGGTATCACCTTGATCACCTTGTAGGCCTGCCCACTGATGACAGAGACTGTGCTGTCGTACTGATTCGTGACATAGATATCCCCATTTCCGGCAAGCGCCATGGCATAGGGTCTTTCACCCACAGCCACGGTCGCGATGATCTCAAAGCGATCCAAATCAATCACTGTGACATCATTACTTTCGACATTCGCAACAAAAAGTCGACGCTCCTCGGAATCAATCAAAACACCAAAAGGATGACGCCCTACCTTGAGCGTGCGCTGGACCGAGAGCGTGACACCATCAATCCATGAAACCGTATCATCCTCGCGTTCAGCTACAAACACACGGCGCCCATCGCGCGAGACCGTGAGGCCGGCTGGATAGTGCCCTACGGGAACTCGCTTCACAATTTCCGGCACCGAGAGGTCGACAACCGAAATAAAGTGGCCATAAAAATCAGCCACATAACCTCTACTGCCATCTGTCGTGATAGCGACTCCGAGAGGACCCTCCCCTACAGTAAGGGTCTTTCGAATTCGACCATTTTTGCCATCAATCACGGCTAATTCACGCGCGGTCGGACTTGTCACGATGACTGTCCCGCCATCGTCACTCACCGCAACTCCGGCCGGATCCTTACCAACAGCCAGTGTTTCTATCACCCGACCTTCGGCAAGATCAATCACGGAAACGTTGTCAGCCTTTTGATTGGTGACGTAGCCGAGTGGGGCAGCCACTGCTGGGGATAGAGATACAAAAACGGCGGCCAAAGCCGCCGTTCTCGCACTCAACACGCAGTTGAATTGCATTTTCAGTTACTTCTTCTCAGCGATTGCCTTGAGGCTCTGAAGTGATTCCTTGACCACTTTCTCTACGGCAGCCTTTGCTGCTGCTTCATTCTCGCCATCCGGCGGATTGTTATTGAGGAACCAACGATAGAACGCTGCATCCCATTCCACCTTGGAGCCAGATCCGCTGGCTTCTACACTGATTTTTGCTGAATAGTTGTTAACCGGGAAAACCGCAGGATCAGTTGGATCTACGACTTTGTACTGGATGACCTTCTTCTCGGCATCGACATTCTTTAATTCTTCCTTCAGGGTCGCTGCCGCCCCCTTCAGCTTTAGTTCGCGCGTCGCACCCTTTTCGTTTCCGCCTTGGGCCGTTGTACTTTCAACGACTGACATCCACTTTTCTGGATGCGCAAAATCACCGACCAATGCCCAAACGGCCTCTGGAGCCGCATTGATTTCGATGGATTCACTATGCTTTTCGCGAGTCGGGCCATGGGCATCAGCGAAACCAGCCCAGAGCAGGGTGGACAGTGCGATCAGCGGCAAAAAACGTTTCATTAAGGACTCCACTTTGCAGACGGATTGAACAATCATCGAAGTTTATACGAAATTATGATCTACGCTAAGTCATGCGCATTCGTCAGATCTCGAACATAACGCTCTGTTTCATCAAGGACCACCAACTTTCTTTCGTCTGATCCATGGAGTAATCGCAATGAATTAACCTTTTCCATGAACTCATGGAGATTCATGGACGCGCCGGATGTCTTATTGATCCATTTCTCTCTGCAAAACAGAGCCCATTCTTGAGCTTCATCAGGCGTGAGTCGTTCCGGGTAATTCCGCGCTTTATAGCGCCAGCACAATTCTCGATATCGCCGATCATCAAATTGATCGGGTAACTTGAGAAATTCAGGGTCTTTATCGCTTCGGAAACGATCGAGGCGTTGGCGGTCACGGTCAGTCGCAAATCCAGCGTAGAGCCCAAGGTCCACATCATCCCGGCCATCCGAGGAAAAGGGTTGCGATAAAAGCTGATATCCGACTGCCTTGCGATAAGGGAGCTGCCCCAATTCGGCCAGGTGCTTCAGGTGAATTGCAACATCTATCCCCAAGCGCGTTGCATCCTCCGGCCTCAGGACAGTCATTGGAGCAAGGGCAGGCGCCCTGTTGACATGAAGGATACTGAAAGCCCCTCCTGCCTCACCTATCGAACCCCCATCAGCCAATGATGCCTCCGGAGGGAACCGAAGATCATAGATAATGAGAGCATTCGGATTCTCAGGCTGCCGGCCCACTACAACAACTATTCCGAGATTTTGGGTCTCCGATGACATCCTTGTGGAGGCCATCAGAAAAGGCGTCATACTGCCGGGGTCAACCAGTCGGAGCACTGCCTTCTTGGCCCTTTGCCCCCACAAATACTGGTACAGCCTTGGCTGCTCTCGCTTGAGAAGTCGAGCTAACGCGAGAGTGGCTCTGACATCGCCCATGGCATCGTGAGCATCGCCATGCTCAATCCCGTTGGCCACTGTGAGATGATCCAACTTTAAGGTGGGCCGACCTTCTCTATCCTTGGGCCAGACGATGCCCTCAGGCCTTAGTGCTCGGGCAAGCCTTACCGCTCCCAGAAGATCCCAACGAGAGTTACCGAACTGCCATTCTCTCGCGAATGGGTCATGAAGGTTTCGAAACAAGGTGTTGCGAGTCACCTCATCATCGAATCGGATACTGTTATATCCAACCCCACAGGTTCCAGGCTTTGCGTATTCCGCCAGAATCCGGTCAATAAACTCATGTTCAGGCACCCCTTGCGCCATTGCCAGACGGGGAGAGATTCCTGTGATCAGGCAAGATTCGGGGTTAGGTAGGTAGTCACGGGGTGGCTTACAAAAAAGGGTGAATGGCTCTCCGATTGGGTTCAGCTCTGGATCGGTGCGGAGGCCTGCAAATTGCGCGGGGCGATCCCGGGCAGGATCAAGCCCGAAAGTTTCATAATCAAACCAAAGCAGACTTTCAGCCATCACGCCTCACTTGCGCAAATCCACGCTTCCTTGTGAGCTAATCCTGCGAGCGGTCAGGATTGTTGTTGCGCCATGGCCTCGAGCTTTTTGCGCTTGTCACATTTTTTCGTGCAAAGACAATCCGCCCCATCAGGCCCACCGCAACTGCCCTTGATGGCCTTGCGCCCAAACATCACCCCGACCGCCATCAAGACGACGACGAGGGCAATGATAAAAAATGTCGTAAGAAATAGTGCCATATCAAATCTCCTAATCCGCGATACACACGCAATCCAGCCAGCATGGCCCTCACACGCAAAAGGGGGCCGCAGCCCCCTTTTGAGTGACTCGGTCGGCGATTAGCCCCCGAAATCGTCCAGCATGATGTTCTCCCTTTCAACGCCAATGGAGAGCAACATGTTGATAACGGCTGCGTTCATCATGGGAGGACCACACATGTAGTACTCACAATCTTCAGGCGCAGGATGATCCTTCAGATAATTTTCAAGCAACACGTTATGAATAAACCCCGTGTAGCCTGTCCAATTGTCTTCAGGCTTAGGCTCCGAGAGCGCAATATTCCATGTGAAGTTCGGGTTTTCCTTCTGCAGCGTATCGAAGTCCTTTACATAGAACATCTCACGCAAGCTACGTGCACCATACCAGAAGGTGATCTTGCGCTTGGATTTCAGACGGCGCAACTGATCAAAGATATGCGAACGCATCGGCGCCATCCCTGCACCGCCCCCAATGAAGATCATTTCATTTTCGGTTTCACGAGCGAAGAATTCACCGAACGGCCCCGAAATGACCACAGGATCACCTGGCTTCAGATTAAAGATCCATGAAGACATGATACCCGGAGGCGCGCCTTTGACGTTTGGCGGCGGGGTGGCAATACGGACGTTGAGCATGATGATGTCGCTCTCCTCCGGATAATTTGCCATTGAGTACGCCCGGATCGTCGGCTCAGTGACCACTGACTCAATTTCCCAAAGATTGTACTTATCCCATTCGTCACGGAATTTTTGTTCAATCTTAAAGTTGCTGAACTTGGTCTGATAGGCAGGGCATTCAATCTGAATGTAGCCACCTGCACGGAAGTTGACCTTCTCGCCACGGGGCAATTCGAGAACGAGTTCTTTGATGAAGGTTGCTACATTGTTGTTAGAACGGACCTTGGTGACCCACTTCTTCACGCCGAAAACTTCGTCGTGAACGTGAATCTTCATGTTCTGCTTTACTGTGACCTGGCACGCGAGGCGATCCCCGTCTTTCGCCTCACGCTTAGTGATGTGCGAAAGTTCCGTCGGCAGAATGTCACCACCCCCCGAACAGACGTTAACGCGGCATTGCCCACAGGTTCCACCACCGCCGCAAGCCGAGGATACGAAGAGCTCATTATCTGCTAGCGCAGTCAGTAGCTTGGATCCAATCGGAACTTGGATGGTTTTTTCTTCATTGATGAGGACATCTACATTGCCCTCAGCCACCAGCTTGGACTTTGCGCCAAGAATGACGAAGACCAATGCGACAACGATAAAGGTGAAGAAAACTACACCGAGAATAATTTCCAGCATTGTTAACCTCGAATCCTTAGAGTTGGATGCCTGAGAAGGCCATAAAGCCCAGAGCCATCAGGCCTGCAGTAATGAAGGTGATGCCCAGTCCGCGAAGACCCGGGGGAACATCGCTGTATTTCAATTTTTCACGAACACCTGCCATCGCAGTGATCGCCAGAGCCCAGCCAAAGCCACTTCCGATGCCGTAAACCACACTTTCTGAAAAGTTGTAGTCCCTTTCAATCATGAAAAGACTGCCGGCAAGAATCGCGCAGTTCACCGTAATCAACGGGAGAAAGATGCCTAGCGCGTTATATAAGGCTGGAAAAAATTTATCGAGCACCATTTCAAGAATCTGAACGATAGCCGCGATGACACCAATACAGGCCATCAAAGCGATAAAGCTCAGATCCACATCATGAATACCCGCCCAAGTCAGGGCATTTTCCTTTAGCAGGTAGCTATAGATCAGGTTATTTGCTGGAACGGTGAGGGTTTGCACAATGACAACAGCAATGCCCAGCCCCACCGCCGTTTCGATCTTCTTGGATACTGCAATGAAAGTGCACATTCCCAAGAAGAAGGCGAGCGCCATGTTTTCAATGAAAACCGACTTAATGAATAGGTTGATATACGCTTCCATGTTAGTGGGCCTCCCCATGAACGACGCCGTGCGCCGGCTGGATCGCGAAGTCTGCCTTTTCAACCTGCTTCGGCTTCCAGGTTCTTACGCCCCAGATAATGAGACCAATCAGGAAGAACGCGCTCGGAGGCAACAAGAGAAGTCCGTTGGGCACATACCAGCCGCCATCCTTGACCAAAGGCAGGATATCGATGCCCAAGAGCTTTCCCGAACCAAACAGCTCACGCACCGTCGCTACCGTGATCAGGATCAAGCTGTATCCAAGGCCATTACCAATCCCATCGAGGAAGCTTTCCCAAGGAGGATTCTTCATCGCATAGGCTTCAGCGCGACCCATGACGATACAGTTAGTGATGATCAGACCTACAAATACTGAAAGCTGCTTGCTGACATCATAAGCGAATGCCTTCAGCAACTGATCTACCACGATAACCAACGATGCAATGATGATCATCTGCACGATGATACGGATGCTGCTCGGAATGTGATTTCTCACAAATGCGATGCCTGCACTCGAGAAAGCGGTCACTGTGGTCAGTGCCAGACTCATGATCAGCGCCGTCGACAACTGTGAGGTCACCGCCAGTGCAGAACAAATCCCCAACACCTGAAGGGTGATCGGATTATTTTCAACCAGTGGATCGACGAGGACCTTCTTATTTTCTTCTGTAAGTTCCATAGCCTTAACCTCTACCATTCCTAACCTTTGCAAGATAAATGGCGTAGCCGTCACGACCCATCCAGTAACGGACCAGATTACTGACACCGCGACTGGTCAGGGTAGCACCCGCAAGCGCATCCACCTGAAACTCTGCACCCGCCTTTGAAGGATCAACGCCACCCTTAACAAGACCCAGGGCGACCTCACCAATATCAATGGTCTGACCCTTTTCGGTCAGGTTGCTCTCATGCAGTTCCTTGCCACTGAAGTTGTAGATCTTTTTTCCCTTCCAAAGTTCTTTCCACTT
>CAYQOJ010000171.1:0-663 GCA_964419105.1 uncultured Methylococcus sp.
CAGACTCAATGGCTGCTGTGATGATCTTGCAGTTCATGAGTGCATCTTCAAGGGGGAGGAGCGCATCCCGTCCGCTGATGACGGCATTTGAAAAACCCGCAACTTCAAGTTCGAAGTGGTTGTAAGCGGGAGGGCTCTCTTCGCCCCTCCGGCCGTCCTCAGTGCGCCACTGAATTTCCGGTACATCTCCCGGTAATTGCCACACAGTAGGGCAACGAATGGTACCCAGTGTGCCGGTGATTTCGTACTCCGAACGCCGGGTGCACTCAAAGCTGAAATCAAAATGGGCCCGTCGGCCCTCGCCGTATTCGATAATCCCGCTGGTCGAAAGATCCGCCCCAGATTCGGCGCAGTGCATCATGGCGCTCACCGCGAGGGGTTTTCCAGGCATCCACATTCTTGCCGAATGAATCGCGTAGCAGCCAATGTCCCACATGGCTCCGCCTCCGGCATCAATGTCGGACTGGATTCTGTAGAGGCGCGCCGGTTTCATCATGAAAGAAAAACTGGTTCGTACCGATCGTATGTCACCGATCAGTCCTGAGGCGATCAGCTCACGGACCCTCTCGTGTTGAGGGTGGAAGCGGTACATGAAGCCTTCCATGACCTTGACGCCCTTGGCCCGAGCAGCCTCCTGAATGGCCACGATGTCATCCGGATGGG